>DASXCR010000001.1:0-8985 GCA_036491075.1 Solirubrobacteraceae bacterium
GCTGTCCGATCCCTACTACGGGGGTAAGGCCGCGGCCACGTCCCTGCTCGACCTGCTCGAGACCGAGCCCCGCTACGGTGGTGGCTCGACGCGTCTGGAGACGGCGAGCGTTCGCGGCGAGATCGTGCTCGACGACGTGTCGTTCGGCTATGACCCCGAACAGCCCGTCCTGCACGATGTCTCGCTGCGGATCGATGCCGGCAGCACGGTCGGAATCGTCGGTCCGACCGGTTCGGGCAAGAGCACGCTGCTGTGGCTGCTGCTCGGCTTCTACTACCCCGACGGCGGGCGCGTGCTGCTCGACGGTCGGGACATCCGCGAGCTCGACATGCGCGACGTGAGGCATGCGATCGCGCTCGTGAGCCAGGACATCTATCTCTTCGACGACACGCTCGAGGCGAACCTCCGCTACGGCCGGCGTGACGCCGCGGACGAAGACGTCGCGGGGGCGATGGCGATCGCCCAGCTCGACGACGTCGCGATGACCTTGCGCGCGGGCTCGGAGTCGACCGTCGGCGAGCGCGGCGGGCGGCTGTCCGGCGGCCAGCGCCAGCGCGCGGGGATCGCCCGCGCGATCGTCAAGGAGTCGCCGATCCTGCTGCTCGACGAGGCGACGTCGCAGCTCGACAACAGCACCGAGGCGCGGATGCGCGACCTGCTGTCGCAGACGAGCGTGCGGCGCACGACCGTGCTCATCGCCCACCGCCTGGCGAGCGTGCGCCACGCCGACAAGATCGTCGTCCTCGAGCTCGGGCGCGTGCGCGAGCAGGGCACGCACGACGAGCTGCTCGCGCAGGGCGGCCTGTACTACGAGCTATGGCAGGCGCGCGGCTGATCTGCGGCCGATTCGACATCCGCCGCGCGAGTACGTGCTCCGCCGGTGCTAACCTTACGTGCACGTAAGATGTCGATTCAGTCTCCACCCACGCAGCCGGCAGCCCGCGCCCCCCGACGCCTCGGCGTCGGCTCGGACCACAAGCACTACAAGTGGTGGGCGCTGTCGTGCACGAGCCTCGGGATGCTGCTCGCGACGATCAACTCCGGCACGCTCATCATCGCGCTGCCGGACCTCGAGCGGGCCCTGCACGTCGGGGTGCTCGAGCTCGTCTGGGTGATCCTCTCGTACATGATCGCCTCGACCGTGCTCGTGCTCACGGCGGGCCGCCTGTCGGACCTCTTCGGTCGCAAGCGCGCCTATGTCGGCGGCTTCGTGATCTTCGCGCTCGCCTCGCTCGGCGCCGGCTTCGCCGCCGACGCGACCCAGCTCATCCTCTGGCGCATCCTCCAGGGCGTCGGAGGCGCCTTCCTGTTCGCGAACGCGTCGGCGCTCGTCACCGACGCGTTCCCGCGCGAGCAGCTCGGCGTGGCGATGGGGACGAACACGATGGTCGCGGCCGTCGGGCTCGTGCTCGGCCCGGTGCTCGGCGGCGCGCTCGTCTCGATCTCCTGGCCGTGGGTGTTCTGGTTCAACGTCCCGTTCGGGCTCGCGGGCGCGGCGTGGGGCATGCTGATCCTGCGCGAGCTCGCCAAGCCCGACGCGGTTCGCGGCCTGGACGTCCCCGGCACGCTCACGTTCGTCGTCGGCCTGACCGGGCTCGTGCTCGGCATCTCGCGCGGCGGGATCACGAGCTGGAACGACCCGATCGTGATCGGCGGGATCGTCGCCGCGGTGATCCTGCTGCCGACGTTCGTGCTCATCGAGGCGCGCAGCCGCGCGCCGATGCTCGACCTGTCGATCTTCCGCAACCGCCTCTTCGGGGCGGCCGCGGGCGCCGCGTTCATCAACGGCCTGTCGCGCTTCGCGCTGATGTTCGTCTTCGTCTTCTACTACCAGGGTGCGGAGGGCGACGACCCGATCACGGCCGGCATCAAGCTCGCGCCGCTCGCGCTCGGGATGCTCGTGTCGTCGCCGCTGGCCGGGATCTATGCCGATCGCCACGGCTCGCGCGCGCTGGCGGCCGGCGGGATGATCGTCAGCGCGATCGGGCTTGCGCTGATGACGACGCTCGGGGTCCACACGCCGTACTGGCAGGGCATGGTCTGGCTGACGATCGTCGGCATCGGCTCGGGCATGTTCAACTCGCCGAACACCGCCGCGATGATGGGCGTCGTGCCCGCGCACCGCCGCGGGATCGCCGCCGGGGCGCGGATGATGCTGCAGAACACCGGCGCCGTCCTCTCGATCGCGTTCGTGCTCGCCGTCATCACGAACGCGGTCCCGCGCGACGTGCTGCTGCAGATCTTCTCCGGCCTCGCGTCGGGCCTGTCGGACGCGCGCCTCGCCCCCTTCATCCACAACATGCATACGGCGCTGTGGGTGCTCGCCATCACGTCCGTCGTCGGCGCCATCGTCTGCATGATGCGACCGGCCCACGTCAGCGAGCCGACCGAGCTCGCCGCCGAGCGCCCGCCGCGACCGCCGGTGGCCGAGGGCCGCACGGCGTGAGCACAGCCCCGCCGCCCGTCGCGCGCGGCCTGCGCATCGGCGAGCTCGCCAAGCGGGCGGGCACGACGCCGCGCACGATCCGCTACTACGAGGAGTTCGGGCTGCTGCCCGACGCGCCCGAGCGCGACGCCGGCCAGCACCGGCTCTACGGCGAGGCCGACGTCGAGCGCCTGCTCGAGCTGCTGCGCCTGAAGGACCTGCTCGGACTGTCGCTGGACGAGCTGCGCGGCGTCATCGAGGCCGAGGAGGCGCGCGGCGCGCTGCGCGCGGAGTGGCACGAGGGCGACCCGTCGCGCGAGCGTCGCGGGCAGATCCTCGCCGAGATCGCAACGCACATCTCCAACCAGCTCGCGCTCGTGCACCGCCGGCGCGAGCAGCTCGACGAGCTCGAGCGCGAGCTCGAGGCCAAGCGCGACCTCGTGCGCCTGCGCCGCCGCGAGCTCGACGCCTCCTGACGCTCGTCGGTCGCCGGCTCGCTGTCGTCCGCTCGCCGTCGTCTCGTCTCTGGCCGCGCCGGCGGTCGCACCAGCTCGTTGCGTCATGATGCGCCGGCTTCCTGACTCTCAAGGAGATCATCTGCATGACCGACTTCACGACCGACCAGGCTGAGCGCGAGGCGTCCGGAGCGCACCCCTACGGCCGTTACCTCGAGGAGTTCGAGATCGGCGCGGTCTACAAGCACTGGCCGGCAAAGACCGTCACGGAGACCGAGGACCACCTCTTCTGCCTGCTGACGATGAACCACCATCCGCTGCACGTCAACGACATCTACGCGGCGCAGTCGCAGCAAGGGCGCAACGTCGTCGTCGGGCCGATGGTCTACTCGCTCGCGCTCGGCATGAGCGTCTCGGACATCAGCGGCAAGGCGATCGCCAACCTGCAGACCGAGGAGCTCAAGCACCCGGCGCCGGTCTTCCACGGCGACACGCTGTTCTGCGAGACCGAGGTGCTGGAGAAGCGCGAGTCGCGCACGAAGCTCGACCGCGGGACGGTCCGCGTGCACACGCGCGTCCTCAACCAGGACGGCGTGCTGGTCGCGGAGTTCAAGCGGCTCGTCCTCGTGCCGCGGCGCGAGCACGGCACGCCGCAACAGGACTGATATCCGGGCTGAACGACGAAGGGGGCGCCGGTCGGCGCCCCCTCGGTCAGCTCGGTTGGTGTCGCGCGATGGTCAGCAGGTCGCCGTGACGTCGAACGCGCGGTCGGCCGCGGCGCCGGCCGAGTTCGCCGTGTGAACCGTGACGACCGTGTTGGCGCTCGCGGGCGCGGCCGGGTCGGCGCTGATCTGGCCGAACGTCGCGCCGGTGATCGTCGCCGACAGCGCACACTTGCTGAGGTCGCCCGTGAACGTGATCGCGTAGTTGCCGGAGTCGGCGGTGTGCGAGATCGCGCCGGTGGCGGGCAGGCCACGCGTCTGGCCCAGCGTGCCGTCGGACTTGACCTGTGCGAACGGCGCGAGCGAGGCGAGGCCGGTGCGGGCGGCCGAGACGATCCCGGACGCGTCGAGGTTGTCGACGCGGTCGGCGTTCAGGCCGGTCGCGACGCCCGTCGCGTTCGTCACGAACGGCTTCTTCGTGTCGCCGCCGGAGCCGACGGTGATCGTGCCGGCGGCGTCGCCGAGCGTCGCGTTGAACTCGAACGCGAGCCCCTTGGAGAGGTTGTTCGCGCGGATGCACGGGTTCTGCGGGGTCGGCGTCGCGAGCGATCCGCCGGCCTGCGAGCGGCAGCCGTAGACGGCGCCGCCGCCGCTTGAGGAGAGGTTGGACTGGCGCGTCGTGTAGCCGCCGGTCAGGCCTGTCGAGGACGCGAGGTTGCCGACGATCTCGGTCTCGCGGGTGGTCGTGCCGTTGCGCTTGCCCTGCAGCAGCGGGCTGCCGGTGGCGGCGACGCCGACGGACGTGAGGCCGATGACGAGGATGCCGGTCGCCAGCACGACGTTGCGCGTGCGTGGACCCTTGCCGCGGATCGCGGCGAAGCGCCCGCGTGAACCGCGTTCGTCTGGCTGGTCGGGGCTGTCGTTGTGTGCGTGCATGATGGGAGAACCTCTCTCTTCGGGGACGTGCGACTCCCGGCCGGGGGGTGCCGGCCGAGGCTGCGCGGTGGCGGGGCGCTACCGGCGCGCTCGAGGGCGCCGCACATCGCCCCTGCGGTGCGAACGCGCCTCTCTGCAGCACAAACCCGGTCACGGCGGTGGAAGTTGCGCAGCGCGTCCCGGCGCGCCACCGGCGTCCGAAAGCTGACGCCGCGGGGCCACCCGCGCGACCATGCGGTGGTCGCGCTCGGATTTGCGGGAGAATCGCTGTAATCGAACTGAGACCGAGGAGCAACGCGTGAGCCAGACGACGGCGCCGACGACGAACGAGAAGCTGCTTGCCTGGGTCGAGGAGATCGCGGCCCTGACCAAGCCCAAGCAGATCCACTGGTGCGACGGCACGGCCGAGGAGTACGACAGCCTCGCCCAGCAGCTCGTCGATGCGGGCACGTTCCACCGCCTGGCCGACGCCAAGCGCCCGAACTCCTACCTCGCGCGCTCCGATCCGGGCGATGTCGCGCGTGTCGAGGATCGCACCTTCATCTGCTCGCAGGACGAGCACGACGCGGGTCCGACGAACAACTGGACCGACCCCGCCGAGATGCGCGAGAAGCTCCATGGCCTCTTCGACGGCTGCATGGAGGGGCGCACGATGTACGTCGTGCCGTTCTCGATGGGCCCGCTCGGCTCGCCGATCGCCCACATCGGCGTCGAGCTGACCGACAGCGCGTGCGTCGTCGCGAACATGCGGATCATGACCCGCATGGGCCAGGGCGCCCTCGACGTGCTCGGCGCCGACGGCGAGTTCGTCCCGTGCGTGCATTCGGTCGGCATGCCGCTCACCGCGGGCGTGCAGGACGTGCCGTGGCCGTGCAACGCCGAGAACAAGTACATCGTCCACTTCCCCGAGACGCGCGAGATCTGGTCGTACGGGTCGGGCTACGGCGGCAACGCGCTGCTCGGCAAGAAGTGCTTCGCGCTGCGGATCGCCTCCGTCATGGCGCGCGACGAGGGCTGGATGGCCGAGCACATGCTGATCCTCAAGCTGACCTCGCCCTCCGGCGAGGTCAAGGTCGTCACCGGCGCCTTCCCGAGCGCCTGCGGCAAGACGAATCTCGCGATGCTGATCCCGACGCTCGAGGGCTGGACCGTAGAGACGATCGGCGACGACATCGCCTGGATGAAGTTCGGCGACGACGGCAGGCTCTACGCGATCAACCCGGAGGCCGGCTTCTTCGGCGTCGCGCCGGGAACGGGCGAGAAGACGAATCCCAACGCGATGGCGACCGTCGCGGAGAACACGCTGTTCGCCAACTGCGCGCTGACCGACGACGGCGACGTGTGGTGGGAGGGCATGACGAAGGACAAGCCCGCGCACGTCATCGACTGGAAGGGCAAGGACTGGACGCCGGATTCGGAGACCCCGGCCGCGCACCCGAACGGCCGCTTCACGACGCCGGCGTCGCAGGACCCGGCGATCGCGCCCGAGTGGGAGGACCCCAAGGGCGTGGCCGTCGACGCGATGCTGTTCGGCGGCCGCCGCGCGACGGTCGTGCCGCTCGTGACCGAGGCGACCGACTGGGAGCACGGCGTGTTCCTGGGCGCGACGATGAGCTCGGAGATGACGGCCGCGGCGGCGGGTGGCCTCGGCCAGCTGCGCTTCGACCCGTTCGCGATGCTGCCGTTCTGCGGCTACAACATGGCCGACTACTTCGCGCACTGGCTCGACATGGGCAAGGTCGACGGCGCCGAGCTGCCGAAGATGTTCTACGTCAACTGGTTTCGCAAGGACGCCGACGGCAACTTCCTGTGGCCCGGCTTCGGCGAGAACTCGCGCGTGCTGAAGTGGGTCTTCGAGCGCTGTGCCGGCACGGCGGAGGCCGTCGAGGGTCCGCTGGGCCTGGTGCCGACGGAGGGCGCGATCGACACGACGGGCCTGGACATGTCCGACGAGGACCTGGCCGAGGTGCTGGCCGTCGACCTCGACGCCCTACGCGAGCAACTCCCGCAGATGCGCGAGTTCCTGGCCAAGTTCGGCGATGACCTGCCGGACGAGATCGCCGTCCAGCTCGACGCGCTCGAGGGGCGGCTGGCGCCGGCATAGCTGCTGTCGGCGCGGCGGTTGTGGCGAAGGGTGACCGGACGCCGGTCACGTGACGCCACGACCGCGGCGAGGGCCGGCTCCTCCCGCTGCGGCTGCCTCGGGGGACAGCGCGACGGACCGCTTGCCGGCCGCGACGAGGCCGGCCCCCAGGCGGGTGCCGGCTCGCCCGCGGTCAGCCGCGACGGACCGCCTTGCCGAGCGCGGCGAGGCGGGCGTCCCACTGCGAGCCGACCTCGGTCATCCACGCGATCGCGTCGGTCAGCGGGGCGGGGGTGGCCTCGAAGCGCGTCTCGCGACCGGCGCGGCGCGCGCCGACGAGCTGCGCGCGCTCCAGCTGCGCGAGGTGCTTTGCGACGGCCTGACGGCTGATCGGCAGCCGCGCCGCGATCTCGGTCGCGGTGTCGGCCTCGCCCGTGGCAACGGTACGCAGTACGGCGCGGCGCGTCGGGTCGGCGAGGGCAGCGAAGATCGCCTGCTCGCGCGCTTCGTCAATCACTCCGCGCTGCGGCTGCGCCGGTCGCGCACCGGCAGGCGGGGGCGCGGCTGCACCGCCAGCGAACGTGGGCTGCTGGTAATCCACTCCTACGCCGCGACGAGATCGCAGGCGTCGTGCAGCCGCGCGAGTGCGGGCTCCCACTCCAGCGCGCTGACGACCCACGCGCTGCCCATCGGGTAGCTCGGCGAGGCGGTCGCGGCGGCGGAGCTCTGCGCGCGCGGGCCGCTCCAGGCGCCGCCGGCCCACGGCGAGCCGCAGACGGGCTGGCTCGCGTAGCCGCGCTCGACGACGACGACCCGCGTTCCTGCGACCGCGTCGATGAGCGTGACCTCGACGAGCGTCGCGAGCGCGTCGGGGGCGTGCCACCAGAACGCGAGCAGCTCGCCCTCCTCGACGGACTCGACCGTCGCCCAGCGCGTCTCGCCGCTGGGCAGCGTGAGCTCGCCGTCGGCGCCGGGCTCGAGCTCGAGCGTGCAGCCCCCGTCCGCCGTGAGCCAGCGGTCGAGGTCGGTGACGGCCTCCCAGGCGGTGTCGCGATCGACGGGCAGGATGATCTCGCGGCTGACGTCCATGGTCGGGCTCCCTCGGATCGGTACGTGCAACTGAACGGTTGCGCCACATGCTACCTTGCTGGCGAAGCGACGCGCAACCATCAAGTTGCGCAATCCAGAGAGGAGCCGATCATGCCACTCGTACCGATGGTCGTCCAGCAGGACGGGCGCGGCGAGCGCTCGTTCGACATCTACAGCCGCCTGCTCAACGAGCGCATCGTCTTCCTCGGCCAGGCGATCGACGACGAGGTCGCGAACCTCGTCGTCGCGCAGCTTCTGCACCTCGAGGCCTCCGACCCCGACCGCGACATCCAGCTCTACGTCAACTGCCCGGGCGGCGTCGTCTACGCCGGCCTCGCGATCTACGACACGATGCAGCACGTGGCACCAGACGTGCAGACGATCTGCTGCGGGATCGCGATGTCGATGGGCGCGCTGATCCTGGCCGCCGGGGCGCCCGGCAAGCGCCAGACGCTGCCCAACGGGCGCATGCTGATCCACCAGCCGACCGGCGGCTTCCAGGGCCAGTCCTCGGACATCGAGATCCACGCCCGCGAGACGCTCGCCCTGCGCGCGCAGTTGGAGGTGCTGTACGCCAAGCACACCGGCCGCACGGCGCAGGAGATCCACGACGACTCCGACCGCGACCGCTTCATGACGCCCGAGGAGGCCGTCCGCTACGGCCTCGTCGACGCGATCACGAACGGCAGGGGCAGCGTCGGCGCCGCGTAGGGCGCGCCGCCGCGCCCGTGCCGCGCGGTACGGTCCCGCGCGATGGCCACCCAGATCGACGACGAGACCGACGACGTCGCGCCCGGCCGCGAGTGGGGCTCGGAGCTCTACCGCATCGCCACCGACCAGTTCGGGCGCGCCTCGGACATGCTGGCGCTCGACCCGGAGTTCGCCGCGCGGCTCGGCGATCCACGCCGCTCGCTGGTCGTGAACTTCCCCGTGCGGATGGACTCCGGCGAGGTTCGATCGCTGACCGGCTACCGCGTCCAGCACACGCTGACGATGGGGCCGACGAAGGGCGGCTTTCGCTACGGCCCCGACGTCTCGCTCGGTGAGTGCGCGGCGCTGGCGATGTGGATGACGTGGAAGTGCGCGCTGCTCGGGCTGCCCTACGGCGGCGCGAAGGGCGGCGTGCGCTGCACGCCCGGCGACTACAGCGTCGGCGAGCTCGAGCGCCTGACGCGCCGCTACGCCGCCGAGCTGATCCCGATCATCGGGCCGGAGAAGGACATCCCGGCGCCCGACATGGCGACCGGCGAGCGCGAGATGGCGTGGTTCATGGACACGTACTCCCAGCAGGTCGGCTACACCGTGCCCGGCGTCGTGACCGGCAAGCCGATCGTC
>DASXCR010000002.1:0-7754 GCA_036491075.1 Solirubrobacteraceae bacterium
CTCGGCCTGTTCCTCGCGCGCGAGGCGACGACGGCGCACCCGATGCTCGAGCTCGCGCTGTTCAAGCGGCGCAACTTCGCCGCCGGCAACCTGCAGACGCTCGCGATGTACGCCGGGCTGTCGATCCTCTTCTTCTACCTCGTGCTGTTCCTGCAGCAGGTCGCCGGCTACGACGCGCTGCAGGCGGGGTTCGCGACGCTGCCGACGACGATCGTCATGTTCGCGCTGTCCAAGCGCGCGGGGATGCTCGCCGACCGGATCGGGCCGCGCTACTTCATGGGCGCCGGGCCGCTGGTCGCGGCGTGCGGCCTCGTGCTGCTGCTGCGCGTCGGCGCGGACGTCGACTACTGGACCGAGCTGTTCCCTGCGCTGCTCGTGTTCTCGATCGGGCTGTCGGCGACCGTCGCGCCGCTGACCGCGACCGTGCTGTCGGACGCCGACGAGCAGCACGCGGGCATCGCGTCGGGCATCAACAACGCGATCGCGCGCGCCGCAGGGCTGCTGGGCGTCGCGGCGCTCGGTGCCGTGATCGCGTCGCAGTTCGCGGGCGCGCTGCACGACCGCATCGACGTGGCGTCGCTGTCGCCGGCCGGCCGCGCGGTCGTGCGCAGCGCGGAGGATCGCGTGCTCGCGCGCGCGGACGTCTCGGGGCTGGCCGCCGGCGAGGCGGCGCGGGTGCGACATGCGACCGAGGCGGCGTCGGTCACGGCGTTCCACACGGGGATGGGAATCAGCGCGGCGCTCGTCGGGCTCGGCGGGATCCTCGGGCTGGCGTTCGTGCGCAACCCGCGGCGAGCGGTGGCGTGCGCCGACTGCGCCGGCGGTCAGCTCGCGGGCGCTCCGCTGGACGCCGCGCGCGAGCCGGCGATCGTGGCCACCGTCCCCTGACACCGATGTGAGTGAGATCGAGTAGGACTCTCACAAGCACCGACCGAATGACCCGGGCCACTCAAGCGCCACCCAAAACGGATGTGCCGCATCGCATCCAAGAAGCTGCCGCGCTGGCAAACGTCCTCGACAGGCTGGACCTTCACGGGCTCTGCCACCACCATTTTAATGGTGTTTTTAGACACCAGACATATGTATATTGCGAGTGGGGTACGGGCCAGATCACCATCTATGGGACGGCCTCGACCGAGGGCTGCCCCTAGCCGTTCAGGCCATCTGCGCCGGCGAGACCTTGGGGTGGTTCGGCTTGGGCCAGGGACGCCGCTGACGCGGTCACAAAACGGCGGCCGCCACGTCATGCTCTATATGCCGACTTTGCAACGCTGCTCTGATTCCGAGTTGCTTCATGCCGCTCGGGCGGGAGAGGCCGAAGCATTCGCGTGCTTCTATCGACGTCATCGAGAGCTATTGTTGGGCTACCTCGTTCGACGTGCACGGCGAGGAGACATTGCCATGGACCTCATGGCTGAGTCCTTCACCGCTGTGCTCGTTGCCGTCCACCGCGATGACTTCGAGGATCCCGACCTCCCGATCGCTTGGCTGTTCGCGATCGCCCGCAACAAGCTCATCGACGCACATCGCCGTGGCCTGGTGGACGAGCGAGCACGACGTGAAGCCGGACTTCAGCCATTGGTCCTCGACGACGACGATCTGCAGCGCATCGACTCGCTGACCGAGGAAGGGCGGGTACTCGAACTGCTCGAGCGACTGCCCGCAGATCAGCGCGAGGCGGTACGTGCCCACATCGTCGACGACCGCGACTACTCCGAAATCGCCAACGACACACGAACTTCCCAGATGGTCGTACGCCAGCGCGTGAGCCGTGGCCTGCGCCGACTGCGGAAGATGCTGGAGGCACAGGCATGACCGACGTATTGGATCGTTTCGATAGCCAGCTCATCGAGGCGGGCGAGCGGTTGTCCGCGGCTGCGCCACGTCATCGCAAACGCCGGCGAATTCGCCAAGGCGCGATCGCGATCATCGCCGTCGGCCTCACCGGCGGCGTCGCCGCGGCCGCGACCACGCTGAACGAGCCCGGACCGTCGGTGAGTGCCGCCCCCAGCCAGCCGATACACGCTGGCCTCTCAGCACTCTCCAGCGCGCCGCTCGCGTCACCGGCCGACACGGCGGCGATCCAGCGCAACCTCGACAACCGCCCTGGGGAATCCGCGACCGGCGCTCAACTGCTGCCGTTCGCCGCCGAGGTTGCCGACACCCCCGACCATCGCACGATCGTCGCCGTAGGACCGAAGTACGTGTGCATGCAGACCAGCGCCAGCAAGTACTCCAGCAGCACATGCTCGACGCACGCCGTCGCCACCAACCCGAAGACGCCAATGGTGGACGTGACCATCGTCGACAACGGCTACCTGGTCTCGGCACTGCTCCCCGACGGTGTGTCCGAAGCAATCCTCAAGACCAGGAATGGAGATCGCACGACGCTGACGCCGAAGCAGAACTTCGCCAGTGCGGTCGTGGCGGACCCGCCTGACGACATGAGCCTCTCCACCGCAGACGGCCCGGTGACCGTCTCTCTCTCAGCAGTCGCCGCCCCACCGACACATAAGTAGCCCGTCCACGCTCGACCGGCGTCCCACTCTCCTTTCCGTGGGACGCGGTCAGCGCCCCGTGACTGAGGCTGGCGCTGCCACCGTCACCTCATGCGACCTACCGGCCGGTCGTGCGATGCGCGGCGCCGCGCGAGTGACCGGCGCTGCCGCGTCCCGGGCCCGATCCGCCGCGGGCGCCGCCGCGCACCGGCGCCGGCGTGCGGCGCACGAGCAGGCGCAGCGCGTGGTCGTGCGGGCCGGCCTCGGCGCGCTCGCCGAGCGCGTCCGGATGCACGGTACGCATGACCGGGCCCCGCCCCGCCTCCAGCACCGCGACGACGACCTTCGTCCTGCTGGGCGTGTCGAACACGATCCCGTCGAGCGCGGGCCCGCGCTCACCGGTGACCTTCACGAGCTCGCCTGCGCTTGTCGACTCCACGCGATCCAGCGTACTCGGCACGTCCCGGCGACCCGAAGCAGACCGCGGCGCCCCGCGCCGCCAACCGCTCACCGCGACGATGTGCGCATCCCCGGCCAGGGCCTCTGCGGACCCGTGCGCTCCTCGAGGAACGCACGCAGATCGGCGTTGAAGCGCGCCGGGCGCTCGAGCATGACGAGGTGCCCCGTGTCCTCGTAGACGATCTTGCGCGCGTGCGGGATCAGCCACTCGAACTCTCCGGCGTCGCGCAGCGGGACCAGGCGGTCGAGCTCGCCCCACACGACCAGCGTCGGGCAGGCGATCTCGCCGAGGCGGTCGCGGATCGGATAGCACGTCATCGCGTCGAGCGCATCGGCGAAGCCCGGCTTGCCGGCGCCGCGGACCTGCTCGACGACGAGCGGGCTCGGCAGCCGCTCGGGGTACGCCGCGACGAGCATCAGCAGCGCGTGGCGCATCCGCTCGGAGCGCACGACGCGATCGGACTTCGAGGCCAGCCAGCCGGTGCCGAAGAAGAGGTAGTTCTCGATCTGCGCGCGGAAGCCCTGGTTGCGCTCGTTGCGCATGTGCTCCATGCTCAGCCCGGCCGGCGAGCACAGGCACAGCCGCTGCACCTGGGCTCCGTAGCGGATCGCGAACTCGGCAGCCACAAAGCCGCCCATCGAGCTGCCGACGAGCGTGGCGCTGTCGATCCCGAGCATGACGAAGAGCTCGTCGAGCAGCCGCGCGTAGCCCGGCATCGAGATCGTCTCGGTCGGCATCTGCGACGCGCCGAAGCCGGGCAGGTCGAACGCGATCACGCGATGGTCGCGGGCGAGCTCGGGGATCGTCTCGAGCCAGTTCTGCCAGCAGCCCGCGAGCCCGTGCAGGAAGACCACGACCGGTCCCGAGCCGATGTCGACGACGTTCACCCAACGACCGTCGACCCGCACCCAGCGCTGATGCGCGCGCCAGTCGAGGTCCATCCACTCCGATCGCCCGGCGGGCCCGTAGGCCTGCACTGGGGGGTGTGCCTCTACGCTCGACTGCGCGGTCGCCACGAGTGCAAGGATAGATGCGACGCCAGCGCGCCAAGCGCGCGCACGGTCACGTCGCGAAGCTGCGGGTGTCCGCCTCGGGCTTGCGCTCGCCCGGCTGCTCCTGCAGGAACGCGTGGACGTCGGCGTTGAAGCGCGCGGGCCGCTCGAGCATCGAGAGATGGCCCGTGTCCTCGTAGATGACCTTGCGCGCGCCGTCGATGAGCTCCTCGAAGACGGAGGCGTCCTTGAGCGGGACGAGGCGATCCTTGTCGCCCCAAACGATGAACGTCGGACACTCGATCTCCGTCAGGCGTGTGCGGATCGGGTAGTTGCAGAGCGCCTCGAGCGCGTCGGAGAAGCCGGGCTTGCCGGAGCCCTTGACCTGCTCATAGGTCAGCGGCGACGGCAGCCGGTCGGGGTGCGCCGTGACGAGCAGCAGCACGGCCGAGCGCAGGCGCGGGCGGCGCGTGATCGCCGGCGAGCGCGATGCGACCCAGCCGATGTTGAAGAACGCGATGTTCTCGGCGCGGTGGCGCAGCCCCTCCTGGCGCTGCGTGCGGATCGTTTCGACGCTGAGGCCGGCCGCCGCGACGAGCACGAGCCGCTCGATCCGGGCGGGGTAGCGGATCGCCAGCTCGGCGCCGATGAAGCCGCCCATCGAGTTGCCGACGAGGCGCACCGGCTGGTCGATCTCGAGGACGTCGAGCAGCGCGTCGATCGTGTCCGCGTAGCGCGAGATCGAGATCTTCTCGGCCGGCATCTCCGACTCGCCGAACCCGGGCAGGTCGACCGCGATGACGCGGTGGTCGCGGGCGAAGTAGGGGATGTTCTCAAGCCAGTTCTGCCATGAGCCGGAGAGGCCGTGGACCATCAGGACGACAGGGCCCTCGCCGATGTCGACGAGGTTCATCCAGCGCTCCTCGACGCGGACCCAGCGCAAGTGCTGCTGCCAGTCGATGTCCATCCACTCCGACCGCCCGACGGGCCCGTAGGCGTCGCACGCGGACTGCATCTGCGGAGACGGTGCCATGCGTTCGAGCATACCCAGCGGGCAACCTGGCATGCGCCCGTTCGTGCTGGCTCAAACCGCTACGCCGCGGCGAGCGCCTCGCTGAGGTCGGCGAGCTCGCGCGCCTCGGCGGCCTCGCGCAGCGCGGCGACGAACTCCTCGCCGCCGCGCGCCACGAGCCGCTCGGAGAAGGAGCGCATCTCGTCGCTCGTCAGCAGCGACGCGAGGTGCGCGAGCTCCGGCTCCAGGCGCTCCTCCCAGACGGCGTCGAGCATCGCGTCGAGGATGTCGTCGGCGACCGCCGCGAGCAGCTTGGCGATCAGCACCTGCGTGCGGCGCTCGAGCTCGGCAGCGAACTGCAGCAGCGGGCCCCACAAGCTCTGCTCGTGCGCAGCGCCGACGATCTGCGCCAGGACGGGCCGCCCGAAGCCGGTCCCGAGCGCGGCGACGCGGCGGCGCGCCGCGGCGGGGAGCAGCGGCAGCAGCAGCAGCAGCTCGGGCCACAGCGCGTGGCGCGAGGCGGCGTCGACGATCGACGCCAGCACCGGGCGCGTGTGGATCGACTTCAGCGCGGCGAAGCGGGCGCGGCTCTCGGCGCTCATCGCACGCGTCACCGGCAGCACGTCGTCCCACAGCAGCTCGCGCTGGGCGGCGCGGACCATCCCGTCGAGCACCTCGTCGGCCTGGCCGGCGGCGATGTCGCCGAGCTGGCCGCGCTGGGCCTCGGAGACGTGGCCGAGCACGTCGAGCGCCTCGATCCACAGCTCGGCGGCGGTCGCCGTCGCGATGATCGCCTCGAGGCGCTCGGTCGGCAGCGTCGCGACGAGCGCCCCGATGCTGCCCTTGGACTCGATCACGTAGGCGGTGCGCAGCAGCGCCTCGTCGGACACGACCGCGATCGCCGCCCGCAGCGCGGCCTCGGACAGGTGGCCGACGAAGCCGCCCATCGCGATGTACTCCTCGCGCTCGGCGAGCAGCTTCGTGATCTCGGCGATCTGCTGGGGCGGGATCTCCGCGATGATGCGGCTCGCGCGGCGCGGGTCGAGCTCGATCGCGAGGTCGGTGAGAAACGGCGTCGGCAACCGCGCGGCGATGTCGACCGCGCGCGACGGCTCGAGCAGGCCGGTGAGGCGCGCGCACAGCAACGGTCCGAATGCGCGCTCGCCGATCAGCGCCGCGAGCTTGGTCGGGATCAGCTTCGTCGCCGACGCGACGCGCTGCAGCATCTGGCGGTCGGCGTCGAACATCACGACCGTCACCTGCTCGCGCAGGTCGCGGATGTCCTGCGGATCGACGCCGCGCAGGTGCTCGAGGTCCTTGGGCTCGCTGTCCACGAGCCGCGCGAGCTTGACGATCTCGACGTCGACGTTGAGCAGCGAGCTCATCGCGAGGCCGAGCGGTGCGGGCTCGGGCCGCTCACCCGAAGAGGATCTTGCGGACCGGGCCGCGCACCAGCCGCGGGACGATCTCGAGCGCCTCCTCGACCGCGGACCGAAGCGCCGCCGACTGGCGCTGCTTGGCGCCGTGCAGCGCGTCGGTGAAGCCGCTCAGCTGGGCGTCGGTCAGCGCCTCCAGGCCTGCGGGCGGGCGGCCGCCGAGCTCGGCCTCGAGGTCGCGGATGGCCGTGGCGCTCATCGCCAGAGCCTAGGGGCAGACCTCCCCCGCGACCCGATCACGGCACAGCGCCGCTCGCGGCGCGACGTCGCCGCCGCCGCGGCGCCCTCGCGGGCGGCGCACTCGACCCACCCGTGACAGAGAGCTCGCCACGCGGTTGGACCCGGCGGCGCGAGCGGGGTATGAACCGCGATCGCTCGGACGCCGTAGAACGCACATGGTGCACGGCGCGATCGGACAACACGGATGACGCCGTCGCGACTGTCGGCGCTGGATGCGGCGTTCCTCGCGATCGAGTCCGACCACGCGCCGATGCACGTCGGCTGGGCCGCCCTCTTCGATCCGCCCGCCGATGGCGGCGACGCGCCGTCGTTCGCCGCGATCCGCGACCACATCGCGGGCCGCCTGCACCGCGCGCCGCGCTACCGCCAGCGCCTCGCCGACGTGCCGCTCGGCATCGGCGACCCGGTCTGGATCGACGACACCGCGTTTCACGTCGACGATCATGTGCGCCACGCGACGCACGGCGACTTCGGACGGCTGGTCGACGAGGTCATGTCGACGCCGCTTCATCACGACCGCGCGCTGTGGGAGCTGTGGATCGCCACGGATCTCGAGGACGGCGGCATCGCGGTCGTCGGCAAGGCGCATCACTGCCTCGTCGACGGGCTCGCCGCGGTCGAGCTGATGGCGCTGCTGCTCGACGCCACACCCGAGCCCGAGGGCGCGGGCGCCGAGGACCGCGGCGGGTGGATCCCGCGCTCGGTCCCGAGCGCCGTGTCGATGGTCGGCGACGCCGTCGAGCACAACGTCGCCAAGGCGCTCGAGCTCGCGCGCGTACCGTTGCGCTGGCTGCGCGACCCGAGCACGCTGCGCGACGTGCCCGGCTACGCGTGGCGGCTCGCGACCGCGATCGTCCACACGGCGCAGCCGCTCGCGCGCCCGAACCGCCTCAACGGCGCGATGCCGGCCGCGCGCCACCTCGCGCGCGTCTCGCGCCCGTTCGAGGACCTGCGGATCATCAAGCGCCGCTTCGGCACGACCGTCAACGACATCCTGCTGAGCGCGAGCGCGGGTGCCCTGCGCGGCCTGCTGGAGGAGCGCGCGGAGTCCTACGACGACGTCAAGGCGATGGTCCCCGTCAGCGTGCAGGCGCCCGACGAGCAGTGGGGCAACCG
>DASXCR010000003.1:0-14670 GCA_036491075.1 Solirubrobacteraceae bacterium
CCTGCCACACAGCCGATCGTCCCGACGCAGCCGCCGGCCGCGCCGAGCAACACGCAGGTCAAGCCGCCCGCGGCGACCGCGCCGCCGGCGACGAGCACCACGGGCACGGGCACGGGCACCACCGGCACGAGCACGACCGGCACGTCGACCGCCGCGACGCCGCCGCCCCCTGCCGCTCCCAAGCCGGTGATCGTGAAGTTCGCCGACGACAAGGCCGCGACCACCTATGACCCCAACAAGCGTGCGGGCGCTGAGTTCGGGCCGGCGAAGAACGCGATCGACAAGAGCCCGAACACGGTCTGGGACGTCACGACGCCCGTCGACGGCAATCCGATCGGCGCCGGCCTCATGCTCGACCTCGGCAAGCCGTACGCGCTGCGCGCGCTGAAGATCGACACGCCGACCGAGGGATTCACGGCTGAGATATACGGCGCGGTCAGCGCCAAGGAGATCCCCGAGGACCTGATCGACAAGCGCTGGGAGCACCTCACGACGATCAAGTCGGTCACCGACGGCAAGGTCGTCTCGTTGCTGAAGAAGACCAAGGACAAGATCCAGCTGCTGCTCATCTACGTCACCGCGCCCGCCGACCCGACCGACCCGCGGACGGCGATCGGCAAGGTCACGGTGGCCGGCACCCCGTAAGCTTGCGGCCATGTCCGTAGCCGCCATGAGAACCACAGAGGGCGTCATCGTCTTCGAGCTGTTCGACGCCGACGCGCCGAAGACCGTCGCCAACTTCCGCAAGCTCGCCAGCGAGGGCTTCTACGATGGCCTCTCCTTCCACCGCATCATCAAGGACTTCATGGCCCAGGGCGGGTGTCCGCAGGGCACCGGCACCGGTGGTCCGGGGTATCAGTTCGAGGACGAGTTCAACCACCACAAGGTCGTCCGCGGAGCGCTCGCGATGGCCAATGCCGGTCCGAACACCAACGGCTCGCAGTTCTTCATCGTCACCGCCGACGAGACGCCGTGGCTGGATGGCAAGCACACCGTCTTCGGCAAGGTGATCGAGGGCGAGGACGTCGTCGAGCGCCTCAACGAGGTGCCGACCGGCGGCGCGGACCGGCCGATCACGCCGGTCCTGATCTCCTCGATCGAGCTCGGCGACTAGCCACCCTCGGCCGTCGCCCGACCGGCGCCGGCCCGCTCGTCTCACCAGCCGCACGTGGACCTCTTCCAGGCAATCGTGCTGGGCATCGTGCAGGGGCTCACCGAGTTCCTGCCGATCTCCAGCAGCGGCCACCTGCGCATCGTCCCGGCCTTCGCCGGCTGGGACGACCCGGGTGCCGCGTTCACCGCGGTCATCCAGCTCGGGACGATGGCCGCGGTGGTCCTGTACTTCCGCCACGACCTGCTGCGCATCGCCCGCGCGTGGCTGCGATCGCTGAGCGCGCGCAGCGCGGACATCGCCGACGACCTCGACGCGCGCCTGGGCTGGTACCTGATCCTCGCGACGATCCCGATCTCGATCCTCGGCCTGGCGTTCAAGCACCAGATCGAGCACGGCGCGCGCAGCCTCTACCTCATCGGCACGACGCTGATCGTGCTCGGGCTCGTGCTCCGCTACGCCGAGCAGGTCGCGCGGCGCGAGCGCGACATCGAGACGATCACGCGGCGCGACGCGATCGTCGTCGGGTGCGCGCAGGCGCTTGCGCTGATCCCCGGCGTGTCGCGTTCGGGCGCGACGATCACCGCGGGGCTGTTCCTCGGCTTCGACCGCGTCTCCGCCGCGCGCTTCTCGTTCCTGCTGTCGATCCCGGCGGTCGTCCTGAGCGGGCTGTTCGAGCTCAAGGGCGTCGTGGACGGCAGCGCCAAGGGCGCGGTCGGGGCCGGCCCGACGGCCGTCGCCACCGTGCTCGCGTTCGTCGTCGGCTACGCCTCGATCGCCTTCCTCCTGAGGTTCCTCACGACGCACACGACCGGCGTGTTCGTCGCGTATCGCCTCTGCCTCGGCGCGCTCGTGCTCGTGCTCGCCGGCACGCACGCGATCTCGTAGCGCCGCGTCAGAGCCCCAGCATCAGCGTCAGCGCCTCGTCGACGGCGCGCAGCTCGGCCGCCTCCAGGCGTCCCACCGACGCGCCCATCCGCTGCGGATCGACGACGGTCGTCTGCTCGACGAGCACCCGCGTCTGCATGCCGTCGAGCTCGATCGGCGGGCGGAAGCTCGCCGGACGCGCACCCGTGGACGTCGGAGCGACGAGCACGGTGCTCAGGCCCAGGAGCTCGTCCGCCTGCACGACGACGCCGTAGCGCGCGCCGCGCTGCTCGTGTCCTCGGGCCGCACGCGGGGCTGGAAGGCGGAAGACCTCGCCGCGGACCATCTCAGTCCGGCCGTGCCGGCGCCAGCTCGGCCAGCTGCTCGCGGACGGCGCGCATCTCCTCCACGTCGTCGGCGTCGGCGGCCAGGCGCAGCACCTCGTCGCGAAGCGACGAGCGCACGCGCCTGCGCGCGGCCGCTTCCCGCAGCGCGGTGCGGACCGCCTCCGAATCGGTCAGGCCGTCGGCGCGCACGACGCTCAGCGCCGCGGACGAGCTGTCGTCGAGTCGAACGTGCAGCGATCGAGCCATCCCACGATCGTAGTACGTATCGTGCTACAGCGCTGGCCCGCCCGGCAGGGCTAAGGTGTCTCGGGACGCCGACGCGAGGAGAGACCCGACCATGGCCAGCGTAGATACGACGGCTCCGCACAGCACGAACGGCCGCGGCGGCGGGGCCGAGATCCCCGTCGAGAACCCCGCCACCGGCGAGGTGATCGCCTACGTCGCGGACTGCTCGACGGACAAGATCGCCGAGCTCGCGCGCCACGGCCGCGGCGCGCAGCCGGGCTGGCAGGCGCTGGGCTTCGACGGTCGCGCGCGCGTGCTGCTGCGAATGCGCAAGTGGCTGATGGACAATGCCGATCGCGTCGTGGCGAAGATCGTCGCCGAGACCGGCAAGACGTACGAGGACGCGTACATGATCGAGCTCGTCTACATCGCCGGCGCGCTGACGTACTGGGCCAAGCACGCGGAGGACTTCCTCGCCGACGAGCGGGTCTCGGTCAGCACACTCGCGGTGACCGGCAAGAAGCTCGTCACGCGCTACGAGCCGCTCGGGCTCGTCGGCGTGATCGGACCGTGGAACTACCCGATGCTGAACTCCTTCGGCGACTGCGTCCCGGCGCTGATGGCCGGCAACAGCGTGATCCTCAAGCCGTCGGAGTTCACGCCGCTGACGTCGCTGCTGCTGGCCGAGGGGCTCGAGCAGGCGGGGCTACCGGCGCACGTCTTCCAGGTCGCGACCGGCCGCGGCGCGACGGGCTCCGCGCTCGTCGACGCCGGCGACATGATCATGTTCACCGGCTCGACCGCGACCGGCCGCAAGGTCATGGCCCGCGCCGCGCAGACGCTGACCCCGGTCTCGCTCGAGCTCGGCGGCAAGGACCCGATGATCGTCCTCGCCGATGCCGACCTCGAGCGCGCGGCCAACGCCGCCGTCTACTACTCGATGTTCAACGGCGGCCAGACCTGCATCTCGGTCGAGCGCGTGTACGTCGAGGAGCCCGTCTACGACGACTTCCTGGCGCGCGTCGTCGAGAAGGTGTCGGCGATCCGCCAGGGCGCATCGACCGGCCCCGCGACGGCGGAGGTCGGCTCGATGACGACCGCCGCGCAGCTGGACATCGTCGAGCGCCACGTCGCCGACGCCCTCGCCAAGGGCGCGCGCGCCGTCACCGGTGGCAGGCGCGGCGACGGCCCCGGCCTGTTCTACGAGCCGACGGTGCTCGTCGACGTCGACCACTCGATGCAGGCGATGACGGAGGAGACGTTCGGGCCGACGCTGCCGATCATGCGCGTCAAGGACGCCGACGAGGCGCTGCGCCTCGCCAACGACTCGCCGTACGGACTCGCCGCGTCGATCTACACCGGTGATCGCAAGCGCGGCGAGCAGATCGCCCGGCGCATCCAGGCGGGCGCGGTCTGCATCAACGACGCGCTCATCAACTATCTCGCCGTCGAACTGCCGATGGGCGGCTGGAAGGCGTCCGGGCTCGGGACGCGCCACGGCGCGGGCGGGATCCGCAAGTACACCAAGCAGCAGTCGTTGCTGACGAGCCGCCTGCACCTCAAGCGCGAGCTGTTCATGTTCCCATATCGCAAGGGCTCCTCGAAGGCGCTGTTTCGCGGGGTGCGGCTGATCTACGGCCGCGGCAGGCGCTGACGGCCGCGGCCCGCCGGCCGCCCGGCCGGCACGATCGCTCGCGCCCGTAGGAGATCGGCCGATGGTCGCGATCGCGCTCGCGCTGGGCTCGGCGGTGCTGTGGGGGATCGCCGACTTCCTCGGCGGCGTGAAGAGCCGCACGTTTGCGGTCCCGGTGGTGCTCGCTTGCACGTATCTCACCTCGCTGACCGTGATGGCCGTCTTCGTCGGCGTACGCGGCAGCGGCCCTCCGGCCACCGACCACGTCCTCGCCGGCCTCTGCGCCGGGCTCTTCGGCATCGCCGGCCTGCTCGCGTTCTATCGCGGCCTCGCGATCGGGACGATGAGCATCGTCGCGCCGATCGCCGCGACCGGGGTCGCGCTGCCGGTGCTCGTCGGGCTGGCGACGGGCGACGCGCCGAGCCTCGTCTGCTCGCTCGGGCTCGCCG
This sequence comes from Solirubrobacteraceae bacterium, assembly GCA_036491075.1. Lineage (GTDB taxonomy): Bacteria > Actinomycetota > Thermoleophilia > Solirubrobacterales > Solirubrobacteraceae > CADCVQ01. Next base: position 4,633 of record DASXCR010000003.1, read on the forward strand.
CCGCGGTGCTCGGCGTCGTGCTCGCCTCGCGCGAGGCGCCCGCCGACCCGGCCCTCGCCGACAACGAGAGCGCCCGCGGCGACGCTCTCCTGCGGCGCCGCAGCGTGCTGCTCGCGATCGCGGCCGGCGCGGGCTTCGGCGCCTACTTCGTCTTCGCCGAGATCGCCGCCCGCGGCGACGTCGGCTGGGCGCTGCTGCTCTCGCGGATCGCCGCGATGCCGTTCGTCGCCGCGCTCGCGGTGCGCGCGCTGCGCCGCGGCGGCCGGCGCCCGCGCGGCCGGCAGCTCGCCGCGCTTGCGGGGATCGGCGTCGTCGACCTCGGCGCGAACGCGCTCTACAACGTCGCCACGACGCGCGGCGAGCTGTCGATCGTGGCGGTTGCGAGCTCGCTGTACCCCGTCATGACGGTGCTCCTGGCGTCGGCCCTGCTCGGCGAGCGGGTGCGCGGCCTGCAGCGCGCCGGGGTCCTCGTCGCGCTCTGCGGGGTGCTGCTGATCGCAGCCGGGGCGTAGGGGACCCCCAACCTGTCAGCCTTGCCGGACGATGTTCCCCAGCGCCGTCGCATCCGTGCAGATCGCCCCGCTGCAGATCGCGCCGGCGATCGCGTTCGGCATCATGTACTTCGTGCGGGCACGGACGCTGGCGGCACGCGGCAGCCCCGTGCCGAGCTGGCGCCAGTGGTGCTGGTACGGCGGCCTCACGCTGATCGTCGTGACGCTGTGCTCGCCGGTCGGGGCGCTGTCGGAGCAGCTGTTCTTGATCCACATGTGCGAGCATCTGCTGATCGGCGACATCGGCGCGCTGGCGCTCGTGCTCGGCGTCACCGGACCGCTGCTCGTGCCGATACTTCGGGCGCCGCTGCTGGGCTGGATGCGGGAGCTGTCGCATCCGGTGCCGGCGTTCGGCATCTGGGCCGTCGACCTGCTGTTCTGGCATCTCGTCGGGCCGCACCAGGCCGCCGTGCGCCATGACGGCATCCACGCGTTGCAGCACATGCTGTTCGTCGGCTGCGGCTTCAACATGTGGATGGCGCTGATGGGGCCGCTGCCCAAGCCGCGGTGGTTCGGCAACGCCGCGAAGTGCGGCTACATCATCGCGGTGCGCTTCACGACGACCGTGCTCGCCAACATCTTCATCTGGTCCGACCACGCCTACTTCCCCGTCTACGCGAACGGCGAGCGCGCGTACCATGTCTCGCCGCAGGCCGACCAGGTCGTGGCCGGCTCGATCATGATGATCGAGGGCTCGATCCTGACGCTGTGCCTGTTCTGCTGGCTGTTCCTGCGCAGCGCGAAGGAGGTCGAGGAGCGCCAGGAGCTGCTCGAGCTGGCGGCGGCCGGCGGCTTCGCGCTCGACGAGCGACGGGCGGCGCGCGCCGTCGCGGCGGGCCGCGGGCCCGAGCTGCGGGCGCGCATCGAGCAGGACGTGTCGAGCGGGTAGCGTAGGAGCATGTCAATCCTCTCGAAGAAGCTGATGGAGTTCGCGAACTCCCCGCAGGGCAAGAAGCTCGCCGTCAAGGCGCAGGAGTTCGCCAACGACCCGAAGACCAAGGAGCAGGTCGAGAAGGCCAAGCTCAAGCTCGCCGAGTTCCGCGCCAGCGCGGCCAAGCACGGCTCCGCCGACACCAAGCCGGACGAGCCCGGCGGCTCGAAGGCCGCCTGAAGCGCCGGCCGCGGCTCAATCCGCGCACAACGATGCGAGGGCGCCCCGGCGCAACAATCCCCAGCTGCCCGCGTTGGTATCCCCATGCGTCGACTCCTGCCACTGACCGTGCTGCTGTGCCTACTGCTGAGCGCGCCCGCGAACGCGTCGCACGGGCAGGTGCTGACCTTCGAGGCGCCCCGCGATCTCATGAACCCCGTGACGCGGCCGGCGGCGCTCAAGGAGATGCAGTCGCTCGGCGTCCACGCGCTGCGCGTGATCCTGACGTGGTCGGCGGTCGCGCCCGGCGCGAACCAGTCGACCATGCCGAAGTTCGAGCCGACCGATCCGAACGCCTATGACTGGGGCCAGTACGACCCGCTGATGGCCGCCGCCAAGGCGCTCGGCTGGCCCGTGCTGATGACGATCTCGGGCCCGGTGCCCAAGTGGGCGACCGCGGCCAAGCTCGACAACTACACGCGCCCGAGCCCGGCCGCGTTCGCGGCGTTCACGACCGCCGTCGGGCGCAAGTACGGCGCCCAGGTCAACACGTGGGCGATCTGGAACGAGCCCAACCAGCCGCAGTTCCTGCTTCCCCAGTTCGGACACGGCGACAAGGCGCTGTCGCCGATGATCTACCGCGGGCTCTACACCGCCGGCGTGCGCGGGCTGAAGAAGGCCGGCCAGGGCGGCGACCGCTTCCTGATCGGCGAGACGTCGCCGCGCGGGACCGGCAAGGTCGTCGCGCCACTCGCGTTCCTCCGCGGGGCGCTGTGCCTGAACGCGAAGTACAAGCGCGTCGGCAAGTGCACCGCGCTCAGCCCGGACGGCTACGCGCACCACGCGTACACGACGCGCCAGGGGCCGTTCTTCAAGCCGGCCAACCCCGACGACGTCACGATCGGCGTGCTCAACCGCCTCACGAAGGCCCTCTCCCTCGCGCACAAGGCCGGCGCCGTCACGAAGAACCTGCCGATCTACCTGACGGAGTTTGGCATCCAGTCGACGCCCGACACGATCCAGGGCGTCTCGCTCGCCAAGCAGGTGCAGTACCGCGCGATCGCCGAGAAGATCGCCTACGACAACCCGCGCGTCGTAGCGTTCTCGCAGTACCTGCTGACCGACTCCGATCCGACGGGCCCCAAGCAGTACGGCGGCTTCGAGTCGGGGCTGCGGTTCGCCGACGGCAGGCCCAAGCCCTCGCTGCCGGCGTTCCGGCTGCCGCTCGCCGTGCGGCGGGTCGGATCGAAGGCCAGCGTCTGGGGACTCGTGCGCCCGGCGACCGGCGTCACGACCGCGACGGTCACCTACGCGGACAAGGGATCGTCGAGCTTCAAGCCGCTGAAGACCGTCAACACGAACGCGTTCGGCTACTTCCAGTTCTCGACCGCGTGGCGCGCCGGGCGGCGCTGGAACCTCACGTGGCAGGGCCAGAGCGGCTCGCCGGTCGGCTCGTACACCCGCTAGCTCGGTCGCCGCGCGATCATCATGAAGGTGTGCCCGGCCCAGCGCAGGCCGGGCAGCGAGCCGAAGCGATCGAGCGCACCGACGGCGCGCTGGGCGCGCACCGGCAGGCGCCTCCACGTGTAGCTGACGGCGTGCAGCTCCGGCCGCAGGCCGGCGTCGCGCGCCAGCGCCAGCAGACGGCGTGGCGACAGCGGGATGTCGTCGGGCGTGCCGTGCACGCGCACGCCGAGGCCCGCGCGGTTGGCGAGCGCGAGGCCGGCACCGACGGGGTGGTAGAGGTTCGGCTCGATCGCGACGAGCGCGCCACCGGGGCGCAGCAGGCGAAACGCCTCGTCGAGGCTCGGCCGCAACGGCCCCTGGAAGGCGATGTGGTGCAGCACGAGGCGGTGCAGGACGACGTCGAACGCGCCGTCGGGCAGCGCGTCGAGCTCGCCGGCGGCTCCGTGCGCCGCCGCGTCGGCCGTGCCCTGCGCCACGGCGAATGCCGGCCGTGCGGGGTCGAGGTCGGCCGCGGTCAGCCGCCACTGCGGTGCCGCCAACAGGTGGCGGCCCGGATGCCAGCCGCAGCCGATCGAGATCGCGTCACCGCCGTGCAGGCCGAGGTGGCGGTCCAGCAGCTCGCGCTCACGGCGCTTACCGCGCTCGTACTGAGCGGCCAGCGTCGCCGGGTCGCTGAGCCGGTCGAGCAGGTTCTCTGGGTCGTAGATCTCGCTCATCGGCTCGCCCGCGACGGCGCCCGGCCAAGGCTACTTGCCGGGCGCGCGCGGGTCGGGCGGCGCGGGTCGGGCAACACCGCTCGCGGGACCGGCGTGGTCACGAGCGCCGCACTACGCTGGCGTGGTGTCCCGCTGGGCTCCCGAGAACGTCTACGCGACGGCGAAGCCCGGCCTGCGCGCACGGGTGGCCTCCGTCGCGTCGGGGCGCGCCCGCCGGCGCCGCCACGAGCGGCTGTTCGCGCTCACGCAGGTCACGCCGGCGAGCCGGATCGTCGACGTCGGCTGCGGGCGCCTCGGGCTGCGCCGCCACGAGTCCGGCCTCGACATCACCGGCGTCGACGTCACCGAGCGCCCGGACTACCCCGGCCCGCTGGTCGTCGCCGACGTGCTCGACGGGCTCCCCTTCGAGGACGAGGAGTTCGACCTCGCCTACTGCTCGAGCGTCATCGAGCACGTCGCACCAGAGCACCGCGAGGCGTTCGCCCGCGAGCTGCGGCGTGTCGCCCGCGGGTGGTACGTGCAGACGCCGGCCTTCTCGTTTCCGATCGAGCCGCACGCGCTGCTGCCGGCCGCGCACTGGCTGCCGGTCGCGCTGCGCCGGCCCTACTGGCGCCTCGGGGTCGCGGGCGACTGGGAGGAGATCGCCCTGCTGCGCCGCGCCGAGATGACGGCGCTGTTCGGCGCGCCCGTCGCCGAGCGCGCCGGCCCGCTCGTCAAGAGCTGGGTCAGCGTGCGCCCCGCGCCCCGCTGAGCTGAGCCGCGAGGCACTGGCGCGCGCAGGCTCGTTAGGGTCCGCGGCGTGGCTCAGCAACTCTGGTTCCTGCGACACGGGGAGGCCGAGCCGCACGGCGCGCGCCCCGACGAGCAGCGGCGCCTGACGCCGCGCGGCGAGCGCCAGTCACGCGACGCGGGACGTGCGCTGGCCGCGCTCGAGCTGACCTTCCAGCTCGTCGTGACGAGCCCGCGCGTGCGGGCGCTCGACACGGCACGACTGGCGTGCGAGGTGCTCGGCTTCGAGCCCGTCGTGCATGCCGCGCTGGGCGGCGGCTTCGATGCGGACGACACGCACGAGCTGGCGCTCGCCGCCGGCCCCGACAGGCGGCTGCTGATCGTCGGTCACAACCCCGACTTCGACCAGGTCGTCTACGACCTGACGGGTGCGCGGATCGACCTCAAGAAGGGCGGGATCGCGGCGGTGCGCCTCGAAGGGCGCGGCGGGACGCTGATCGCGCTCATGCGCCCGCGCGAGATCGCGCGCGTCGCGGGCTGAGCGGGTCGGTCCGGGGGTCGCCTGCGAGCGGTGGCGGCGGTGGTGCGGCGCGGCGCGGTGCGGCGCGGCGCGGTGCGGTGGGGCGGGTGCGGCTACAGTCGCTTCGCCGTCTCGCGGGCGGCGATCAGCAGCGGGTCGTAGACGCCGCTGAACGGCGGCGCGTAGGAGAGGTCGAGCAGCGCGAGCTCGTCGACCGCGAGGCCGGTCCAGATCGCGGTCGCGAGCACGTCGATGCGCTTCGCCCCGCCCTCGACGCCGACGATCTGCCCGCCGAGCAGGCGTCCGCCGTCGCGCGCGGCGACCAGCTTGACCCAGATCGGCCCGGCCCCCGGGAAGTAGCCCGCGCGCGTGCGGTCCTCGATCGTCGCGCTGACGACCTCGATCCCCGCCTTGCACGCTTCGCGCTCGGAGATGCCGGTGCGCGCGACCTCGTAGCGGCAGATCTTCGAGACCGCCGTGCCGAGGACGCCGGGGAAGCGCACGTCGCCGCCGGTCGCGTTCGTGCCGGCGATCCGCCCCTGCTTGTTGGCGTGCGTGCCGAGCTGGATGTTCACGGCACGGTCGAGCACGCGGTGATGGCTCTCCGCGCAGTCCCCCGCCGCGTAGACCCCGTCGTGGCCGGGACAGCGCTGGTGGTCGTCGACGCGCAGCGCGCCGCTCTCGCCGACCGCGAGGCCCGCGTCGGCGGCGACCTTCACGGCCGGGCGCGCGCCGGTGCCGATCGCGACGAAGTCCGCGGGATACGTCGCGTCGCCGGCGCGCACCTCGACCGGCTCTCCGTCGTCGTCCGTGACGATCTCCCGCACCGCGGCGTCGAGCACGACGCGGATGCCGTGCGCCTCGGCCGCCTTCTGCACGTGGCGCGCCATGTCCGCATCGAGCGTGCCCATGATCTGCGGCGCTGCCTCGATCATCGTCACGTCCAGGCCGCGGTCGACGAACGCCTCGGCCATCTCGAGACCGATGTAGCCGCCGCCGATCACGACCGCGCAGCGGCCGTCGCCGCGCTCGAGCCTCGAGCGCAGCCGCTCGCCGGCGTCGATGGTGCGCGCCGGCTCGATCGCGCCGGCACCGGGGACGTCGGGCGCGATCGGCTCTGCACCGGTCGCGACGACGAGCTGGTCGAACGGCTCGCTGGTCTCGGCGCCCGCGTGGTCGCAGACCGTCAGCATGCGCGCGGCCAGGTCGATCGCCGTGACCTCGCAGCCCATCCGCACGTCGATCCCGTTCTCGCGATGCTGCTCGGGGCCGCGGCTGACGAGCCGCGCCGCATCCTCGACGACTCCGCCGACGTAGTACGGGATCCCGCAGGCGGAGTACGAGGTGTACGAGCCGCGCTCGAACGCGACGATCTCGAGCTTCGGATCACGGCGGCGCGCGATGCTCGCCGCGCTCATCCCGCCCGCGTCGCCACCGATGATCGCGAGCCGCTGCGCCATCCGGTGAGCGTAGCCTTGGCGGTCGATGCCCGAGTTGCCGGAGGTCGAGATCACCGCGCGCCGCCTGGATGCCGCGCTCGCCGGCGCCACGATCGAGTCCGCGGTCGCGCCCGGCCTCAACGCGCTGCGCACGTTCGACCCGCCGCTCGAGTCGCTCGCGGGACACACGATCACCGCCGTCGGTCGGCGCGGCAAGCATCTCACGGTGAGCGTCAGCGGAGAGCTCGTCCTGCTCGCGCACCTCATGAGCGCCGGGCGCCTGCAGCTGTTTCACAAGCGCGCCGGGCCGCGCGACCGCACGTCGCGGCTGCTGATCCGCATCGAGGGCGGCCGCGAGCTGCGCCTGCGCGAGTTCGGCACCAAGCAGGCGGCCTGGGTGAAGCTCCTGAGCGTCGACGCGGTCGAGGCCGAGGAGGTCGTCGCGAAGCTCGGGCCCGAGGCCTGGCCCGACCCGCCCGCCGACCTGCGCCCGCTGCTGCAGGCCGCGCGTCCGCTGCACACGCTGCTGCGCGACCAGCGCGTCATCGCCGGGATCGGGCGCTCGTGGGTCGACGAGATCCTCTGGACCGCGCGGCTGTCGCCGTTCAAGCGCGGCAACGACCTCGACGCCGGCGAGGCGGCGTCGCTGCGCGAGGCGATCGTCTCGACGCTCGACGGCGCGCTCCAGCATTACGAGCAGGTCGTCAAGCTGCCGATCCCGGACAAGCTGCCGCTGCCGCTGCGCGTCCACCGCAAGGCCGGCGAGCCGTGCCCGCGCTGTGGCACGACGATCGAGGCCGTGCACTACGAGGACTACGTCATGTGCTACTGCCCCGAGGAGCAGACCGCCGGCAAGGTCCTCAAGGATCGCCGGCTGTCGCGCCTGCTGAAGTAGCCGGGCCGGGCGGCCACGGGCCCTTCGCCACGCGCCATGGAGGCCGATCCGCCCGACTTGGCGGCTGACGGTGGCGGGTGCGGCGCGGCCTCCCGTCGTGGCTGCCTCAGGACACGCGCGGCTCGCTCGTCCAGCCGACCAGCTGCGCGGCAGCAGCCGTCGCGGGCCGCGGCGCGGGGGCGAGGCCGAGTGGATCGTCGGGCACGACGAACGTCTCGACATAGGCGACCGGACCGCGGCCGTCACCCGCGATCCAGCAATCGCGGTGGCGCAGGCGCAGCCGCGCGTAGAGGTAGTCGCGGGTCATCTCGCGCGGTCCCGCGAGGTGCCACCACTCCGCGGCGTGCGGGTGCTGCATCCAGCCGTGGACGAGGTCGACGTCGGTCGGGATCGTCAGCTGGCGAAACGCGATCTCGTCGCTCGTCGTCACGGTTGACTCATGGCGCCGGTGCAACAGCGAGCCCGGCGGTGACAGCGGCGTGTTGCAGGCGCTGGTCCCAGGTGATGAGCGTCGTCCGGTCTCCTAGGCGCAGCGCGCTTGCGAGATGCACGGCGTCGTAGCCGCGCAGGTGGTGCTCGGCCGCGAGGTCGCCCGCATGACGCGCCAGCGAGTCGTCGATCCCGACGACCAGCGTGGCGCCGTGCAGCGCCTCGAGGTCAGTCAGCGAGGTGCGGTATCCATGTTCGGTCAGGCGGCTTGCTCGCCGGGCGGCGGCCAGCGCTGCTCGTGCCTCGGGGTATGCAAGGACACCGACGGCCACGGCGTGGCGCGAGTTCCACAACCCGACGGCGATCTCGGCGTCCTCCTCGTCGATGAGGAGCTTGATCAGCGCCGAGGTGTCGAAGTAGAGGGTCAGTGGCGCTGGTCGGCGACGAGATCGGACACGTTGCCCTTCGCCTTCACACCCGGGCGCGCGGGGGGGCGCGGGGCCGTTGGCTTGCTCACGAGTCCACGACGCACGAGCTCGTCCAAGGGATCGTCCGCGTCTATCGCCGACAAGCGCGCGATCGGACGGCCACGCCGGGTGACCACGATCTCGCCACCGGCTCGCACGTGCTCGAGATGCTCGCTGAGGCGGTCGTGCAGATCGCGCACTCCGACCTCATACCCCGATGCAGGTAGCGTCATCGGAGCTAGCCTAGCAGCTACATTTTCACCAGACCCTCGATCCAGCGAAGAACGGAACAGACGATGATCGCCGCCCAACACGGACTCGCGGCGGAGCGCGTGCGTCCCCATCTGCCCTCGATCTCGGCATCGCATGGGCGTGCGCGGTGCGACACTGCGTTGTGATGCGTGAGCGCGCGACACTGAAGCTCGACTCTGGCGACGAGGTTCGCGTCGTCGTCGACCGAGACGACCTCGTCCACGACGAGATCGTCGTGCGACGAGCTGACCACGGCTCGTCTGCCGCGCCTTCCGGGCTGCTCGGGATCGTCGATGAGCACCTTGCGAGGGCTGCGCGTCATCCCGCCGGTACGACCGATCGGCTGCTGTCCGCCGATCGGCTTCGTTCGTACTGATGGCCGGGCTCCATCGACACGTCCGCGCTCGGACGGGTCCTGCTCGCCGAGCCCGACGCCGTCGCGATCCGAACGACGCTGGCCCGGTACGACGTCTGGTGGTCGAGCGAGCTGCTGGTCGTGGAGCTGCGCCGGCTGGCCTCACGCGAGGGCCTCGTCTCAGCCGCTGAGCGTCTCCTTTCCGCGCTTCGACTCGTTGCCATCGACAGCGGATCGCTCGAACGCGCATCCCACCTCGCGCCGATGGAGGTCCGCTCGCTTGACGCAATCCACTTGGAGGCCGCCGTCGGTCTCCTCGGACGTGGCGAGGTGGTGGCCGTGTTGACCCATGACCGCCAGTTGCAGGTGGGCTGCGCGCCTCACCTGGTGCCCGTGGAAGCACCGACCGCCGCCGAATAGCAGTCGCTCGCAGGCGGGGCGCGTGGCGACGCGCGCCGCGCATCTGGGGCCGAGAGCCCTCCGCCTGCGGGTAACGCGTGCTCCCAGGAGGGGCCAGTCCCGGCCATCGACCGCTCCTCATCCGCGGAGCGCGCATCTCGCCCACTCGGCGACGACTCGCGCATCACGTTGCCTCCCGGAATCGACATGCCCACTCGCACGGAGGTCGCTGATGGCGCCGGACCGATACTCATGCGCAAACCTCGATCAAGCCAGCGAAGGGAAAGACGATGATCGCCACCGGCGCCCCAGCACCAGACTTCGAGCTCCCCGACCAGGACGGCGAGACGGTGAGGTTGTCGGGCCTACGTGGCCGGATGGTCGTCGTCTACTTCTATCCCAGGGCCGACACGCCGGGCTGCACGACGCAGGCGTGCTCGATCCGCGATCGCGGCGAGGAGTACGCGGCCGCCGGCGCGACCGTGCTCGGCATCTCGCCGGACCCCGTCGCGAAGGTGAAGAAGTTCCACGACAAGCGCGACCTGAACTTCACCCTGCTCGCCGACGAGGACCACGCGGTCTGCGACGCGTACGGCGTCTGGGCCCAGAAGTCGATGTACGGCAAGACGTACTGGGGCGCGCTGCGCTCGACCTTCATCCTCGACGCCGAGGGCATCGTCGTGCACGTCATCCCGAAGGCCTCGCCGAAGACGCACGACGACGAGGTCC
>DASXCR010000004.1:0-23339 GCA_036491075.1 Solirubrobacteraceae bacterium
TCCCCGTGTTCTTCATCCAGGATCCGATCAAGTTCCCCGATCTGGTCCACGCCGCCAAGCAGGAGCCCGACCGTGGGTTTCCGCAGGCGCAGACCGCGCACGACAACTTCTGGGACTTCGCCTCGCTGATGCCCGAGTCGACGCACATGCTGATGTGGGCCATGTCCGACCGCGCGATCCCGCGGTCGTTCCGCTTCATGGAGGGCTTCGGCGTCCACACCTTCCGCCTCGTGAACGCCGACGGCAGGTCGACCTACGTGAAGTTCCACTGGAAGCCCAAGCAGGGTCTGCAGTCGGTCGTCTGGAACGAGGCGCTGAAGCTCAACGGCGCCGACCCCGACTTTCACCGCCGCGACCTGTGGGACGCGATCGGCCAGGGCGACTTCCCCGAGTGGGAGCTCGGCCTGCAGCTCTTCGACGACGACTTTGCCGACGAGTTCCCCTTCGACGTGCTGGACGCGACGAAGCTCATCCCCGAGGAGGACGTGCCGATCAGGATCGTCGGGCGCCTCGTGCTCGACCGCGTCGTCGACAACTTCTTCGCCGAGACCGAGCAGGTCGCGTTCTGCACGCAGAACATCGTGCCCGGGGTCGACTTCACGAACGACCCGCTGCTGCAGGGCCGCAACTTCTCCTACCTCGACACCCAGGTCAAGCGGCTCGGCGGACCGAACTTCACCTACCTGCCCGTCAACGCGCCGAAGTGCCCGTTCGCCACGTTCCAGCAGGACGGCCACATGGCAACGCAGAACCCGACCACGCGCGCCAACTACGAGCCCAACTCGTGGAGCGCCGAGGAGGGTGGCCCCCGCGAGGACCCCACTCACGGCTTCCACTCGTTCCCGGCTGAGGAGGCGGGCGCCAAGCGGCGCCTGCGCGCCGAGCTGTTCGCCGACCACTACAGCCAGGCGCGTCAGTTCTACGTCAGCCAGACCGCGGTCGAGCAGCGCCACATCGGCGACGCGTTCGTCTTCGAGCTCAGCAAGTGCGAGCGCGAGGATCTGCGCACCCGCATGGTCGCCGGGCTGCGCAACGTCCACGAGGACCTCGCCCGCCACGTCGCCGACGGCCTCGGACTGCAGGAGCTGCCCGAGGCCAGCCCGGCCGCCCGGCCGCCGATCGAGGATCTGGCGCCCTCCCCGGCGCTCAGCATCCTCGAGAACGGCCCCGACAGCTTCGCGGGGCGCAAGCTCGGCGTGCTCGTCTCCGACGGCACCGACGCGAAGATCGTCGACACGCTGCTGACGGCGGCGCAGCAGGAGGGCGTGACGGTCGAGTTCGTCGCTCCGACGATTGGCGGATTCACCTCCAGCGACGGGACGCATCGCAAGGCCGATCAGCAGGTCGACGGCGGCCCGTCGGTCCTCTACGACGCGGTTCTCGTGCTGCCCTCGGGCGAGGGCGCGACGGCCCTGGCCGCCAAGGCGGCCGCCAGGGACTTCGTCACCGACGCCTACGCGCATGCGAAGTTCGTCGGCTGCGGCAGCGACGCGGGCGCTCTGCTCGACGCGGCCGGCCTGCAGGCGGGGATGGACGAGGGCATGATCGAGATCGCCGACGAGGCCGGCGTCGGCCCGTTCCTCCTGCGCTGTCGCGATCTGCGCTTCTGGGATCGGGAGTCCTGAGCCTCGGTCAGCGACGTTCGTGTCGGCCTGTCGCGAGCTGACGGTGCCTGTACGCCGGCCGACCTTCGCCAAACCCTCCTAGCGGCGCAGTCGGCTGCTGATGCTCAGGGTCAGGATGACGCCGACGATCAGTCCGAGGGCGAAGATGATCGCGATCGCGCCGAGGCCCTTGGCGACGATCCCGGCGAGAACGAGCAGCGCAGAGGGACTCATGAACAGGCCTCGCATGACGCAATCGGCGCGACAGCGCGGCCGCGCTGCGGGATCCGGTACGGGCTGTCGGTCATCGTGGCTCCTTGGTGTGGGGGTCGAGAGTGTGACTCGCTAGGCAATGTCCGCCGCCGCCGGCGTCGCCGGCGTCGTCGTCGTCGTCGCGCTGCGTGTGACTTGCGCAACCCCGGGAGGCTCGTCGCGTGTGTCTCGCGCGACGCGCTCTCGTACGAGGGCGTCGAGTTGCGCACCGATGAGCACCGCGGCGGAGGCGAGGTACAGGTACAGGAGGGCGATGACGGCGCTCGATAGGGCGCCGAAGATCGAGCCGTAGTCGGCGATCGACGTGACGTACCACGCGAGCATCAGCGAGGTCCCCGTCCACGCCACCACGACGACGATCGAGCCGAAGCCCACCCAGCGTGCCGGCTGACGGTCGGCCGGGGCGTGGGCCACGAGCAGCGCCACCACGCCGAACAGGAGCGTCAGCGCCAGTGGCCAGCGCAGCCACGAGATCCAGCCGCTGTCCAGGCCGGCGCCGCGCAGGCCCGCGCCCCCCAGGACCACGCACGCGGTGGCCGCGAGCAGCAGGCCGGTGACGGCGCCTCCGAGCAGCACCGAGTCGCGGATGCGCTCGGCGAAGGTGCGCTCGCGGTGGCTTGCGTAGATGCGCCCGAAGGCGTCCATGATCGTCCGCGTCGTCGAGGAGATCTTCCAGATCGCCAGTGCGCCGCCGGCGGTCATCCAGAACGACTGCTGCTGGCCCAGCACCCGCCGGACGGTGTCGTCGACGACCTCGAACGCCGGCGTGGACATCGAGCCACGCACCGTCGGTGCCCACACGTGCGTCCACTGGTCGTCGAGACCCAGGCCGCCGAGCAATCCGAGGCCGAACAGGGCCAGCGGGATGATCGCGAAGAGCGTTCCAAACGCGACCGCACTCGCGAACGTCAGCAGGTCGTTCTCGCGAACGGCGCGCTGCACCTCGTCGATCGCCTCGCGCAGCGTGAGCGCGCGCAGCTCGTCGGTGATCCGTCGCAGTGCCCGCACAGCGTGCGGCGTACCCGTCCGACCGGCGGATCAGCATCCGCGTGGGCGGAGGCGCTCCACGACGGGCCCGTGTCGCGAAGATGCTCGACAGGCGATCAGACCCGCCCAGTCAGCGTCGCGTGGGGCGGCGGGCCGTCGAGCAGCAGCTCCGATTCGAGCCGCAGCGACGGCCCGACGTGCAGCAGCTCGCCGCTGCGCACCTCGCGCCAGCCGCCGTCGTCGTCCATGCGCTCGCTCGCGACCACGACGAGCGGATGGTCGCGGGCGGCCTCGCTGCGCACGCGCGTGCCGTGGCTGCTGGTCTGCTCGAGCGCGCCGCCGCCACCGCCCGCGGGCCGCTCGAGCACGTACAGCGTGTCGGTCTGCGGATAGCGCAGCGCCCACATGTCGGTGGCGGTGACGAGCACGAAGTTGATCGACACGATCGGCAGCGTCCGCACGATCCAGTCGACCGCTGCCACGATCGCGTCGCGGACGCTCCCGCCATGGCGGTCGATCTCGCGCGTGATCAGCGCGAAGTAGCGCTCGGAGTCGCTGTCGCCGGCCACGAGCGCCCGGTCCTCGCCGAGGTGGCGCTCGAGCGTCGCGAGCTCCCCGACGACGCCGTTGTGCGCGAACAGCCTGCCGCGCTGGCAGAAGGGGTGGGTATTGGCCACCGTCAAGCCGCCGGTCGTGGCGTGGCGAACGTGCGCGACGTACGTGCGCGACCGGATGCTGCGCGCCTCAGCTGCGAAGCGGCGATCCTCGAACGCTGCGACAGGTTGCTTGTCGACGTGCGGCTCGCCGTCGTCGTCGAAGTAGCCGACGCCCGTACCATCGGCGTCCCGGCGGCTCTGCACGACCAGGCTGTCCGGAGCGTCGAGCAGCCAGAACGTCGCCTGCACGGCCTCGGCCCCGGCGCTCATCCCGAACAGGCGACACATCGCGCCCCAACCTATTGAAGCCGGGCCGTGCATCCGCCGCCAGCCGCGTGGCCGGCACGGGGCACGCCAGCGCGCCGGCGAAGGCGCGCCGGCGTTCGTGGCCGGCACATGAAGCGCGCGCGATCCGGGAAAGTTGGGCGATAGCGACGGGCGTCGGATCAGCGCGCGTCCTACGAAGTCTGTACCGCGGCTGGGCGTCCGCAGCGGCGCTCACGTGAACAGGTCCAATCGACCTTGGAGGCAGAGCCATGCATCACACCGCCCCCAGCGAAACGCCGGCCGTCGATGGTCTGACCGACGCGGTGTCGACGCCGCCACGCAACACCCGCATTCGGGCGATCCCGACCATCGCCGCAGCACCGGACGCGGACGCCGCCGCAGCGAGTGCCGGCCGAATCCGGCTGTGCATCCTCTGCGGGCGGCCCGTACGCGCGGGCCAGCACATCCTGCGCGTGCACGGCAGCACCATCCATGCGCGCTGCAGCGTCAGCGGCCGATAGGCCGCCGGCGTCCTGAGCCCATGCCGAGGCCGCGCGCCCGGCTCAGGCGTTGGAGAGCTCGCGCTCGGCGGCCTTCAGCACGCCGGCGCGGTTCTTGTGGCTGCGCTCGTACGCGCGGACCTGTTGTGCGCGATCGTCGTCGCCCTCGCCGAGGACGGCCTGGACCTCGTCCGCCGTCAGCTCGTCATAGCCGGCCCACGGCTCGTCGCCGCGCAGCGTGGAGACGCGGCTGAGGATCGTCGTGCGCTTCTGGTTGCGACGCTCGTACGCCTCGATCTTGGCGAGCTCTATCTGCGAGAGATCGGGCAGGCGCCCGCTGATCTCCTCCGCCGTGAGCTTGTCATAGCGCGCGATCGCGAGGTCGCCCTCGGACGCGACGGCGCCCTTGACCTGACCCTCGACCCGCGCGACCCCGGGCACCTTGCGCGCCTGGCGGGTCGTGCGCTTGGCGCGCGTCGCGGTGGTGCGGACCTTCTCGTCCGCGGTCCTGCCCGCGCTGCGCACCGCGTCCGCGGCGCCCGTGGTGGTCGCATCGAACGACGGATCGCCCTTGACCTCGGCCCGCACGACGGCGTCGGTCAGCTTGGGGATCTCGCGCAGGACGTGCTCGAGCATCCTCTCCTCGTCGGCGCGGATCGACGCGGCCAGCTTCGCCGTCTCGTCGTCGCCGACCGCGGTCGCGAGGCGTTCGATCGCGGTGTACGTCGCGATCTCCAGCGCCTCGGACGCGTAGGCGTCCTTGGCGTTCTTGAGGATCTTCTCCTCGCCGCCGGAGCCGCGCAGCAGGTCCAGCGGCGTCTTGCCGAGCGCCAGCGCCTGGCCGACGACGGTCTCCACGGCACCGACGACCGCGGTCAGCGGATTGCCGCTCTGGCCGAGCTCGCGCAGGCGATCGCCGACCCGCGATGCGTGCTCGCGCGTCTCGCCGAGATGGCGCTCGAGCGCCGTGCGGTACGTGCCGCGCGGCGTCATCGCGATCTGCGCCTGCAGGACGCGCACGAGGGCGAGCTCGCTGGCCTGCGCCTCGCCGAGGTACTGGACGACCTTCTTCTGGGATGCGTGCATGCTGACTCCAATCGAAGTGGGTCGGGCTCCGGGACGGCTCGCCGGAGGTGCGCGCGGGCGAATCGAGCCACGCGCTGTCTTCCCAGGGGGTAGCCATCCGGGCGCCGGCCCAAACCCGGCGTCACTGGATCCGTGCGCCGGCCGGGCGGGCCGGGTCCGGATCGCGATCGGCTCCCGCGGAGATCGCGCGCGTCAGGAGCGGCGCTCGGGCGCCCGGCGCTCGCTCGCGGTCAGCGCAGCGAGGAGCCCGTCGACCCCGCCATCGCGGTAGGCGTCGCGCTGCAGCGTCGCGCCACCGCCGTCGGCGACGAGCAGCATCAGGTCGTCGAGCTCGCGCTCGCAGCTCAGCTCGCGCGCGGCCGGTGATACGAGCGCGATCGTCTCCGCGGTCAGGTCGGCGACAGGACGCAGCCTGCCCGCGGCGTCGGGCAGCGTCGCGTGTACGCCCTCGCGCGCCGCGCGGAAGGACGCCTCGTCGAGGATCTCGCCGGCCGGGCCCTGCACCTCGTCGGCAGCGGCCTCGTGGCGAGCGAGCGCGTGGACGGCGGCGACGAGCGCGGCGCGGTGGCGCGGGGAGAGCTGCGTGTCCAGCGCGCGGATCTCGACGGTGCCCAGGCGCGGATGCGGTCGCAGCTTCCACCAGTGAAACGTGTAGTCGGGGACGTCGGCGACGCGTGTCAGCTCGGCGGTCGAACGGTCGAAGTCGGCGAAGTCCGCCATCGCGCGGGGGGCGCCGGCGCGCGGCCACGCGCGCAGCGTCAGCTCGCGCGCCGACGCGAGGCCCGTGTCGCGGGCGTGGCGAAAGGGCGAGTTCGCCCCGAGCGCCTCGAGCAGCGGGAGGTGGCGGCGCAGGCCGTTGAAGACGCGGATCGCGGTCTCGGCGTCCGGCATGCCGACGTGGATGTGCATCGCGCAGACCGGCGTCGCGCCCGCGTCGCCGAGCCAGCCGCGGATGCGTTCGTAGCGCGGGTTGTCGGTGAACTCGGAGTCGCCCTCGACGGCCGTCGGGTGCGTGCCGGAGCCCAGCAGGCCCGTGCCGGTCGCGAGCACGGCGTCCCGCAGCGCCGCGAGCTCGCCGACCGCCTCCGCGACCGTCGCGCAGACGCCGGTGATGAGCTCGATCTGGCTGCGATGCAGCTCGTTCTTGACCTCCCCGCGAGCGAGCTCCCCGAGCCGGTCGAGCACCTCGCTGCCGCGGTTGCGCAGTCGACCCGTCGCGGGGTCGACGACGAACAGCTCCTCCTCGACGCCGAGCGAGAACGGAGCCTCCTCGCCGAAGCGCTGCTCATCGGCATCCATGAGCCGGGCGGGTACCCGCTCCCGGCACGGGGCAGCAGCCCGGCGCGGAGTCAGTGCACGACCGGCGCTCGCGGCCGGGGCCGCGAGCGCCTGCGTGTTCGGACGACGTCTCCTAGATCGGCGGAGGGACCGGCACGGCGCCTGCGGCGTACAGGTCGCTGACCTGAGCCTGCGTGAGCACCGAGTGGTACACGGCGAACTCGTCGAAGCTCGCCTGCCCGCCGACGCCACCGAACGTCATCGGGAACGCGGTGTTCGCGATGACCTGCGTGGGCGCGAGCAGCACGGTGCTCGCAACGCCGTCGATGTAGATCGTCGTGTTGCCGGCACCCGCGCCGTTGCGCGTCACGACGATGTGATGGAACCTGCCGTCCGCCGGCACGCCGACCGCGGAGCGCGCGATCGTCGTGACGTTCGCCTTGCGCAGCCACACCTGGTCGCCGTTGGCGGCGTTCATCACGCTGAGCTGGAACCCGTTGCCGCCCTTGTTGAACAGCTCCTGGCTCTTGGCGTCCGAGGTGCGCTTGATCCACCCCTCGAGCGAGAACGTGTCGGCGACGTCGAGGCTCGCCGAGTCCGGGACGCGGACCGCGTCGTTGACGCCGTCCATCGAGATCGACGTGTTGCGCACGCCGGGTCCACCGAGCACCGGGCCGCCCGCGCCGCCGGCCACGGAGCCGTTGTACAGCGTCCCGTTGTTGGCGAACGGTGACGAATCGGCGACCGTCGTCCCGCTCGTCTCGTCGAAGTGCCAGCAACCGACCGGCACGAGCGTCGTGTCGCAGGTCGGGACGAGGTTCGCCGCGATGCTGAGCCGGAAGTGCAGCGAGAACGGGGGCGGGGACAGCGTGATGCTGTCACCGGGCGCCGGAGCGGGGCCGCCGCTGGTGTCGAGGGCGAGCGCGATGTCGTCGGTGGAGCTCAGGGTGAGCTTCGCGCAGCGGTCGACCGCGGCCGTGTGGTTGACGAGCCCGAGCAGGTCGCCCGCCTTCACGGCGATCGGCGTGATCGGGGTGACGATCGGCGCCGCCGGGGCGATGTTGCCGAGCGTCAGCGCCTCGTTGCTCACGCCGACGACGATGTAGTTGCCCGGCGTCGCCGGGTCGGCCCGGAAGACGGCGAGCTGGACCGTGGCATCGTTGCCCAGCGGCGCCCAGGCCTCGGTCGAGAACGACGTCAGCGTCCCGTCCGCCGGGACCGCGTACGACGTGCCGCTCGAGACCGCGGTCTGCACGTCCGTCTCGGTCCCGGGCAGGCATTGCCCCAAGACGTTCGGCGTCACCGGCTGACCGACGGTCGTCGCTGCCGTGGCGCTGCTCGCGCCGAGCGCGAGCCCTCCCGTCGCAAGCGCCGCAACGAGCCCGCCGCGCACGACGTTGGCGCCGCGGCGCCCCACCCCAACCTTGAACATAGGATCCCTCCTGTCCCCAGATTTTGAGGGCACGACCATACATCGTGGGATGGCCGATTTGGGGAACCCTTTGGCGCGGCCGACGGGCGCGATCGGGCACCGGATCTGCACCGCGTCTTCCGAGGCGCTACGCGTCCAGCCGGCTCACGATCTCGGCCGCATGCCGCGTGTACGCGCTCGTATCGAAGGCCGCGCCGAGGTCGAGCCCGAGCTCGGGCCGCGCCTCGAGCAACTCGCGCAGCGGCACGCGCTCGTCCCATGCGCGCTGGGCGAGCTCCTGCGCGACGCGATAGGCCTCGTCGCGCGTCATCCCACCGGCGACGAGCGCGAGCAGCACGCGCTGGGAGAACAGCGCGCCATAGGTGAGGTCGAGGTTCTCGCGCATGCGGTCGGCGTGGACGACCATGCCGCGCGCGACCCGGATCGCGAGGTGCTGCATGTAGTCGATCAGGATCGTCGAGTCGGGCAGGATCACGCGCTCGGCGCCGGAGTGCGAGATGTCGCGCTCGTGCCACAGCGCGACGTTCTCGACCGCGGCGCTCGCGTTCCCGCGCAGGACGCGCGCCAGGCCGGTGATGCGCTCGGTCGTGATCGGGTTGCGCTTGTGCGGCATCGCGCTGGATCCCTTCTGGCCCGCGCGAAACGGCTCCTCGACCTCGCGCACCTCCGTGCGCTGCAGGTGGCGGATCTCCGTCGCGAAGCGCTCGAGCCCCGCGCCGGCCAGCGCGATCGCCTGCAGGAGCTCGGCGTGCCGATCGCGCGCTACGACCTGCGTCGAGACCGGCTCGCGCTGCAGCCCCAGCGCTGCGAGCACGCGCTCCTCGAAGCCGGGGCTCGTGGCCGAGTAGGTCCCGACTGCGCCCGAGATCGCGCCGACGCAGACCTGGGCGAACGCCCGCTCGAGGCGATCGGCGTTGCGCCGGGCCTCCATCGCGAAGCCCGCGAGCTTGATCCCGAACGTCGTCGGCTCGGCGTGGACGCCGTGCGTGCGCCCGACGCAGACCGTGTCGACGTGCTCGCGCGCGCGACCGCTCAGAACGGCGACGAGCTCGCGCGCGCCGGCCAGCACGATCGCTCCCGCCGACTGCAGCTGCAGCGCGGCCGCGGTGTCGAGCACGTCGCTCGAGGTCAGCCCGAAGTGGATCCAGCGCCCGGCGTCGCCGGCCGACGCGCCGAGCACGTCGACGAACGCGGCGACGTCGTGGTCGGTCACGGCCTCGCGCTCCTGCACCGCCCGCACGGTGAACGTCGCGGCGCGGATCGCGTCGAGCTCGGCCGGCGTCGGTCCGTCCATCGCCTCGCAGGCGGCGACCTCGACGCGTCGCCAGGCCTCCATGCGCGCTTCGTCGGTCCAGAGGGCGCCGATCTGCGGGCGCGTGTAGCGGTCGATCACGGGCTAAGTATCGAGCAGTCCGCCGCGTGCCAGCGGCGCGGCCCGCGCGGCGCGGGCGTCAGCCGGGCGTCGTCGCGAGCTTCAGCGTGACCGTGCGCCCGGCGATCTTCAGCTGCGCGACCGGGGCGGCGATCAGCCGCGTCGCGACATCGCGAGCGACGGTGAAGCGCAGCGTGGCGGTGGCGCCCTGGCCCGGCTTCAGCGTCCCGAGCAGCGGCTGGGCGAGGCTGCGATCCGCCGCTGCCAGCTTCGTCTCGTCGCTGCCCGACACGAGCACCGGAGACGTCATCGCGAGCGCGTGGCCGAAGCGGTTGACGACCGTGACGCTCGCCATGACGATCGCCTCGCCCGACTGGGTCGACTGCTTGCCGATCGTCGCGGACGCGATCTCCACGCGCGGCACGAGCTTGCTGTCGGCCGGCGGGGCGGTCGCGGTCTGCGTCGGGGTCGTGGCGGTCGTGGCGGTGGTCGCCGTGGTGGCGGTCGTTGCGGTCGTCGCCGTGGTGGTCGTCGGCGTGGAGGTCGTCGGGGCCGCGGGCGGCGTCGTGGGGACCGCGGCCGGAGGCACGGCGGGCGCGACCGGCGTCACGGGCGCCGGAGGCGTGACGGGGGTGGTCGGCGTCGCGGCCACGGTCGTCGTCTCGCTCGTCAGATCGGCGAGGCCGACGCCGATGCCGACACCGATCGCGGCTGCCAGCACCGCGACCACGATCAGCTTGCCGACGCCGGCTATCGGTCTCCTTCGTCCAGACGGCACGCTCGGCAGTATGCCCGCTGCGGACGCGCTCGACAGCGTTCACGCCTCGAGAGGCGCCTGTAGGGGTGTTTCGTAGGCATTTCGTATGCGAATGCGGGCTCCGTTCCCGTTTCTAACGAGTCCCCGGCTACTGCGGCGTAGCGGCGAGCGCGCGCCCCGCAGCCGCGCCCGCTCAGGTGCGCAGGATCCGCAGCGCCAGGTGGCCGGCGTTCTTGGCGTTGTCGAGGCCGACGCCCGCGACCGGCACGCCGGGCGGCATCTGCAGCACGGACAGGATCGCGTCGAGGCCGCCCATCGCCGACAGGCGGCTGGAGAGCGGGACGCCGATCACCGGCAGGTCGGTGTGCGCGGCGGCCACGCCGGGCAGCGCGGCGGACAGACCCGCGCCGGCGATGATCACCTTCAGCCCGCGGATGCGCGCCCCGCGGCAGTAGTCGGCGACGAGCTCGGGCTCGCGGTGGGCGGACATGACCTTGATCTCATGGCGCACGTCGGCGTCGCGCAGGACCTTTGCCGCGCCGTCCATGACGTCCATGTCGCTCTTGGAGCCCATGATGATCCCGACGCGCGGCGGATCCAACTCGACGGACTCCAGCTCGACGTCCGTGGTCGTCACCGTCGCCGCAGCGGGTGGCACGACCTCCGCCACGCCCCGCTCCAGATCGTCCTTGCCCTTGGCCATCGACACACCGTCTCCCTGCGATCTCGGACGGTGGCGCACCGCGCGGAGCGCCCGCGAATCCCATGATTCGCCTCCGGGAGGATAGGCGCAAGCGGGCAGAGCCGACTCGTGATCGCCCGCGAGGCGAGAGTTCGCCGCGACAGTGCTGGCGCGGCACTGCGTACGCGCGGCTGCGCCACGTCTGACGCTGCGGCGCGGCGTCAGGGGAGCTCGGCCGTGGCACGCACCGCCCGCAGCGCGATGTCCTCGCGCATCTGGCGCCCCTCGAACGTGATCGCGCGCGCCGCGGCGTACGCGGCGTCGCGGGCGGCCTGCGGGGTCGCGCCGAGCGCCGTGACGTTCAACACGCGCCCGCCCGCGGTCACGATCGCGCCGGCGTCGCCCAGCGCCGTCCCGGCGTGCGTGACCTCGACCGCCGGCGGCACGGCGTCGAGCCCGGCGACGACGTCGCCGACCGCGGGCGACGCCGGGTAGCCGGCGCTCGCGAGCACGATCGTCACCGCCCAGTCCTCGCTCCACGCAAGCCGAACCCCTTCCAGGCCCCCGGGCGTCGACGCGGCCACCAACGTCTCGAGCAGGTCCGAGCGCATGCGCGGCAGCACCGCCTGGGTCTCGGGATCGCCGAAGCGGACGTTGTACTCGAGCACCTTCGGCCCGTCCGCGGTCAGCATGATGCCGGCGTAGAGGACCCCGTGAAACGGCGTCCCGCGCGCGCGCAGCAGATCGACGACGGGCTGATGCACGAGCGCGCAGATCTCGTCCGCGCGCGCCTGCGAGACCCACGCCACCGGCGAGTAGGACCCCATCCCACCGGTGTTCGGCCCCTCGTCGCCGTCGAAGATCCGCTTGTAGTCCTGCGCGGGCGCCATCGCGAGCGCGCGCTCGCCGTCGCACAGCGCGAGCAGCGACAGCTCCTCGCCGACGAGGCACTCCTCGACGACGACCTGCCCGTCGCCGAAGCGCCGCGCGACGAGGAACTCCGTCAACGCGGCGCGCGCCGCGGAGGCGTCGGCCGCGATCACGACGCCCTTGCCCGCCGCCAGCCCGTCGAACTTCAGCACGACGGGATACGCGGAGATCGCCGCCATCCCCGCCTCGACGTCGTCGACCGCGCTCCACGCGGCGGTCGGCACGCCGGCCGCCGCCATGACCTCCTTGGCGAAGGTCTTCGAGCCCTCCAGCCGCGCGGCCGCGCCGCTGGGCCCGAACGCCGCGATCCCGCGGGCGGCCAGCGCGTCGACGAGCCCCGCGACGAGCGGCACCTCGGGGCCGACCACGACGAGGTCGCAGCCGTCCGCCGCGGCGACCAGCCCGTCGACATCGTCGACCGCGACCGCCACAAGCCGCGCGTCGGCCGCGATCCCGGGGTTGCCCGGCGCGCACAGCAGCTCCGGCGCGGCCATCGAGCGCGCGAGCGCCCGCACGAGCGCGTGCTCGCGCCCGCCCGACCCGACGACGAGGACCCTCACGCGACCAGCGCTACAGCGACGAGATGAAGTCGTCGATGCCGAACGCCGGCAGCGTCTCGTACATCGACGTCCCGCGCGAGCTGAGCTCCATCGACACGCGCGCCATCGTCATGTCGTCGGGCGCCTCGACGATGCTGATGAAGTCATAGCGCCCGAGCGTCGCCCACTGCGCGGTCACGTTCGCCCCCAGCTGCTGCACCTCGCGATTGACCTCCAGGATGCGCTGGGGGTTGTTCTTCACGGTCTGCAGGCCCTCGGACGTGAGGGTCGCGAGCATGACGTAGGTCGGCATGGCGGCTCCATCGGTTCGGTCGCTGGCTGTTGGGACGGTTGTATCCGATCCGCGGGACGCGGACCCCGGGGCTCTCGCCGGGGTGCCTGAGAAGCCGGACATCGGCGCGGCGTCCGGCGCGGGTCACGAGCCTGGTCGCTTTGCAGCGATTCACACCGAATATCGGTGCGATGCGACCATGTAAGCTTGGCGCATAGACGCTTACGGTCACGTCTTTTGGATACCGGCCGAGGGTTCGCCCGTCGGCACGGGAGTCGGTGTGCGAAGAGTCCGTTGGCCATCCAGAGCTCGTCGCGCGGCCGGCTGTGACTGACGAGACTGCCGCTTCGGCGGCTCGCAAGCAGATAGCGCGGATGGCCGGCGCGGAGCGCGTCGCGGAGGTCGGCAGCTGGGAGTGGTTCCCGCGGACGCGAAAGCTCGTGTGGTCAGACCACCTCTATCGCGGCGGTGACTCCGACCGCACTCTTGCCTGCGTTGTTGACGAACCGGGTCCCAACGCCGATTGAGCAGGGATTCATCGCGGCGACGCCGCCCCCGCTCGTGATCGTCACCACACTGGGCACCCCGGGGGCGGCGGCGTCCGCGATGACCGAGGCACTGTCCGCGCTGCTCGTGCTCTCCACCTGGGCGCCGCCGGCACCCAGGATGACCGAGCGGACCGCGTAGACGTAGGCGCTTGCGTTGACGGCGGTCGTGTCGACGTACGTCGTGCCGGTAAGCGGCGAAGCGCCGTTCAGCGGGACCGAGAAGTTGTACGCGCCGCCGTTCGCCTTGCGGTAGACGTTGTAGCCGGTGACGCCCGCGACGGCGGTCCAACCGACGTTGATCCTCGCGCCTGCGGCCGCGGTCGCGGTCGCGCTGCCCGACGGCGCGGCCGGGCGGCTGATCGTCGTGGCGCTCAGATCGTTGCTGCTCGGCGACTCGACGGCTGGGGAGCCGGCGACCGCCCGGACGACGTAGTGGTAGCTCGTCGTCTGCGCGAGGCCGGAGCCGGGGTCGGCGTACGTCGTGCTGACCGCGCTCAACGGCGTCGCGCCGTTGAGGGGCGCGGCGAAGTCAAACGAGCCCGATGCCGTGCGACGGTAGACGTTGTATCCGGTCGCACCGGTGACCGCCGCCCAGCCGACTTCGATGTCGCCGGACGCTTGTCCCGGGGCGGGGTTCTGCGCGGAGAGCGGGCTGATCACGGGCGGCGACGTCGTCACGTCGACGATTGCGCTCTGCGAGCTCTGGGCACCCGTGAAGCTGTTCAGGATCGGGGTGATCGCGTACTGCCACGCCCCGTACGGCACGCCCACCTCGACGCATTGCAGGGTCGCCCCCGTGCCACTCACCGTGGCGGCGCATGAGGCACTCGGAGTCATCGACGTCGAACCGCCCCCGGCGTAGCGAGCCACGGCGTACCCACCGCCGGCGAAGGAGCCCAGCAGGCGTCCGAGCACGCTGCTCTGCGTCCACGCGATCGTGACGCTCTGACCCGCGACCGAAGCCGCCGGCTGGTTGGCCGCCGGGACCGACGTGACCGACCCCGACCCCGACCCGGATCCGGAGACCTTCCAGAACGCGTACACGGGCCTGGCGGCGCAGGCGACGATGATCGCGCAGACGAAGACGACCACGGCGAGGAGGATCGATCGGCGGTGGTGCGTCATGGGATCATCGATCTCTCGCGACGCGAGGGGCGACCCGAGCGGTCGACCCTCGCGTCGTGGCTTGGCTGTCAGCCCGAGGTCAGGAGATCGCGTAGACGAGTGCGATCGTCGCGAGCTTGCATCCGTCCTGATTTGTGACCTTGTTGTTGAACTTGATCGTGGCTCCAGTCCACGTCCCCTGCGCCGTGCCGACGGGGACGTCCGCGTTGACGGTCATCGCCGCGTTCGTGAGCGTGAAGTCGGTGGCATCGCACGTGCCGGCGGGCGCGCCGCCGGCCTTCGTGACCGTCCCGATCGACGCGGTGACGGTTCCGACGTGCGTCGGGCCCGAGTTCGTGTTGTCGAAGTTGCCGCTCAGCGTCTGAGCGCTGTCGCCTGGGTACATCGCGGTCAGCGTCCCGGTCTGGTTGACCGTCAACGCGGTCGTCGTGCCGGCGGCGCCACTCCCGCTGCCCGAGCCCCCGGCCGTCCAGTACGCGTAGGCCCCGGCACTGATGACGAGCAGCGCAACGATCGCTCCGATGATGCTGCGTTTGCGGTTTGAGCTGGACATATGTTACCTCTTGGAGTGACATCGGCGTATAAGCACGTAGTCGGTGTAACGGTCGCCGTGTGAAGAACTTGAGTGAAATGTTCTGGCCGATCGTACTTTCGGGCCGTTGGCATCTGTGCCAGAAGATCCTCCATCGGGAGGGTTGCTGCCCGGAGTCACCCGGTCGATACTCTGGCAAGAGCTTCGATGGATAAGTGGTAACGCACGGGGCGCCACGAGACTCGACGTTGCACCGATCTACGACGCCACCTGCCGTTGTCCCCGTCTGGGGCCAGCCGCTCGCCGCCTCCAGAGTTCCATCGAGCGGATTCAAGGTTTCGGGGTTATCGGACCTTGGTCAGAGAGACAGGCAAGCATGTATGTCGCAAGGTGTCGCCGGCTGCTGATCATCGCGGTCAGCTCGTTCGCAGTGCTGGGACCGGTCGGCGCGGCCGTCGCCGCGTGTCCGACGCGCCCGCTGCCGCCGTGCAACGCCAAGGGAGATCAACTGGCGCTCACGGGCAGCGTTCGCACGCACACGTCATCGACCAGGTGCGGCGCCGCGAAGACGCCCAGCTGTACCGGGAAGAAGGGCGCACGCGGGCCGAAGGGCGCGACGGGCAAGGCTGGTGTCGCCGGTAGGGCCGGGGCCCAGGGCGTCGCCGGTTCCACCGGCGCCGTCGGCTCGGCAGGCACCGCCGGAGCCACCGGCCCAACGGGTCAGCAGGGCCTGGCCGGCGTCAGCGGCGAGGTCGGCGCGGCCGGCACGCAAGGAGCACGCGGCATCCAGGGACCCGCCGGGACGACCGGAGCAACCGGAGCCACCGGAGCGGCGGGCGCGGGCGGACTGTCGGAATATGCATTCGTCTACAACCTCGGTGCCCAGGTCGTCCCGATCGAGGCCGACATCGCGTTCGACACCAACGGGCCGATGAGCGCGGGTGTGACGCACGCCCCAGGAGCGGCCGGCATCCAGATGGTGAACGCCGGGATCTATAAGTTCACATTCACCGTGTCCGGTGTCGAGCCCAGTCAGATGGCGATGCTGCTCAACGGAGTGAAGATCGCGGGATCGGTCTACGGGTCCGGCGCCGGGACGCAGCTCAACGCAGGACAGGCGATCGCGACCGTGGCGGCCGGCGACGTGCTCACGCTGCGCAATCACTCCTCGGCGGCAGCGGTCACGTTGCAGACACTCGCCGGAGGGACCCAGGCGAACACGAACGCCTCCATGATCATCGAGAGGGTCGGCTGACCATGACACCGCAGACGACCAACGGCCGGGCGCCGGCAACGCGACGGCGCCGAGTGATCCGCGCGCTCGTGCCAGGAGGCCTGGTTGCCGTCACCCTGGCCGTCGCCGCGTGCGGCAGCACGAGTTCGCCGACGATCCTCAACACCGAGAAGGTCGAGCGGGCGATCGAGGCCAGCAGCCTCGCCCAGCGCCACAAGCACGTGCACGTGAGCTGCCCCTCGGGCGTCCATCAGAAGAAGGGCCTCGTGTTCGCCTGCGTGACGTTGTCGCCGCACGGCACGACGCGGTTCGTCGTCACCGAGCTCGACGGCGCCGGTCACGTGCACTACCAGGCGCCCTGATGGCGGTGCGCGCGGGCAAGGCGCACCCGCGCGCATCCAAGTCCGCTCCGGGGTCTCGGTCGCGATCATCAGGTCTCGACGCGCTCCGTCTCGACGCGCTCCGTCTCGACACGCTCCGTCTCCGCGCACCCCGTCTCCGCCCATCCCGATTCCGAGCGGGACCGCGCCTCGTCGCAGCGCTGCTCGTGGCGTCGGGCGCGCTTGCGGCGGTCCCGGCGGCCGGGGGCGATCGCGAACAGCCGGCCCCGGCCATCGCGCCCACGCAGCAGATCGCGACGCTGGGCGCGAGCCACGAGGTCTATGCGACCCCCGGGGCGCGCCACGCGATCGCCGTCGTGCCGGCGCGTGCCCCGATCACCGGCGGACCCACGGTGCTCCCCGTGACGGGCCGCGCGACAACCACGGCCGCCGTCCGCTGGCTGCGCGTCAGGGTTCCGGGTCGACCGAACGGCCGGCAGGGCTGGATCGTGCAGCGGGGCGTCGAGCTCGCCACGACGCGCTGGCATCTCGTCGTCCGGACATCCGCCCGCCGCGTGCTCGCCTACCGCAACGGCCGTCTCATGCGCACGCTGGCGGCGGTCGTCGGCAAGCCGTCGACTCCCACTCCCCGCGGCGAGTTCCTCGTCGAGGAGAGCGTGCGCGTCCCGCCGGGCAGCCCGGGCGGCCCGTTCGCGCTCGCCCTCAGCGCGCGCTCGAACGTGCTGCAGGACTTCGACGGCGGGCCCGGCCAGATCGGGATCCACGGCGTCGACGACCTCGGCGGCATGCCCGGCACCGCCGTGTCACACGGCTGCGTCCGTCTCGCGGACGGTCCGATCCGCTGGCTGGCGGCCCGCATCCGTCCGGGCGTGCCGGTGACGATCACGCGGTAGCGCGCGCGAGGAGAGGCCGCCGGCGGCCGCTTCCCGCGACCGCCCGATCAGGTACCTTCGCAACCGATGCACCGCGCCCTGGTCGGAGTCCTCGCGCTGGCGGCCACGCTTGCCGCGGCGCCCGCCGCGTTCGCCGCCACCCTGTCGACAGACACCCGCTGCTACCAGCAGACCGAGGACGTCGTGATCAGCGGCGCGGGCTACGCCCCCGGCGCCACGATCGCGATCTCGCGCAACGGCAAGCCGCTGGGCACCGCGACGGCAGACGCCAGCGGCGCCTTCCAGGCGAAGACCTCCGCCGAGGAGCTCGACCGCTCCGATCGCGAGACCGTCACCACGCTGAGCGCCACCGACAGCGCGCTGACGATGGCGAGCACGCACTACCGCGTGACGAAGGTCTTCGCCGACTTCGACCCCGATGCCGGCGACCCGCGCACGCTGCGGGTGCGCTTCATGGTCAACGGGTTCGGGCTCGTCCGCAAGCGCGCGCCGGTCTACCTGCACTACGTGTCGCCGAGCGGCAAGGACCGCCGTGACGTGCGCCTGGGCACCGCGACCGGTACCTGCGGCAAGATCGTCCAGACGCGCCGGCGTCACCTGTTCCCGTTCCCGGCCGAGCGCGGTCGCTGGATCCTGCAGTTCGACACGAACAAGACGTACACCCGCGCCACGAGCAAGTCGAAGTACATCTGGGTGCGCAAGCCGGTTGAGGTTTTCCAGAAGTAGGTGCCCGGCGCGGCTCTCGCCGCGACTGACAGGAGCCTGTCGGGCAGTCTCCTAAACTCGCCTCGTGACGCATGCGCGGGCCCATCTCGTCGGCCGCGAGCGCGAGCTCGCCGAGCTGCGCAACGGCCTCCAGGGGGCGCTGGCCGGGCGTGGCGCGATGTTCATGGTCGCCGGCGATCCGGGCGTCGGCAAGACCGCGCTCGCCGACGAGATCGGGACCGAGGCCGTGGCCGCCGGCGCGCTCGTGCTGTGGGGGCGCGCCTGGGAGGGCGGCGGCGCGCCGGCCTACTGGCCGTGGTTGCGGATCATGCGCCGGCTGGCGTCCGAGCGCGACCTCGGCGCCGCAGTCGACGCGCTCGGCCCCGAGGCGAGCCGCCGCCTGACGCGTCTGCTGCCCGGGCTGGTCCCCGCTCCCGTCCAGTCCCCGGTCGCACACGCCGGACCGGACCCCGGCGACTCGCAGTCCGCCCGCTTCCAGGTCTTCGACGCGGTCACCTCGCTGCTGCGCGCGGCGGCCACGCAGGGACCGCTGGTGCTGATCCTCGACGACCTCCACGGCGCCGACCAGCAGTCGCTGCTGCTGCTCGGCTTCCTCGCCGTCCACGTGCGCGACGCGCCGATCCTCGTCATCGGGACCTACCGCGAGGCCGAGGTGCGCCTGAGCTCGCAGCTGGCGAGCCTCCTCGGGGACGTCATCCACCACGGCCGCCGGATCCCACTGCGCGGCATGCGCGAGCGCGACGTCGCCGAGATCGTCGAGCGCATCGCCGGCTGGCGCCCGCCGGATGGGGTCGTGCGCGCGATCCACGAAGCGACCGAGGGCAACCCGTTCTTCGTCGACGAGGTCGTGCGACTGCTCAGCGCCGAGGGCCGCCTCGACAGCGAGCTGCGCGTCGCCGGGCTGCGGATCCCCGACGGCGTGCGCGAGACGATCCGCCACCGCCTCGCGCCCTTGCCCGAGCGCACCCGGGTGCTGCTGCGCACGGCCTCGGTCATCGGACGCGAGTTCAAGCTCGACACGCTGCAGCGCGTCTGCGGGCTGGCGCCCGCAGACCTCGACGACGCACTCGGCGAGGCGGTGGAGCTCGGCGTCGTCGCCGAGCGCACGTCGGCGATCGGCGCGTATGCCTTCTCGCATGGCCTGATCCGCGAGACGCTCTACGACGACATCGGCCCGCAGCGCCGCAGCACGCTGCATCGCCACGTCGGGATCGCGCTCGAGGAGCTCTACGCCGCCGACCCGGAGCCGCACGTGTCCGAGCTCGCGCATCACTTCTTCGTCGCCTCGACGGCCGGCGAGCTGGCCAAGGCGATCGACTACTCGCTGCGCGCCGGGCGCCGCGCGATGTCGCTCGTCGCCTACGAGGAGGCCTCGCTGCACTACCAGCGCGCGCTGCAGGCCTACGCGCTGCAGGAGCGCGCCGACGTACCTGGCCGCTGCGAGCTGCTGCTGGCGCTCGGCTCCGCGCAGAGCCGCGCCGGCAACGCCCGCAGCGCCCGCGACACGTTCCTCAGCGCGGCCGGGCTCGCCCGCCGCCTCGAGGCGCCCGAGCTGCTCGCGCGCGCGGCGCTCGGCTACGGCGCGGGCATGGGCGGCTTCGAGCTCGGGCTCGTCGACGACACGCTGATCGGGCTGCTGCAGGAGGCCCGCGAGGCGCTCGGCCCGGTCGACGGGCCGCTGCTCGCGGGCGTCCTGGGCCGCGCCGCCACCGAGCTGTACTACTCCGATCGCGCGGCCGAGCGCGCCGCGCTCAGCGAGGCGGCCGTCGCGATGGCCCGCCGGCTCGGCGACCGCGCCGCGATCGCCTCGTCGCTGAGCGCGCGCTTCTTGACCCTGTGGGGCCCGGAGAACTCGGTCCAGCGGCTGCAGATCGCAAGCGAGGTCGTCGCGCTGGGGGAGCAGGCGCGCGATCGCGAGCTCGTGCTGCGCGGTCACGTCTGGCGGATCGTGAGCCTGATGGAGCTCGGCGACTGGGTCGGCGTCGACATCGAGGTCGCGATCCACGCGCGGCTCGCCGACGAGCTGCGCGACCCGCTGCACCTCTGGCAGGTGCCGCTGTACGAGGCCAACCGGGCGATGATCGACGGCCGGCTGGGGGAGGCCGAGCGGCTCGCGGCGCAGGCGTTCGCGACCGGCCGCGGCGCGCAGTCTCGGAACGCGGCGCAGCTGCATGCCGTGCAGCTGTTCGCCCTGCGCGCCGTGCAGGGCCGCCTGAGCGAGGTCGAGCAGAGCCTCGAGGAGTTCGCGCGCCGCTACCCGGCGGCGCCGGTGTGGCGCGCGGCGTCGGCCTTCGTGCTCGCCGCGCTGCGCCGGCACGACGCCGCCCGGCGCGCGTTCGAGGCGCTCTGCGAGGGCGGGCTCGCCGAGGTCCCGCGCGACGGCGAGTGGCTGGCCACCGTCGCGCTGCTCGTCAGCACCGGCGCCAGCCTCGGCGACGCGCAGCGCACGGGCGAGCTCGGCGAGCTGCTCGCGCCGTACGCCGATCGCGTCGTCGTCGCCGGCCGCGGCGCGAGCTGCTTCGGACCGGTGTCGCGCTTCGTCGGGATGGCGGCCGCGGCGGCCGGCCGCTTCGACACGGCGATCGTGCAGTACGACGCGGCGCTCCAGACGGCGCAGCGGTGGGGCGCCGAGCCGTTCGTCGCGGTGATCGCGCTCGAGCTGTGCGACGTGCTCGAGCGCGCCGGCGTGCAAGGCGGCGCGCGGCGCGCGCGCGAGCTGCACGAGCAGGGGCTCGCGATCGCCCGGCAGCTCGAGCTGACCGGTCTCGTCGAGCGCTGGGAGCGCCCGGGCGACGCGGAGCGACCTGCCACCGGGCGGGCCGAGCAACCGGCGACGGCGCCCGCGCCGGTCGCGCCCGCCGCGGCGCCCGGCATCCCGGCCGCCACGACCGCACCCGACGGCCGGATCGCGTTCCATCGCCGCGGCGACATCTGGACGATCGGCCCGCCGGACGGCCCCGTGCAGCTGCGCCACGCCAAGGGCCTGTCGCACATCGTGCG
Organism: Solirubrobacteraceae bacterium; assembly: GCA_036491075.1. Taxonomy (GTDB): domain Bacteria; phylum Actinomycetota; class Thermoleophilia; order Solirubrobacterales; family Solirubrobacteraceae; genus CADCVQ01. The sequence goes on from DASXCR010000004.1 coordinate 21,055, forward strand.
CCTGCTCGCGGCGCCCCGCGTCGAGTTCCACGCGCTCGACCTCGTGGCGGTCGCCCACGACCGTGGCGCCAGCGATGCGAACGCGGCGGCCTCGGGCATGGAGATCCGCCCGCCCGGCGGCGGCGACGCCGGCCCGGTCCTCGACGCCCAGGCCAAGGCGGAGTACCGCGCGCGTGTCGGCGAGCTGCAGGAGGAGATCGAGGAGGCCGAGTCCTTCAACGACCCCGAGCGCCTGGCCCAGGCGCGCGAGGAGCTCTCGTTCCTGCTGCGCGAGCTGGCCGGCGCCGTCGGCCTGCACGGCCGCGATCGCAGGGCGGGCTCGGAGGCCGAGCGCGCGCGGGTCAACGTCACGCGGGCGATCCGCACGGCCCTGAAGCGCATCGGCGAGCACGACCCCGGTCTCGCGCGCAGCCTCGGCTCGGCGATCAGGACGGGCCTGTTCTGCGTCTACGAGCCGGTGCCCGGCGAGGAGCCGGTGTGGGATCTGCGCGGCCCGTAGCCGCCCGCCGCGCTACGCCGCGACGTCCGCCGCGGCCGCCGGCGCCTTGACGAGCACGAGCTCGCCCTCGGCCGCCGTCACGCGCACCGTGTCGCCGTCGCCGAACTCGCCCTGCAGCATCGACATCGCGAGCCGGTCGACGAGCTTTCTCTGGATCACGCGCTTCAGCGGCCGCGCCCCGTAGACCGGGTCGTAGCCGAGGTCGCCGAGCAGCGTGCGCGCCTCCGGCTCGAGCTCGAGGGCGATGCCGCGCTCCGCCAGGCGATCGATGACGCGACGCGCCTGCAGCGCCACGATCTCGCCGATCTGCGAGCGATCGAGCGTCGAGAACTCGACGATGTCGTCGAGGCGGTTGATGAACTCGGGCCGGAACGTCAGCTCCGCCCCGGCCACGCCGCCCGGAATGTTCGAGGTCATGATCAGCACGACGTTCTTGAAGCTCACCGTGCGGCCCTGGCCGTCGGTCAGGCGACCGTCGTCCATGACCTGCAGCAGCGTGTTGAAGACGTCGGGGTGCGCCTTCTCGATCTCGTCGAGCAGCACCACGCCGTACGGCCGCCGCCGCACCGCCTCGGTGAGCTGCCCGCCCTCGTCGTAGCCGACGTAGCCGGGAGGCGCGCCGACCAGCCGCGACACGGAGTGCTTCTCCATGTACTCGGACATGTCGATGCGGATCATCGCGTCCTGCGTGTCGAACATGAAGTCCGCCAGCGCGCGCGCGAGCTCGGTCTTGCCGACGCCCGTCGGACCGAGGAACAGGAACGTGCCGATCGGGCGATCGGGATCCTGCAGGCCCGCGCGCGAGCGCCGCAGCGCGTTGGCCACCGCCTCGACCGCCTCGTCCTGGCCGATCACCCGCTGGTGCAGGCGATCCTCCATCGCAAGCAGCTTCTCGACCTCGCCTTCGAGCATCCGGTTCACCGGGATGCCGGTCCAGCGCGCGACGACCTCCGCGACGTCCTGCGCGGTGACCTCCTCCTTGAGGAAGCCGCCTCCCGCGTCCGAGTCGGAGCGCGCCACGGCCTCGGCGAGCTCGCGCTCGATCTCCGGGATCTCGCCGTAGCGCAGCTCGGCTGCGCGCTGCAGGTTGGCCTCGCGCTCGGCGCGCTCGGCTTCGTGCTTGGCGTTCTCCAGGCGCTCCTTGAGATCGGAGACGGCGGTGATCTGGGCCTTCTCGGCCTGCCACTGCGCCTTCATCGCGGAGCTGCGCTCGCGCAGCTCCGCGAGCTCGCGCTCGAGCGCCTTGCGACGCTCCTTGGACGCCTGGTCGCGCTCCTTCTTGAAGGACGTCAGCTCGATCTCGAGCTGCATCGCACGGCGCTCGAGCTGCTCGATCTCCTCGGGCAGGGAGTCGATCTCGATGCGCAGCCGCGAGGCGGACTCGTCGATGAGGTCGATCGCCTTGTCGGGCAGGAAGCGGTCGGCGATGTAGCGGTGGCTGAGCGTCGCCGCCGCGATGATCGCGGCGTCCTGGATCGCCACGCGGTGGTGGACCTCGTAGCGCTCCTTGAGCCCGCGCAGGATCGCGATCGTGTCCTCGACGGACGGCTCGTCGACCATGACGGGCTGGAAGCGGCGCTCGAGCGCGGCGTCCTTCTCGATGTGCTTGCGGTACTCGTCGAGCGTCGTCGCACCGACGGCGCGCAGCTCGCCGCGGGCGAGCATCGGCTTGAGCAGGTTGGCGGCGTCGACGGCGCCCTCGGCGGCGCCGGCCCCGACGATCGTGTGCAGCTCGTCGAGGAACAGCACGACCTGCCCGCCGGCGTCCTGGACCTCCTTGAGGACG
>DASXCR010000005.1:0-12361 GCA_036491075.1 Solirubrobacteraceae bacterium
GTGCAGCAGCTCGGGGCGGTGCTCGCGGTCGCGGTCGTCGTCGTCGTCGTGCTCGTGCTCGTCAGCCAGGGCGGCAAGGACAAGCCGAACGCCAGCAACGGCGGGGCCGTCGCCGGCGCGAGCGATGCCCGCGCGATGCTCGCGGGCATCGCCCAGAAGGGCACGTCGCTCGGCGATCCGAACGCGCCGGTCGTGATGACGGAGTTCGCCGACCTGCAGTGCCCGTTCTGCAAGCAGTACACGCTCGACGTGCTGCCGACGGTCGTCCAGAACTACGTGCGTACGAAGAAGCTGCGCCTGGAGATCCGGATCCGCAACTTCCTCGGCCCGGACTCCGACGTCGCGGCACGCGCCGCCAACGCGGCCGCAACGCGCAACCGGCTGTGGAACTTCATCGACGTCTTCTACCGCAACCAGGGGACCGAGGACTCGGGCTACGTGAAGCCGGCCTTCCTGCGCCGGATCGCGACGGCCGCCGGCGTATCGCCGCAGCTCGTGGTCGACGGCAGCACGTCGGCGGTGTACGAGAAGCCGGTCAAGGTGGCGGAGTCCGAGGCGACCTCGGCGGGCCTGACGTCGACGCCGTCGTTCCTCATCGGCCCGAAGGGCGGCAAGGCCAAGCCGCTCAGCTTCTCGGCGCTCACGGTAGACGCGTTCACGCAGGCGATCGACCCGCAGATCAAGGCGCTCGCGCAGTGAAGCAGCGCAGACTGCGGATCGCGTCGCTCGTGATCGCGGCCCTCGGGATCGCGATCGCGACGTACCTCACCTACGTGCACTACGCGGGACTGCAGCCGATCTGCGCCGGCGGCAGCCACGGCTGCGAGCGCGTGCAGTCGTCGTCCTACGCGACGGTCGGCGGCGTGCCGGTGGCCGTCCTAGGCCTGATCGGCTACGTCTCGATCGCCACCGCGCTGCTCGTTCCGGGCGAGGGCGCCCGGTTGGCGGCGGCGGCACTGACGGTGGTCGGCTTCGGCTTCAGCGCCTACCTGACGTACCTCGAGCTGTTCGTGATCGACGCGGTCTGCCAGTGGTGCGTGTCGAGCGCCGTGCTGCTGACGGTGCTGGTCGTGCTCTGCATCTGGCGCCTGCTGCTCGTCGACGAGCCACCGCCGGGGCCGGCGGCGGAGGCGTCGTCGGCAGCGGCGGGCTGATCCGGGCGCCGGTCGCGGGCGCAGTAGCCCGTGATGTCGGGCGGCGACCGCGCACGCAGACGGGATAACGTGCCGCCCGTGCCCGGTCCGTGGTCGTTCGCCGTGAGGACGCCGTCGCGCGCGGACGCCGGGCTCGAGGTGCGGCCCGAGACGGCGCGCCGTCCCGCGGGCGGCCGCGCGCCGGCCCCGGGCCCGCGCCGCGCGCGACTCACGGCGCAGCGCTCGCCGCGGATCGACCTCCTGATCGCGCTGTCGGCCGTCGCGGGCGTGATCCACGCCCGGGCGATGGTCGACCATATGAGCCACTACTGGCTGTTCGGCGTCTTGTTCGGCGCGCTGACCTATGCGCAGGTGCTGTGGGCGGTGCAGCTGTACCGCCGGCCCGACGACCTGCGCTGGCTGATGCCCGCGGCGATCGCGAGCCTGGCGGTGGTCGGGATCTGGATCGTCTCGCGCACCGTCGGCCTGCCGATCGGGCCGTGGGCGGGAGAGGCCGAGCCGTTCGGCATCTCCGACGTCGCGGCGTCGATCGACGAGCTGCTGCTCGCCGCGGTCGTGTTCGCGATGCTGCGGCCGGACCGCTGGATCGCCGCGCGGCTGCTGTGGCTCGACGGCGGCCACTGCCAGCGCGCCCGCATGATGATGGTCGGCTGCAGCCTGATCGCGGCGATCGTCGGCAAGCACACGCACCCCGCGACCGTGCGCTGATCGTCCGCGCGCCGGGCCGCGGCCGCCGCGCGGTGGCGGCCCCGGTCGGCGGTGTGTTCGAGGTCAGGCGTGCCCGTGCTCGTGGACGTCCTCGACGCCCGCCTCGTGCACGTGCGGGTGCGCGTGCTGCTTGCCGTCGTGCTCGTGCTCGTGCTCGTGCTCGACGTGGTCGTGGTCGTGGCCCGTGTGGGCGTGGACGTGGGTCTCGCCGTCGTGCTCGTGCTCGTGGGCATGCGGCGTCTCGTGCGTGTGCTCGTCGCTCATGCGGCTCCTTCGCTGGTCGTCGATCTGTGTATCGGGTGCTGCGGCGCGCAGGTGCTCGATGTGGCGCAGGGCCTCGTCGAGCAGCGCGGCCACGTGGGTGTCGAAGAGCCCGTAGATCACGTGGCGACCGCTGCGACTCCCGAGGACGAGCCCCAGGTCGCGCAGGATGCGCAGCTGATGGGAGACGGCGGGCTGCTCCATCTCGACGGCGAGCGCGAGATCGCCTACGGGACAGGGACCCTCGCGCAGTCGCGCGAGGATGCGGACGCGGCTCGAGGTCGCGAGCGCGCTCATGACGCGCGCGACGTGGCGCGCGTCGTCGGCGCTGACCGGGGTGCTGGAGCTGACACCGTGTGCGAATCCCATCTGCCGACATGCTTACATGCGCACCCGTACATGTCAACGGGCCGTCGACGGCCCGGACGCAGGCAGGGTCGGGGGCGCGCGTCAGGCGGCGCCGGCGACGGCGCGCTCGCGCGCGCAGCTCGGGCACAGGCCGACGATCGGGAAGTGCGAGAAGCGCGCCTCGAAGCCCGCCAGCTCGCGCACGGCGTCGCGCACCGAATCCAGCGCCGCCGGGTCGACGGACTCGACGACGCCGCAGGACTCGCAGGCGAGGTACTCGCGGTCCGCGCGGCTCTCGAGCACGTAGCGACCCGGCCCGTGGCCGGCGTGGAAGTGGCGCACGAGGCCGAGGCTGCCGAGCGTCTCGAGGTTGCGGTAGACCGACGCGATGTCGGACTGCGTCATCTGCCCGCCGAGGCCGTCCGCGATCTCCTCGGCGGAGATCGGGCCGCTCGCGGCGAGCAGCGCCTCGAGCACGAGCCGCCGTGCAGACGTCAGCCGCAGGCCGCTGCGGCGCACGGCGTCGATCGCCTCGTTGAGGTCTGAGACCACGACGGGTTGCCTGTCGGGTGAGACGGTCACGGGCGCCTTCCTGGTCGATCCACCGGCTGTCTGAGAACGTAGAGGACGCGGGAGACGATAGGCAACGGCGAAGGCCGGCTTGGTGCGCGTCAGGTGGCCGGGTAGCGCGGCGCGACCGCGACGCCCCTCGCGCGGTCGACGAACAGCTTGATCGCGAGCAGGCCGAAGGCGAAGCCGCCGATGTGCGCGAAGTACGCGACGCCGCCCCCGCCGCCCGTCGGGTTCGTCACGCCGAAGTAGCCGAACGCGACCTGTTCGAGGAACCAGAAGCCGAGGATCAGCGTCGCCGGCAGCTCGAGGATCGTGAAGAAGAAGACGATGAAGATCAGCGTCACGACGCGCGCCCGCGGATACAGCAGGATGTAGCCGCCGAGCACGGCTGCGATCGCACCCGAGGCGCCGATCGTGGGAGCCGTCGAGCTCGTGTCGACGAGCACCTGCGCGGCGACCGCGACGAGCCCGCCGACGAGGTAGAAGGCGACGAATCGCACGCGGCCCATGGCGTCCTCGACGTTGTTGCCGAAGATCCACAGGAAGAGCATGTTGCCGCCGAGGTGCAGCACGCTGCCGTGCATGAACATCGACGAGAAGGCCGTCACCCAGAAGGGCGGCTGGGCGGGCGCGGTGCCGGTCACGCCGGTCATGCCCTCGCACGCGATCTGCCCGGCCGCGACCGCGCACTCCCTGCCCGGGTGCGCGAACTCGTAGGGGATCGCGCCCCACTTCACGACGATGGCGTCCGGACCGCCGGACCAGCCGCCCTTCTGCAGGAGGAAGTAGACGATCACGTTGATCGCGATCAGGGCGATCGTGACGATCGCGGTGCGCTCCGTCGGGATGTTGTCCTTGAGCGGGAACACGCGCGACCTCTCGCAGCGAGAGGCTACCCGGCCGTGTCGGCGGACCCGTTGGCGCCGGACTCGGGCGGCGCGGGGCGCAGCAGGCGCCGCTGGACGGACGCCATCAGATCGTCCGGGACGCCGTCGGGATCGATGAGCCGCTCGAGCGCCATCCCGTTCGACAGGGCGAGCGTCACGATCGCCCAGCGCTCCTCGACGAACGGCTGCCCCGCCGGCGCGAGCTCGCCGAGCCGCAAGCGCAGCCGGCGGTAGCTGGCGGAGAAGGCGTCCAGCAACTCGGGGTCGCGGGCGGCGTGGACCCAGAACTCGATCGCGAGCAGCAGGAACTGCGAGTTGCGCTCGTCGACGGGCTGCCTGGCGAGGGCGGCGAGCTTCGCGTCGTCGGTCTCGTGCGGCGCGAGCACCGACCGCAGCTCCTCGATGCGGCGGTCGACGACCTCGTCGAAGAGCGCGAGGAACAGCCCGCCCTTGCTCTTGAACGTCGAGTAGACGGCGCCCTTCGTGTAGCCGGCCTCGTCGGCGATGTCGTCGAGCGTCGTGCCGTGGTAGCCGTCGCGGAAGAAGCGCCGCTGGGCGGCGTGCAGCAGCTCACGTCGCGTCGCGGCCGTGCGCTCGGCGCGCGTCAGCCTCGGGACGGTCGCGGCGGGTGTGCGGGCGTCGCGGGCGGGCTTGGGAGCGGTCGCCACGCGGCGTCAGGCGACCGGCTGGGCCGCCGCGCCCGCGTGCGCGGCGCTCGTCGCCGTCGCGCCGGCCGGCGCGTCCGTGCGGCCGGCGGCCTTCGCGGCCGCGTCCTCGCGCAGCGGCTCGAGCCACTCGGACGGCAGCACGGCGTCGAGGTGGCCGGCGTAGTCGGGCGCGACGCGCCGGGCGTACGCCGCCGCGGGGCGGCTCTCGATGAACGGCCGCAGGTCGTCGGAGAGCATCAGCGCGGACACGTTGACGGCGATCTGGAAGTCCGCGGCGTTGAGCTCGTCGCCACCGACGAGGCCCTCGGCGAGCCAGGCGTCGATCTGGTCGAGGCGTTCTGGCAGCAGCTCGAGGTCCTCGCGGCCGGCGTCGTCGGAGGCGCGGTGCGCGCCGGTGGCGAGGCGGACCACGAGCGGAGCGGACATCCGCAGGACGGCGCGCATCGGCAGCGAGCGGGCCGGGGTCATGAGGCTCTTGAACGCGCCGGGGTCGCGACGCGCGCCACAGTAGAAGATCCTGCGGGTCGCGTTCTGGAACTCCTCGCCCCAGCGCTCAGCGGCCTGGACGGCCTTGCGTCGCGCCGGATCGGCGGGAAACAGCGCCGGCGCGTCCGGGAACTCCTCGTCGAGCGCCCGTGCCATCGGCCGCGTGCCCTGCACGCGGCGGCCGTCGATCTTCAGCGCGGGGACGCCCATCGTCGGGAAGCCGAGCCCGAGCATGATGAAGGCGTGCGCGCCGGGCATCAGCGTGACGGTCTTGTAGTCGATCCCCTTGTGCTCGAGCAGCAGGCGGCCCGTGTAGACGGAGTTCGAGCCCGGGAACATGTAGAACTTGACCTTGGCCGGCATTGCGAGTCCTCCCGCTGGAGACGACATACCGTCGGTATCTTGATACCGACGGTATCTGAAGTCAAGCGCGGGTTCGGGTCAGGAGGGGGCGGCGCTGAGCGCGAGCGGGCCGGAGCCCGGCTGGTCCTGCGGGACGTGCTGGTCGGCGTGGTAGCTCGAGCGTACGAGCGGGCCGGCGGCGATGTGGTCGAAGCCGAGCTCGTACGCCGCGGCCTCGAGCGCGGCGAACTCGTCGGGGTGCCAGTAGCGCACGACCGGCAGATGGCGCTCGGTCGGGCGCAGGTACTGGCCGACCGTGAGCACCTGCACCCCGTGCTCGCGCAGCGTCGCGAACGTCGCGACCATCTCGTCGTGCGTCTCGCCGAGGCCGACCATCAGCCCGGACTTCGTCGTGACGGCGCCCGAGCCCATCTCCTTGGCGTTGCGCAGCACCCGGCAGGAGCGCTCGAACGTCGAGCCCCGGCGCGCGACCGGATACAGCCGCGGGACGACCTCGACGTTGTGGTTGAAGACGTCGGGACGCTCGGCGATGACCTTCGCGAGCGGCATCTCCTGGCCGCGGAAGTCCGGCGTCAGCACCTCGATCTTGCAGCGCGGCGCCTGGATGCGCGTCTGGCGGATGACGCCGACGAAGGCGCTCGCGCCGAGGTCGGGGAGGTCGTCGCGGTCGACCGACGTGATGACCGCGTGGCGCAGTCCCATCTTCGCGATCGAGCGCGCGACGCGGGCGGGCTCGAGCGGGTCGTTCCAGGTCGGCTTGCCGGTGCGCACGTTGCAGAACCCGCAGCGTCGCGTGCAGGTGTCGCCGAGGATCATGAAGGTCGCGGTGCCGCGCTCCCAGCACTCGCCGACGTTCGGGCACGCGGCCTCCTGGCAGACCGTGTGCAGGTTCTCGTCCTCGATCAGCCTCGTCAGCTCGCGGTAGCGCTCGCCGCCCGGGGCGGGGACCTTGAACCACGGCGGCTTGCGCTCGCGCATCGGCCGCACGTCGGAGCCGAGGACCTTCAGCACGTCCATGCCGCCGGGGTTCGAGCGGGAGCGCGTCGAGAGCCTGCGGTCGTCGGTGGCCATGCGCTTCGAGGGTATCGGTCGCGTCAGGCCGGGCGGCAGAGGAAGATCAGGTCCGATGCCAGCAGCCGGTGGCGCTCGGCCTCGGCGTGGCCGAGCTCGCCCGCGAGGTCGACCGTCTCGACGTCGAAGCCGGCGGCGCTCAGGCGACCGACGATGTCCGGCGCGTACAGGCGGACGTGGTCGAACTGCAGGAACTCGCGCTCGCGGTCGGCGGGTTCGGTGATCGCCGGGTCCTCGTACGTGACCTCGCGGTCCATCGCGAGCGGGACCATGACGAGGCAGAAGCCGTCGTGTGCGGTGATGCGCCGCAGCTCGGACATCGCCCGCGCGTCGTCGGGGACGTGCTCGAGGACGTGCGAGCAGAAGACGGCGTCGAAGGCGCCGTCGTCGAGGTCGATCGCGGTGATGTCGATGCGCAGGTCGACGTCCTGCGAGCGGTCGAGGTCGGTCGTCACGTAGCGCAGGCCCGGCCGGGCTCGCAGCTTGTGGCGCAGGCACCACTCCGGGGAGAAGTGCAGCAGCGAGCTGGCGCCGCGCAGCAGCTCGGGGCGGCGCTCGAGCAGCAGCCATTGCGCGCGGTGGCGCTCGTGCGAGCCGCAGCGCCAGCACAGCGCGTTCGAGCGATTCCAGTCGTCCTTGAACGCATCGAACTCGTGCTCGCAGATCGGGCAGGCGACCGCGTCGCCACGATGGCGCGCGGTCGTGGTGCGCAGGCGGACGGCGTTGGCGATGCGGTTCACGTCGGGGCGGCGCTCTTCGGCGGCGACGCCGCGGCTGCGACCGTGGGCTGCGAGCGCTCTGCCGCGCTCGTCTCGGGCCGGACGGCGGCCGCGGATCGCGGCTCGGTGCCGGCCGCGCGGGCGGCCCCGGATCGCGACTCGGACGTCGCGTCGGCGAGCTCGCCGACGGAGATCTCGGTCGGCCGGCGCTCGAACGCCTGCGCGAACCGCTCGGCGACGCTCGCGCGCGTCGCGGCCAGCGCCGACGGGCGATCACCACCCGCCTCCACCTGCACGGACGTCATGCTGACGCCGTCCAGCCCGCAGGCCACGACCCAGCCGAACGGCTCGAGGTCGTTGTCGACGTTGATCGCGAAGCCGTGCGTCGTGACGCCGCGCGCGACATGCACGCCGATCGACGCGATCTTGCGCTCGGCGAACCAGACGCCGGTGTAGTCGGGCCCGTCCGCCGGGCGCCCGCGCGCGCCGGGCAGCCCGACGTCGGCGAGCGTCGCGACGATCGCCTGCTCGATCGTGCGCAGGTACACGATCACGTCGGCGATCTTCATGATCGGATAGCCGACGAGCTGCCCAGGCCCGTGGTAGGTGAGCTTCCCGCCACGGTCGACGTCGACGACGTCGAGCCCGCGCTCCCGGTACCAGTCCTCGCCGAACGGCAGCTCGCCCGGCGCCGAGCGCCGCCCGCGCGTGTAGACGCGCGGATGCTCGAGCAGCAGCAGCGTGTCCGGGATGGCGGCGGCCTGGCGCGCGGCACGCACGCGCTCCTGCAGCGCGAGCGCCTCGCGGTACTCGACGGTCCCGAGCTGGCAGATCCAGAGCTCGTCTGCGGTCACGCGTCCCAGGCTACCCGGGGCGTCCCCGTGCTCCGGCTATTGCAGCCGGACAGCGTGGAAATGCAGCACGCTCGCGAGGACGTCGAAGTGGCGGTCGACGTGGACGACATCCGCACCGTGTTGCTGCGCGCACGCGGCGATCAGCAGATCCGGGATGGGCACGCGGTGCCTGCCTTGCGACGCGAGCTCCCGCTGGGCGGTGCCGGCGGTCGCGAAGGTCTCGGCATCCATGCGCAGCTCGCGAAAGCGCGCGAGGTCGCTTTCGAGCTGCACGTAGTGCTTGGGCGATCGCGCGCTGAACAACAGCTCCCACCGGCTGATCGCGCAGAGGCAGAACTCGCCGTCCGGGTCCGCTCCGAGCGCTCCGCGTACGTAGGCCGACTTGTCGACGAGCAGCAGCCGCGTCACTGCCAGGCGGCGTCCGCGAGGAGCTCGTCCACGTCGACGAGCGTCGCCGCACGTCGCATCGCCGCGATCTGCGCGGCGCGCCGCGTCAGGTGATCGGCCTCGTCGAGCCGTCGCCGGAGCGCGTCCGTGCCTTCCGCCGCAAGCCGCAGCAGCAGCTGCTTGCGATCGGAGACCTCGGGCCACGCGCGGTGGGCCAGATCGAGCATCTCCCCGACCTCGCCGGTGTCGGTCACGGTGTAGCGAGGCCGCGTCGTCGGCATGTCGCGAGTGTAGCACTGCACCTGTCCGGGTGCAGCACCTCACTTGCGGTCTCGCCTGAGCCTACGCCTCGTAGCTCTCGATCCGCTTCTTGACGTTCGCGAGGAAGCGCGCCGCGAGGGCGCCGTCGATCGCGCGGTGATCCCAGGACAGGCCGAGGATGACCATCGGGCGGATCGCGATCGCGTCCTCGCCGAACTGGTCGGTGACGACGACGGGGCGCTTGACGATCGCCTCGACGTCGAGGATCGCGACCTGCGGCAGGCTGATGACCGGGGTCGCCATGACCGAGCCGAACTGGCCGGGGTTCGTGATCGTGAACGTTCCGCCGCGGACGTCGTCGGGCGTGAGCTGGCGCGCGCGGGCGCGGCGGGCAAGATCGCGGATGCGACGCGAGAGGCCCTCGGGGCTGAGGTCCTGGGCGCCGCGCACGACCGGCACGATCAGTCCGTCGTCGCCGAGGTCGACCGCGATGCCGAGGTTGACCTGCTCGTGGACGACGTGGGCGTCGTTCTCCAGCCATGCGTTGACGTGCGGGAACTCCATCAGGGCCCCGATCGCGCAGCGCGAGATCAGCGGCAGCGCCGTGATCCCGAGCTGCTTGCGCGCGATCTCGATGCGCGACATGTCGACCTCGATCCAGGTCGTGCACGTCGCCGCCGTCTGCAGCGAGCGGTGCATGTGCTCGCCGATCATGGCCCGCATGCGCGACAGCGGGCGCCCCTCGGGGGCCACGTACGGGCCGTGCAGGTTCGCGCCGCCGGCGCCCGGCCGGTACGGGCTCTCGGAGTGCAGGATCGGCTCGTCGGGAGCGCCGGCGCCGCCCGCCCGCTCGCCGCCGTGCTTCTGCACCCAGGCCATGACGTCCTGCTTGCGCACGCGGCCGTCGCGGCCGGTGCCCTCGATCGCCTCGAGCTCGACGTCGTGCTCCTCGGCGATCCGCAGCACGACCGGCGAGTAGCGCCGCGCGGCACGGCCGCGCGCGCCGTTGGGCCGGTCCGCCGCGCGCGAGTGGCCGGACGGCGCGTGCGCGGCCGGCCGCGGGGCGGCGGGGTGTGCGGCGGGCGCGGACGGGCGCGAGGAGCCGGCTGCGGCGGGCTGCGGCGACGGGCTCGCCGAGGTCGCGCCGGGCACGTGCGCCACCGGCGGCGGCGGCGCGATGCGCGCCGCCGGGGCCTCGCCGGGCGCGGTGAGCGGGGCAGGCGGCGCGCCGGGAGGTGGCGGTGCGGGCGCACCGCGATCGGCGCCCGTCGCGATGCGCGCGAGCGTCACGCCGCAGTCGACGGTCACGCCGACCTGCACGAGGATCTCGACCACGCGGCCGCTGGCCGGCGACGGGATCTCCGTGTCGATCTTGTCGGTCGACACCTCGCCGATCGCCTCGTCGGCGTCGACCCAGTCGCCGGGCTGCTTGCGCCACTGCACGACCGTGCCCTCGGCGACCGACACCCCCATCTGGGGCATCGTCACGTCGACGATCGTCGTCGGATCAGTACTCGAGGAGCTGACGGCAGGCCTCCCTCACGCGATCGACGGATGGCAGCACCGCGGCCTCCAGCGGCGGCGAGAACGGGATCGGGCAGTCCGGCGACGCGACGCGCGTGACCGGCCCGTCGAGATCCTCGAAGGCGTGCTCGGCGATCAACGCGGCAACCTGTGCGCCGGCCGCGCACGTGGAGTTCGCCTCGTCGACGATGACGACCTTCGAGCAGTGGCGGACGGCGTCGAGGATCGCCCGCTCGTCGAGCGGCACGAGCGAGCGCAGGTCGAGCACCATGACCGACGCGCCCGCGAGGTCGGCGGTCGCCTCGAGCACGGTGTGCACCATCGCGCCGTACGTGATGACGACGAGGTCGTCGCCCTCGCGCGCGACGCGCGCCTGGAACGGCGTCTCGTAGGAGCCCTCGGCGACCTCGCCCTTCACGCGCCGGTAGAGGTGCTTGTGCTCCATGAAGACGACGGGGTTGGGGTCGCGCATCGCGGCGATGATGAGGCCCTTGGCGTCCTCGGCCGTCGACGGCGCGACGACCTTGATCCCGGGCGCGTGCATGAACCACGCCTCCGGGTTCTGCGAGTGAAACGGACCGCCGGAGAAGCCGCCGCCGGAAGGCAGGCGCACCGTGATGTTCACCGGCAGGTCCTGGCGGTAGTACATCTTCGCCGCCGTGTTGACGAGCTGGTCGAAGCCGCACGCGATGAAGTCCGCGAACTGCATCTCGCAGACCGGCCGCATGCCGACGACCGCGGCACCGATCGCCGTGCCGATGATCGCCGACTCCGCCAGCGGCGTGTCCATCACGCGCGACGCGCCGAACTCGTCGAAGAAGCCGTCGGTGACCTTGAAGGCGCCGCCGAAGACGCCGATGTCCTCGCCCATCAGCAGCACGCGCTCGTCGCTGCGCATCTCCGTGCGCAGGCCGTCGGAGATCGCGCGCAGGTAGGTCATCTCGCTCATGCGCGAAAGCCGCTCCACGGCGCGACGCCGTCGTCGAGCAGGATCTCCGGCGCGTCGCGCGGGTGAAACACGCGGTCGGTCGCGGTCTCGGGGTCGGGCATCGGGCCGGCCAGCGCGACCTCGGTCGCCTGCTCGACCTCGGCGCGCACGTCCGCGCGCAGCTCATCGACGTCGTGGCCGAGCGCCGTGACGCGAGCGCTCTGGCGATCGATCGGGTCCTTCTTGCGCCATTCCTCGACCAGCGCCTTCGGCACGTACTTCATGTCGTCGTGCGCACCATGGCCGTGCATGCGCATCGTGAGCGCTTCGATCAGCGTCGGCCCGCCGCCGGCGATCGCGCGCTCGCGTGCCGCGCGCACCGCCTCGAAGACCGCCTCGACGTCGTTGCCGTCCACGCGCAGGCCCGGGAAGCCGTAGCCCGCGGCGCGCTCGACGGGATCGACGGCGTACTGCAGGTGCGTCGGGGTCGAGTAGGCGAACTGGTTGTTCTCGAGCACGAAGATGACCGGCAGCTTCTGCACGCCCGCCCAGTTCATCGCCTCGTGGAAGTCGCCGCGCGAGGTCGAGCCGTCGCCGAACCACGTCAGCGCGCAGCGTGCCTCGGAGCGCAGCTTGAACGCCATCGCCATGCCGGTCGCGACGAGCATCATGTCGGGCAGCATCGACGTCATCCCGACGCAGCCCGCGCGGCGGTCGCCGAAGTGCACGTTGCCGTCCCGGCCGTTCGTGATGCCGGCCGCGCGGCCCATGTACTGGCTGAGGATCGCGGCCGGGCTGACGCCCCGGACCATGTGCGCGCCGAGGTCGCGATGCAGGACGCAGAGGCGGTCGGCCGCCGCCATCGCCCACGCCGCCCCGACCGAGACGGCCTCCTGGCCGAAGCCGTCGTAGAACGAGCCCGGGACCTTGCCCTGGCGGTAGAGGTTCATCGCGCGCGACTCGACGGCGCGCATCATCAGCATCGCGCGCAGCAGGCCGACCCGGTCGGCGGGCGTCAGGTGCGCGGACTCGCCGTCGGCCGGCGTCGCGGGACCGCTGGGAAGTTCCGTGCTGCCTGTGCCCGTCAGGGTCCTGGTCGCCATGTTCGCCTTTCCGTTCTGCCGTGAGCCGGGGTCTCCGACTGATCGTTTCGGCATCCCGTCGGGATC
>DASXCR010000006.1:0-10887 GCA_036491075.1 Solirubrobacteraceae bacterium
CGATCCAGGGTCTGCGCGGCTCACGGCTCAGCCGGCAGATCGGGCGGATCCGGACGCATGCGGACAAGTAAAGCGGGCAGCCCGCGACGCCGCCGGTCGCTCGGTGCGGCGCGCCGCCAGCGCGAGGGTGGTCGCGGAGAGCAGCGCCGCCTGGCAGGCGGGGTTCGTCGTCCACGGGCTCGCGCCACCCGTGGCGAATCCGTACTCGCTGACGCGGATCGGCACGTTCGCGTCGTCGTTGGCGGCCGCGATCTGGCGTGTGGCCTGGATGTGTGCGCTCACCGTGGCGACGTTGGCCGCGTATGGGTGAATCGCGAGGGTGTCGAAGAACGGCGCCGCGCCGAGCGTGTAGAGCTGCTGCAGGTACCCACCCGGCAGCAGGGCGTTGAGTGACAGCCCGCCGAGCACCACCTCTGACGCGGGGTCGCCGAGCTTGATCCAGGTAGGCGAACTGCAGCAGCCGCAGGTAGGCGACCGGGCTCACACCGGTCCGCCACCACGCCGGCAGATCCGGCTCGTTGCAGACCTGCCACGCCGTGACCGGCCGGTACGCGCGCCGGCACAGCCGTCCCGGCAGGACGCAACCCCAGAAGGTCCCGGAGACGCCGTAGCGGTGTGCCAGCTGATAGGCGAACGCGAAGATGTGCGACGGATCGACAGGCGGCCAGCCGTCGTTCTGCAGGCCGACCGGGCGCGTCGAGTAGAACTGCGGCGTGCTCGTCTGGACCGGGAGCACGGTCAGCCCGCGCTGCGCCGCGCCACCGACCAGCGCATCCAGTGCGGTGAAGTCGAACGCACCCGGTGAGCGCTCGATCCGATCCCAGTAGACGTGCTTGCGCAGCAGGCCGACCCCGGTCGCGGCCTGTGCGTCGAGCAGCGGCTGGCGCTGTGTCGAGGGGGCGTCCAGGTCGGTGGTGAACATCCCGTAGAACGGGTCTGCGGCGAGCGCCGGGGGTGCGATCCACAGCCACACGACCACACAGCATGCAGCGGCGATCCCTGCCGCTCCATCCCTCATGTGACCGCCAATGGCGGCTCGCGTGTGATTTCTTCTGAAGTCGAGCACCGGGCGGGTTTCGGCATGCGCACAGACCAGGTGCTGACTAACGTCATCCGAAGTCAGGTAGGCTCACGTCATGCCATACGACGCGACCGTCCGCCTCGACGCCACGCTCGACCCGCGCGACGGCTGGTCGGCAGAGCCGTGCTCGATCGCCGCCAGCCTCGCGGTCGTGAGTACCCGGTCGGCGTTCCTGATCCTGCGCGAGGCCTTCTACGGCGCGACGCGCTTCGACGAGTTCGTGCGCCGCGTGGGCATCGGCGAGCCGGCCGCCGCCGCGCGGCTGCGCGAGCTCGTGCAGCACGGGCTGCTGGAACGCGAGCCCTACCGCGAGGCGGGGCAGCGCACGCGCCAGCGCTACCGCCTGACGGCGAAGGGCGCCGACCTCTTCCCCGCGCTCGTCGCGCTCATGCAGTGGGGCGACCGCTGGCGCGAGGACGCCGGCGGCCCGGTCGCGCTCGTGCACGACGGCTGCGGCGCGCCCGCCGCGGTGCGGCTGCGCTGCGAGGCCGGCCACGACGTCGAGCCCGCGGACCTCGTCCTTACGCCGACCGCAGCAGGCGAGTCATTGCTGCGAAGCCGATCCGAGCATCCGACTGGAGGTGGCCGATGACCGACGAGATCACTCTCGACATGGTCAAGAAGGTGCAGCAGCACATGTGGTCCGAGGGCGACTTCGCGACGGTCGCGACGGGCATCGTGATCGTCGGCGAGCTGCTCTGCGAGGCGATCGACGTGATGCCCGGCGAGCGCGTCCTCGACGTCGCGTGCGGCAGCGGGACCGCCGCGCTCGCCGCCGCGCGGCGCGGCGCCGACGTGACCGGCGTGGACTACGTGCCCGCGCTGCTCGAGCGTGGCCGCGAGCGCGCGGCCGCCGAGCGCCTGCACGTCGACTGGGTCGAGGGCGACGCGGAGGCGCTCCCGTGCGAGGACGGCGCCTTCGACGTCGTGCTCAGCACGTTCGGCGCGATGTTCGCCCCCGACCACGCCCGCACGGCGCGAGAGCTCGTCCGCGCGTGCCGCCCCGGCGGGCGCATCGGCATGTCGAACTGGACGCCGGACGGCCTCGTCGGCGAGATGTTCCGCACCGTCGCCCAGCATGCGCCGCCGCCGATCGCGATCGCCCCGCCGGGCCTGTGGGGCGTCGAGGCGCACCTGCGCGAGCTGTTCGCAGACGACGTCGTCGAGCTCGAGCTCATCCCCCGCGAGGTCGTCATGCGCGCGCCCTCGATCGCGCACTGGCTCGCGTTCTTCCGCGAGAACTTCGGGCCGGTGAGGACGGCGTTCGCGCGCGTCGGCGAGGACGGGGAGCAGGCGCTCGCGCAGGACCTCACGGCGATGATGCAGCGCCACAACCGTCCCGGCGAGACCGCGCTGCGGGCGTCCGCGCGCTACGTCGACGTGATCGCGCGACGCAGATGAGCGGCGCGGGGCGCGTGCGCATCCACGGCCATCCCGTGTCGACGTGGACGCGCACCGTGCAGATGACGTGCGTCGAGAAGGGCATCGAGCACGAGCTCGTGGCGATCGTGCCCGGGACCGGCGAGCCGCGCGCCCTGCATCCCTTCCGCCGCATCCCGGTCGTCGAGATCGGCGATGTCGTCGTCTTCGAGACGCTCGCGATCACCGGCCACCTCGACGAGGCATTCGACGGCCCCGCGCTGCAGCCCGAGGGGCTTGAGGCGCGCACGCGCATGCGCACGTGGATGGGCCTGTGCGCCGACTACCTCTACCGCGAGGTCGTGCGCACCGTCCCGCGCAACCGCGCCATCACGGCGGAGGAGACGGCCACGGCGCGCCTTGCGTTGGAGCGCGCGGAGGCGCTCGTCGGCGACGACGCCTTCCTCGCCGGCGACGCGCTCACGCTGGCCGACCTCTACCTCGCCCCGCAGATCGCCAACTGCGCCGAGAAGGCCCCGGACCTGCTCGCCGACCTCCCTGCCTTGAACGCGTGGGCGGCGAGGATCGCCGAGCGCGAGAGCTTCCGGCGCTCGCGCTGACACCCGCGCTGCACGCCGCCGCACCCCGCGCCGCACCCGCCCCCGCCGCACCCGCCGCACGGCGTCTCAGGCGCGGTCAACGGCGCGGTCGGCGCCCACCATCTCGCTCAGGAACGGCTCGACCAGCGGCCCGACGCCTTCCGGGTCGTCGGCGACGGCCAGTGCCCGCTGTCGGATAGCACCTCGATCCGCGCGCTCGGGAACGCCTCGCGCTGGCGAGTGGCCATCGGCAGCTTGCCGAGCTCGTCAGCGCGTGCCCGAGGAAGCGGGCGTAGCCCGCCACGGTGTAGTCGAAGTCGCGCGGCTTGTCGGCGTGGCCGAAGCCGGGCATGTCCCACGCGAGCCCGCGCGCGAACGGCGCGACGCGCGCGAGCATGTCGTCCCAGTCGCGACGCGAGCCCGGGTTGCCGTGGACGAACACGACGGCCTCGTCGCCGTCAGCCGCGCCGGCGGACGACAGCGGCACGCTCGGGCCGTCCACCCGCAGCCGCGACTGACGCACTCCCGCCGGCGCGGGACCGCCTGCTGCGTGCGCGCCGGTCGGCGGATCGGCCGTCGCGCGCCGCGGGTGCAGGGCGTTGACGCGCAGCGTGCGCGCGCACAGCCGTGCGAACTCGCCGCCGTTCGGCGCGATGCAGCGGGCTCCGAGCGCGTTGAACGCCGCGGCGCTGCGCTCGTCCTTCGCCGCGGCCGCGAACAGCAGGCGCTCGATCGGCGAGAACCGCCGCCCGCTCGAGTAATCAGACGTCAGCAGGTGGTGGCCGAGCAGCCCGCGCCGGTGACGCCTGCGGTAGCGCTCGAGCGACTGGTCGATCTCGGCGTTCGAGGCGTCGGCGGCGCCCAGCACGCCGCCGAGCTCCTCGGCGAGCCACGCGCCCGACTGAAACGCCCACCCGCAGCCGACGCCCCACAGCGGGTCGGCCGCCATCGCCGCATTCGCCGGCGAAGGCGATGCCCGGCCGCGCCGCGGGCCGCATCGCGTTCGGCATCTCGAGCTTGCCGAGGACCTTCGAGATGCGCGTCGCGGTGCTGAGATCGGGCGCGTTGGGCAGCCCCCGGAAGAACTGCTCGAAGTTCGCCTCGAGGTCGCGCCGAAACCACGACAGCTTGTCCCTGGTCGGGAACACCGCCATCAGCGTGATGGCGTCGTCCTGGGGGACGCGTACGCGACGTCGGGATCGAGGAGCCGGAAGAGCGTGTGGTCGCCGGTGATGTCGTAGCCGTAGCGCGGGTGGTCATATCCGTCGTCCAGCCCGCGGCCGGATCCAGCCGTGCTGCGACCACACCTCGACGCCGTTGCGCAGCCCGCCGGCCGCCTCGATGCGCTCGGCGAGTCCGAGCCGCTGGATCGCCGGCGTCGCGCAGGCCTGGATGTAGTGCGTGCAGATCGTCTTGTAGGCGGCCGGGTCGGGCCGGCGCTCGAGCAGCGCGACGCGAGCGCCGGCGCGGCCGAGCAGCGTCGCCACTGTGCAGCCCGCGATGCTCGCACCCACGACGGCGACGTCGTAGTCGGAGGTCTTGGACATTGCGCTTGCGTCCGTCCGGCGCCGGTTTGCGTCGCTGCACACTACGTCGCCCGAGCGCGCGCGCACAATCGCGCAGCGCGACGACGCATCGCGGGCCGGCGCGCGGCGGCACCGCCGCCGCCGCGTCTCAGGACAGGTAGCGGCGGACCGAGTCCAGCCGGCTGCCGGTCCAGTCGATCGGCAGCAGCAGCGGTCCGGCCGTGCCGCCGTGCGAGACGACCTTGCCCGGCGCGACGACGACCGTGACGTGGCCGATCGCGCCGTGCTCGCGGATGTAGAACGCGAGGTCGCCGGCGCGCGCGTCCGCGATCGCGACTGGGCTGCCGTGCTGGGTCTGCGATCCCGTGTAGCCGGCCGCCCAGTGCTCGCCGTTGACGATGTCGGGACCGGCGTTCGGCCCACCGAGCGCGTCCCAGTAGCACCACGTCACGAACGAGGAGCAGTCCGCCATCCCGGGGAACTGGCCGTTCTTCGTACGCAGGCCCTTCGAGATGCCCTCCCAGCGGCGCGGCACCCCGCCCTGCGCGTGCAGCTCTTCGGGGCGATCCTGCGTGTAGCCGATCTGGTCGCGGTGCTTGTAGCAGAACATCGCGGCCCGCACGATGCGCTCGACGACGGTCGTCTGCGGCTTGCGATGGCGCTCGATGATGCGCTGCGCGTAGGCGACCTGGTCCTCGCGCACGGCGATCTTCGCCCGCGCCGCACGCTTCGCCGCGTCCGTCGTCGCGGCGGCGAGCTCGGCGCGCGCGTCCGCGAGCAGCTGCTTGCGATAGGCGAGGCGCGGCAGCCAGCGCCGCACGATGGTGGCGTCGTCCTCGCCCGCCGGCTCCTGGGAGATCGGGAAGATCGGCATCGCCGTCGGGTCGCTGAAGGGATCCAGCGGGTCGATCGGCGCGTCCGCGTCGGGGGTCGGCTGCGGGCCATAGCCGGCGACGACCTGGTCGTCGCCCTCGGTGGCGGGATCGGGCGGATCGTCGAATGCGACGTCTGCGGGGTCGGGCACGTCGGCGAGGTCGTAGTCGTCCTCGTCGGGCGGCAGGTCGTCGAACGGCAGGTCATCGAGCGGCGCGGCGGCGTCGGCCGGCACCGGGTCGCTTGCATCCATGGTCTCGTCCTCTCGCGGGTGCGCTTCTTCTTGCAGGCCGAACGTAGTCGGGGCGCGCGGCGCGCAGCGTGACGCTGCGCACACAGCGGCGGGCGCGCCATGGCCGGCGCGCCCGCTCGCTGCGATTCGTGCCGCTCCGCGCGCGCCGGGCTCAGCACGCCAGCAGCCTCACCTTCCTCCAGTGACCAGGCTCGATCGGCTTCTACGGCGACTTCGCCGGTGGTCCTACAGGCGCTCCGTCGGCGCCACGCCAGCGAAGTGCGCGGACGTCGAAAAACGGCGGCGTGCCGTCTGGCGCGGCGACGTCGAAGAAGTTGTCGGCGACTCCAGCCGTCAGTCTCTCTCCGTTGGCGAGCTCGATCGTGACAGTAGAGACACCGTCAGGGGCGAGGCCGATGATGTGCTGCCTACCAGCGCTCATCAGGCGTCCGACCGCTCGGCCCGAGACGAGCTCACGCGTGGTCCAACAGGGATACCCCGCGAACGGCTCGTGGCCGGCGGTCGCCACAGCCGGATAGTCGACACAGAGCACGTCGAGTTCCGTCGCGCGGTCGGGCGCTGCCGCATCGTCCGCAAAGCGCGCTTCGGGGATGAGCACGATTGCCCGGCCGTCCGCTGTCTGGCTCAAGTGGCGAACCGCGGTCAAGCGCACGCCGTGGTTCTGATCTCCGATCGTGGCGAGCGCCAGCTGAGCTCCTGGCCCTCGGTCATCATCGGTCTGTGGACGGCGGAGGACATGCAACAACGCGAGATCGGTGGCGTCTACCGGCTCGTCCGTCGTGGTTGGGTGGCCCTGCCGCTCGTTGCCCAGAAGCGGCTCCCACGGGCGCGCGGCGAGTGCAGTGCCGGCAGTCAACGTCGCCACGAGCGCGACGATCAGCGACGAGCGACGCGTGCTGCTACGCCAGCGGGCAACACGGGGTCGCGCTGGCATGCGGGAGGCGACTGCGCCGGCGACGCGGCGGTGGCTGGCATCCGCGAGCAGTTGCTCGAGCTGCGGAAAGACGCAGTCGTCTTCGGTCGTCGTCATCGAGTTCCCTCCATCTGTGAGCGAAGCGTGGCCAGACCGCGGCTGACGCGCTTTCGTACGACAAGCGACGAGCAGCGCAGCTCAGCAGCGATCTCCGTGTACGACCGCTCATCGAGCACATGCGCCATGATCGCTTCGCGCTGCGCCGTCGGCAACTCGTCGAGCAACTCGACGACCTCTCCGTCGCACGCGCACATTGCCTCAACTCGCTCGAAGGCCTCGTCATCGAGCACGAGAGGGGTCAGCATGCCGAGGCGTCGGCGCGCGTCGTCGGCGACGGTTCCGCGCCGGATGGAGCTGACGAGCGCATTGTGCGCGATGGTGAACAGCCATCCGCCGGCATCATGTCCCGACTTGGCGACATCGAACGAAGCGGCATGCTCGAGCGCTCGAGCAAAAACCTCGGACGTGAGGTCTGCGACCAGCTCCGGGTCGTTGACCCGCCAGCGCAGGTACCCGAGCACACGCTTCTCGTAGCGTCGGTAGAACGCGGCGAAGGCAGTCGCGCCGTCCACCGTCGCCGCGAGCAGTTCCGCATCGCTCCTGTCTGCGATTCGCAGCATCCTGACCTGGTATACGCGTCGTCGCCGGATTTGTGACCCGACGGACGCGAGCGCGTCGGTCACACATTGGCCTCGGAGGAGTACCAGACGGGTGATGGCCACGAGCTCGACAGCCGTAACGCCCGCCGATGGCGAGCGATGCGCCCCGTTGGCGGGGCTCGCAACCCGCCGGGCAGAACCCAATCGACGTGCGGTTGCTGCGCTATTTCATCGTGGTCGCGGAGGAACTGCATTTCCGGCGGGCAGCTGAGCGCCTCTGCATTGCGCAGCCGCCGTTGAGCCGCGCGATCAAGTCGCTCGAAGTGCGGCTAGGACTTGAGCTGTTCGACCGGGGGAGCGACGGTGTGAGCCTCACCTACCCCGGAAGCGTCCTTCTCGGGCACAGCCGCGCGGTTCTGGCCGGACACGCCAACCTCGTCAACGAAATGGACGCGCTGCGAAACGATCCTCGCGCACGACTGACCCTTGGATTCGCCGGCGCTGCCGCCGGTCTGTGGCCCACAGCCCTGATACGCCAGATCGGGCTGTCCCATCCGGAGGTGTCGGTGCGATTGGTCGACATCGCGATCGGGGCGGATGCCAGCGCGGTCGAGCGCCGTGCAGTCGACGTTGCCGTGCTCTCCTCCCCGACCGAGTTCCCGGACGGACTCGCGCATCTCGTGCTCACGAAGTCGCCCGTGCTGATATGCGACATCCAATGACACGAGCCGCGTGATTCCGACCTCAAAACATGTCGGGTATCACCGATTACCCAGACGGTATTGGACCGACCCCCGGCCTAATTCGTAGCGTGCCGGTCGCACGCAACGATTTCTTCTCAGGAGACATATGCTTACACTCAAGCTGAGAGCTGGCCTAGCTGTCGTCGCGACGACGGCAGCATGCGCATGCCTACCACCAGCCGCGATGGCGACGCCAGACAGTGCGTCAGCCAGGTCTGCCACTGGTTCTCTGGCTCCCTGGGCCAAGACGATGGTTGGGGCAGCGTGGAGGCCCACAGCATCACCTACGTCGAGGGCGACGACGCGTATAACGACTCGATCTGTATCGGCACGGAAACTAAAGTAACGGACTCGTACTACGACGACCCGTTCTTCAGCGACTGCCAGATGTACTCCATCAATGGGGTGGCGCACCTCACCTACACCCCGACTTGTTGCTTCCACGCGACGGTGATCTACGGCGGACCGGCGTCTTCGAAGACGATCCTGCCCGCGACGCACTACGACTACTAGGACACGCAATGTACCTCACTAGATAGTCCACACGCTCCGCCATCGCAGTTGCAAGCATCTGTGTGTTGGCCGTGCTCGCCCTCATCCTGACACACGGCGGAGCCGCAGACGCTGCCAAGCGGCCAGTCCATCAACCATCCCCGCGCGCTTCGAGCCCGAGTCGCGGAGGCAATCGACTCGTTCGCCGTCCTCGGGCGGGCCGCGCAGGCACGCGACCGCGACAACGCCGCGATCGTCACCGCTGCCATGCACGACAGTTCGCTACTGCCATCGCAGGCGCGCGTGCTGGCGTCCGATTCCCAGACAACGGTCTGGATCGTTCCGACGAGCAGCGGCCAGGTCTGCCTGGCTCTTCAGCCTGGCGACAAGTACGCTTCGCTCGAAGACCAGCGCGGCATGGAGCATCCACAGCTGGGATGGGTCTGCAACAGCCCGGCCTCGGTCGTGGCACACGGGCTCGCGATGAACACATACGGAGACGTCATCGGCCTCGTACCCGACGGAGTCACGAGCGTGACAACGCACATCGGGGACGTAACGAGCTCGGCAACGGTGAGGGACAATCTCTTCCGGGCCCACACCGACGGGTCACCGTTCTCGGGAGGCACTGCGAGCTACGCCGTGGACGCGACCCCAGTCAGCATGTCGCTGCCGTAACCACATCCCGCTCGCACAGCGCGCCAGCGTGCCGCACTGCGGGTTGCGTGGACGGCGCGGGTGCCGCAGGCTGTGGCCATGACATCCACCACCTCCTCCCTCGGCGGCCGCCCGGTGGGCCGCATCGGCTACGGTGCGATGCAGCTCGCCGGGCCCGGCGTCTTCGGCCCGCCGCGCGACCGCGACGCCGCGCTCGCCGTGCTGCGCCGCGCCGTCGAGCTCGGCGTCGATCACATCGACACCTCGCAGTACTACGGCCCCGACATCGTCAACGAGATCATCCGCGAGGCGCTGCACCCGTATCCCGACGGGCTGCGGCTCGTCACGAAGGTCGGCGGGCGGCGCGACGCCGAGGGCGGCTGGCACCCCGCGCAGGAGCCCGACGAGCTGCGCGCGGGCGTCGAGGACAACCTGCGCACGCTCGGCGTCGAGCGCATGGACCTCGTCAATCTGCGCCTGATGCCGGGCGTCGACGTGCCGCTCGCCGACCAGCTCGCAGAGCTCGAGCGGCTGCGCGACGAGGGCAAGCTCGCCCTGATCGGGATCAGCAACGTGACGCACGCGCAGGCCGAGGAGGCCCTGCTGCACGCCGACATCGCCTGCGTGCAGCAGGGCTACAGCATCCTCGACCGCTCCGCCGAGGACATGCTCGAGCTCTGCATCGAGCACGGCCTCGCGTTCGTGCCGTTCTTCCCGCTCGGCTCGGCGTTCACGGGCGGCCCGGCGAAGCTCGCCTCCGACCCCGCGATCGCCACGGTCGCGGCCAAGCACGAGGCGACGCCGTCGCAGGTCGCGCTCGCCTGGCTGCTGCACCGCGACGCGCGGGTGCTGCTGATCCCCGGCACGACGTCGATCGCGCATCTCGAGGAGAACCTCGCGGCCGCGGACGTCGTGCTGGACGCCGAGGACCTCGCGGCGCTCGAGGGCGTCGTCCCGGCGGGCCCGCCGATCTGACGCTTGGGCGCGACTCTCAGCAGACTCTTACGACCCGCTTAGCGTCCGCTCGCACGCGTCGCGCAAGCTGCTCGCCATGAGCGAGAGCACCGATCCACGCCAGCGCGCCGTCGCGGCGCGGCTCGTGCGCGAGCAGCGGATCCAGACGCTGCGGATGCGCGTCCTGGCGTTCGCGGTGGCCCTGTTCCTGACGGTCTGGGTCGGCCTGTACCTGCAGCTCGTCAGCGGGAACGACCCGGCGCTCGCCAAGGCGGCTACGCCGGTGGCGACGCAGTCCGCCGACCCGCAGGTCGCCGACGACGGCTGGTCGTCGCAGGACCAGGCGGGAAGCACCGACTCGAGCGCGTCCTCGTCGTCCGATGCGACGGACACGGGCACCGCCGACCCCGGCGCGGCGACCGGCTCGAGCTCGTCCGGCTCGAGCTCGACATCGACGCAGGACGGCTCGGGCGCGACGGCCGTCACCACGAGGCAGTCGTGATCGCCCGGCGCGAGGCCGCACGCCGCTTCGACTGCTTCGGCGGCGAGGCCGAGGTGCTCGTCGGCGGAAGCTCCCCCGCCGGGACCGCGGCCGAGCTCGCGGCGATGCTCGCCCAGGGCCGGCTGCGCAGCATCCACCACCGCCTGTCGCGCTTCGAGCCCTTCAGCGAGCTGTCGCTGCTGAACGCCGACCCGCACACGGAGGTGTACGCGAGCCGCCTGCTGCGCACACTCGCCCACGCGGTGCTCGCCGCCGGCGAGCGCAGCGGCGGGCTCG
>DASXCR010000007.1:0-12387 GCA_036491075.1 Solirubrobacteraceae bacterium
CGGGATGGACGTCGCCAACGGGATCGTCGTCGACGCGTACCTGCAGTCCAGCGCGCCGGGCGTCTTCGCCGCGGGCGACGTCGCGCGCGCGCAGCACCCGCGCTACGGCCGTGCTATCCGCTGCGAGCACTGGGCCAACGCGCTGCACCAGGGTCCCGCGGCCGCGCGCAACATGCTCGGCGCTCGGATCGCCTACGACCGCATCCCGACGTTCTTCTCCGATCAGTACGACGCCGGCATGGAGCACGCCGGCCATGCGACGAGCTGGGACGAGATCGTGGTGCGCGGCGACGTCGCCGGGCGCGAGTTCGTCGCGCTGTGGCTGCGCGACGGGCGCGTGCTCGCGGGGATGAGCGTCAACGTGTGGAACGCCGCGCGGGACATCCACGCGCTGATCGGCTCGGACGCGACGATCGATCCCGCCCGCCTGCGCGATCCGCGGATCGCGCTGGCCGACGCCTTCGCGCCGGCGCCGGGCGCGGTCGGCGGATAGGCGAGCGGCCCGTCGTCACGGTGCCGCCGGCGGCATCCACGCCGCCCGCATGTCCACGCGCGCGCCGCGAAACGGGACCTGTTCGGCCTCGAGTAGCCGGCGCTGGCGCTCGCCCTTCGCCAGCGACCCGTCGGCGCGCACGACGCGCTGCCACGGCACGGTCGCGTCCTCGCAGGCCGCCAGCGCCGCACCGGCGCGGCGCGGCGCTCCGGGGCAGACGTCGCCGTAGGTCGTGACGCGACCCGGGGGGATCGAGCGGATGCGCGCGATGATCGCGTCGTCGCCGGCGGGCATCGATCGCCACGGTAGCGTCGCCCCGCCGGCGCGCAGGATCGTCGAGGCGCCGCAGCGCGCTCGACGCCTGTGTCGGCAACGTGAATTCTCAGGGTCCTCCGGCAGGCGATGAGTACCGTGATGCGCCTTGACCCGTCGCACGAAGATCGTGGCCACCATCGGTCCTGCATCGCGCGATCCCGAGACGCTCGTCCGCATGGTCGACGCCGGGATGGACGTCGCGCGCCTGAACTTCTCGCACGGCAACGCCGAGCAGCACGCAGAGACCGCCCAGCGCGTGCGCTCCGCGGCCGGCCGGGCCGGGCGCGCGGTCGCGATCCTGCAGGATCTGCCGGGGCCGAAGATGCGCATCGGCCCGCTTGCCGGCGACATCGCCGAGCTGAAGACCGGCGACACGGTCACGTTCCTGTGCGGCGCGGACGGCGCGGGCACGGCGTCGCGGATGACCGTGGGCCGTCCCGAGCTGTGCGCCGCGATGAGCATCGGCGACGTCATGTACCTCGCCGACGGCGCGATCCGGCTGCGGGTGGGTGCGATCCGCCCGGGCGACCTCGAGATCGACGCGAGCGTCGAGATCGGCGGGACCGTCGCCTCGCGCCAGGGCCTCAACGTGCCGGGGCCGCTCGAGCAGATCGCATCCGTGCCCGAGGAGGACCTCGCGCACCTCGCGGTGGGCGAGAAGATGGGCGTGGACCTCGTCGCGCTGTCGTTCGTGCGCAGCGTGATGGACATCCAGCTCGTGCGCGAGCACACGCGCCTGCCGCTGATCGCGAAGATCGAGAAGCCGCAGGCCGTCGATGCCGCCGAGGACATCATCCGCGCCGCGGACTGCGTCATGGTCGCGCGCGGCGACCTCGGCATCGAGCTCGCGATCGAGCGCGTCCCGATCGTGCAGAAGAACCTGCTGTCGCTGGCCGGCAAGCTCGCGCGCCCGTCGATCACGGCGACGCAGATGCTCGACTCGATGGTGTCCTCCTCACGCCCGACGCGCGCGGAGGTCGCCGACGTCGCCAACGCGATCCTCGACGGAACCGACGCGGTGATGCTCTCGCAGGAGACGGCCGTCGGCCACTATCCGGTCGAGGCGATCGCGATGATGGCCGCGATCGCCGAGTCGACCGAGGTCGCCGCGCCGTACCAGCGCTGGAACGAGCACCGCGTGCACCGCGACAAGCGCGACCCGTCGTACACGATGGCCTACGCCGCCTGTCTCGCGGCGCGCGAGCTCGAGCTCGACGCGCTCGTGATCCCGACGCTGTCTGGCCGCTCCGCGCGCCTCGTTTCCGCGCACCGCCCGACGGTGCCGATCTTCGCCCTCTCGCCGGGCAGGGAGACCGTGCGCCGCTGCGGCCTCATGTGGGGCGTGCGCGCCGGGTCGATCCGCCGCCACGAGGTCACCGAGCAGCTCATCAACGACTGCGCGCGGCGCATCGTCGAGCTCGGCTGGCTGCGGCGCGGCCAGCGCGTCGCGATCACCGCGGGCCTGCCGAGCGGGCGCCCCGGCAGCACGTCGCTGCTGCAGATCCAGCAACTCTGACCTTCGGCGCCGCGCCGGTGCTCAGCGCACGACGATGACGCCGCGCATCCGCGTCGGGTGAAACGTGCAGAGGTAGTAGACCGTGCCCTTGCGCGTGAAGGTGACGGTCTGCGACTGGCCGTGCGACAGCGGGCGCGGGTGGATGAGCTTGCTGCGGATCGTGCCGCCCTTCGTGCTGTCGGCGACCGTGTGCTGGATCTTGCCGGCGTTGACGAAGCGGACCTTGTCGCCGGCGTGGATCGTCAGGCGGGCCGGGCGGTAGTAGTACTCGCCGAACTTGACGACGTGCACGGCGGACGCCGCGCGCGCCGTGGCGGGGTGGTGCTCGGCAGCCGCGACATCGGCACCGAGCGCGACCGTGACGGCGATCAGGGGGATCAGCAGTGCTCGTGTGCGCATGGGCGTCGCTCGCTTCTCGGCTGGTGAGACAGGCCATCGCTGCCCGGGACCAACGCCCGGGCAGCGATGTGGGACAACCTACTGATCCGCTACTTGACGGTGAACGTGATCGTCTTGTGCGCGCTCGCGTTGGCGTAGTTTGAGTGGTCGTTGTGCACGAGGTAGACGGTGACGGTGTGCTTGCCCTTCGGCAGCCCCGTGTACGTCACCTTGTTGGTGACCGACGGCGAGTACTTGCCCTGGACGCCCAGCTTGACGGCGAGCTTGCCGTTGGCGCCGGAGTACTTGGGATAGTCGTACTTGCCCTTGTCCATCGCGAAGTGCTCGTGACCCTTGCCGGCCTTGTTCGCCTTGCCGACGTCCTTGGCATCGATCTTGAAGTACTTGGTGGCCACGGTCACGATGACCTTCTTGGCACTCTGATGCTCCTTCACCGACGTGACGGTCGGCGCGTCGGCGGCGGACGCGGTGGTGACGAGCATGGCGGTGGCGCTCAGCGCGGTGACGGCGACCGTTACCAGACGACGATGCAACATAGGACCTCCGAGGTTTGTGGTGGCAGGCGAGCTCGCGTGCCACGTTCGCTTCGCACCGAACGTACTGAGTAAACCGGTCAGCGGCCCCGAATGTAACCGAGTCCTAACACTCGCGATCAGGCTGCCCCGCGGGTCCGCGCCGAGGATGTGAGCGCGGCCGCGGGCGGGTGCTTGGCGTAGAACTCGGCCTCCTGGCGGCCGAGCTCGGTGACGGGGTCGTCGTCGTAGATCCACTCGCGCGCGATCCGGTGCCAGTTGCCGCGCGCGCGAAGCTGGCTCATGACGGCCAGGGTCAGCATCTCCAGGCGGCGGCCGAAGAGGTGGTCGGGCGGCAGCGTCTCGTGGCGCATCTTCGAGAAGTGCGACGACCGGGGGTCGGACATCTCGATCATGATCTCGGTCGCGATCTCCGGCGTCAGCGCGACGTCCTCGTCGACGCCGTACCACCACGTCATGTCGTGGACCTGGGCGAGGATGCCCTCGGGCGTGTACAGCTCGGGCTCCTTGATGAAGCCGCCGCGGTGCAGGTGCGCGATCAGCGTCTCGCCGTCGCCGGCGATCGCGAGGCGCGCGATCTCGAGCTCGAACTCCGCGACCGCGGCCGGGATCCGCTTGAACAGGCCGAAGTCCAGAAAGCACATGCGCCCGTCGTCGAGCAGCAGCGAGTTGCCGGGATGCGGGTCGCCGGAGAACTGGTGGTGGCGGTACATGCAGCCGAAGTAGAAGCGGTAGACGATCTCGCCGAGGCGGTCGCGCTCGGCCTGCGGCAGCTGCTTGAGCTCCTCGAATCCGCGCCCGGCGACGAACTCGGACACGATCACGCGCTCGTGCGACAGCGACGTCACGACCGCCGGCACGAAGATGAACGGGTGGCCGCGGTACAGGCGCGCGACCGTGCGCTGGTTCTGCGCCTCGAGCTCGTAGTCGAGCTCCTCGTCGATGCGCGAGCGGATCTCGTCGCCCATCGCCTTCGGGTCCAGGCCCGGCGCGACGCGCTTCATGAGCCGCAGGATGATGCCGAGGTTCTTCATGTCCGAGCGCACGGCCTGCGCGACGCCCGGGTACTGCACCTTGACCGCGACGTCGCGGCCGTCGTGCAGCCGCGCCTTGTAGACCTGCCCGATCGACGCGGCGGCGATCGGCACGGGGTCGAACGTCTGAAAGACGTCCTCGACGCGCTCGCCGTACTCGCTCTCGATCACCTTGCGCATGTCCTTGAAGGCGACCTTCGGCGCCGCGTCGCGCAGCTCCGCGAGCTTGGCCTGGAACTCCTCGCGGTACTCCTCGGGCACGAGGCCGACATCGAGGAACGACATCACCTGGCCGAGCTTCATCGCCGCGCCCTTCATCGTCCCGAGCGCCGCGACGATCTCCTCCGCGGTCTCGAGCTGGCGCTTGGCGAGCGCGCGCTGCTTGCCCTCGTCCGAGCGGGCGACGTTCGTCGCGCGCGTGCCCATCTGCTTGGCCGCCGTCGTGGCGGCAAGCCGCCCGACCTTCGTCGAACGGCTCAGACGCGACGTCGGGATCGCGCCTTTCTCGGCCATCGGCTACTTCGCGCGCTCGACCTTCGAGCCGGGGACGATGTCGTCGCGGCCGTCCGCCCAGCGCACCCACGCCTTGTGCCCGCCGTCGTAGTCGTCGCCCCAGACGATCAGCGTCGCGGGGTCGCCCAGCGCGGTGACCTGCTCGTCGCCCTCGGGGTCGAGGCCGCGCCAGACGCGGATGAAGGCGTTGTGCTCCCACTCGTGGCCGATCGTCGTCGGGTCGGTGTGACCGGGCCAGACCTCGGTGTCATGGTCGAGGATCATGAGCTCGTCCATGATGGAGTCCTTGATGTCCTTGTAGGACGTGCTCCCGGCCGCGCGGACGCCGCCGATCGAGTGCCTGAAGAGCGTGTCGCCCGTGAAGACGTGGCCGTCGACCGTGAAGTTCAGCATCCCGGCGGTGTGGCCGGGCGTGTGGATCGCATCGACGAGCACGTCGCCGATGCGCAGCGGCGCGAATGCGCGCGCGCCGTCGATCTCCTCGTCGGGATGCGCCAGCACGACGATCTTCGGAAAGCGCGCTTTGACCGCGTCGATGTCGCAGACGTGATCGTGGTGGTGGTGCGTCAGCAGCAGGTGGGTCACGTCGATCGACTCGCGCACCGCGAAGTCGAACAGCGGCTGCATCGGGCCGCCCGCGTCGACGAGGAACCCCGGGCCGCCCGTCGTAGACGCCGCCAGGTACGTGTTCGTCAGAAATCCCTCTGACATGGAGCGTTCGATGAGCATGAAGGGCAGGGTACTGTGTGAACATGGCTGCTCCTGCGCTCATCCACACCTGCTATCGCATCGGCGACATCGACCGCTCGGTTGCCTTCTACGAGGCCCTCGGCTTCGAGGAGCTCAGCCGCAAGCCGATCCGCGACGAGGCGATCAACGTGTTCATGGGCCTGCCGGGCGACGGGCCGCGCCTGGAGCTGACCTACAACTTCGGCGTCGACGAGTACACGCACGGGTCGGGCTACAACCACATCGCGATCACGGTCGCCGACATGCAGGGCGCGCTCGCCGGCCTCGGCGAGCAGGGCATCGAGCCGGAGAAGCCGCCGTATCGCATTCGCGAGGGCGGCTCGCTGCTGTGCTTCGTCCGCGATCCGGACGGCTACCGGATCGAGGTCATCGAGCGCCACGCGTAGACGACCGGCCGCCGGCGCAGGCCGGTCGCGCGCTCGGCTAGGGTCCGCGGCGTGAACGTGGGAGGGCAGCGGGTGGTGGTGCCGGCGTGGCTCGTCGCCGGGCTGATGCTGCTCGTCGCCGCGGGGCCCGCGCGGGCGGCGACCGCGCCTACGGCGTACGTCGCGAACGCCAACGCCAACTCGCTGACGCCGTTCGACACGGTCACGAACGTGGCCGGCACGGCGGTGTCCGCCGGCTCCGGCCCGGTCGCGATCGCGATCACCCCCGACGGCACGTCGGCGTATGTCGCCAACGCCGGCGGCAACTCGGTCAGCGTCGTCGATACCGCCACACGCACCGTGACCGCGACGATCCCGGTCGGCAACACGCCGTTCGGCGTCGCGATCACGCCCGACGGCACGAGGGCGTACGTCTCGAACCTGCGCGGCAACTCCGTGAGCGTCATCGACACCACGACGAACGCCGTCGTCGCGACGGTCCCGGTCGGCCTCTTCCCGGAGGGCATCGCGGTCACGCCCGACGGCGCGAGGGCGTACGTCGTCGACGACGCCGACAACTCCGTCGGCGTGATCGACACCACGACGAACGCCGTCGTCGGGACGATCGCAGTCGGGAACGGCCCGACCGCCATCGCGGTCACGCCGGACGGCAAGACGGCCTACGTCGCCAACGGCTCGGACAAGACGGTGACCCCGATCGACCTCGCGACGAACCACGCCGGCGCGACGATCGCGGCCGGCCAGGACCCGTTCGACGTCGCGATCACGCCCGACGGGACGAAGGCCTACATCGCGAACTTCGTCGGCGGCACGGTGACGGCGATCGACGTGGCAACCGGCACACCGACGGCGACGATCTCGAGCCCCTCGCTCGTCACGCCGACGGCGCTCGCCGTGACGCCGGACGGCACGACCCTCGAGGTCACCGACTTCAACGCCAACGCCACGACCCCGGTCAGCACGCTGACGAACGCGGTCGGCACGCCGATCACCGGCTTCGCCGGCCCGGAGGGGCTTGCGATCATGCCGGACCAGCCGCCGCACGCCGCGTTCACGCCGACCGCCGCCGCCGCGGGCCAGGCGTCGAGCTTCGACGCCTCGGCCTCGACCGATCTGGACGGCAGCGTCGCGTCCTATGCGTGGGACTTCGGCGACGCCAGCAGCCCGGTCACGACGACGAGCGCGACGACCACCCACACGTACGCGAGCTCCGGGCCCTTCAACGTGAAGCTCACCGAGACGGATGACGCGGGCTGCTCGACGAGCGTGATCTTCACCGGCAAGACGGCGAGCTGCAACGGCTCGAGCGTCGCGACGACGTCGCAGCTCGTGAACGTGCCGAGCCCGCCGCCGTCCTACGCGGCGACGGTCCTCGCGAGCTCGCCGGTCGGCTACTGGCGGATGGGCGAACCGTCGGGCACGGTCATGACGGACTCGTCGGGCAACCACAACAACGGCACGTACCTGGGCGGCGTGACCCTCGCCGTGCCCGGCGCGCTGGCGAGCGATCCGAACACGGCGGCGTCGTTTGACGGCGTCAACGACTCGGCGCGCGTGCCGGACTCGGCGTCGCTGCACACGGGCGCCACGTTCACGCTCGAGGCGTGGATCAAGCGCTCGTCGTCGGCGAAGTCCTACGAGCTGCTGAACAAGGGCGCGAACGGCTACCAGCTCACCGTCATGAGCGCGGCGTCGGGCAGCAGGGTGTTCCTGCGCAAGGCAGACGTGACGACGATCGCGCAGTCCTCGGCGCCGGTCCCGTTGAACGGCGCGTATCACTTCGTCGCCGCGACGATGAGCGGCGCGGGCACGGCGAGGATCTACATCGACGGCGTCGACGTCACGCAGCCGGTCGCCGGCGGCGGGGTGCAGGCGATCGCGAGCACGACGCAGCCGGTGAACATCGGTGGCGGCGGGTCGGCCGAGGCGAAGTACGACGAGCTCGCCGTCTTCGGGACCGCGTTGACGGCCGCGCAGATCCTCGCGCAGGATCAGGCCGCGGCCACGTAGGCGTCCGTCGCGGACGCGGTGCGCCCACCGCCCCGAGCCCGCGCCACGCCGCGGATCCGTGCGGGCACCCTTGACCTGTGCCGGGGTACTGCATAGGTTTGCCCGGCATTCGGGATCGGACGCGTCACGATGCCACCGCCGGGTGTCGCGACGAACGCCGCTGGAACGATGGTCGGGACGGTTGGCGCACTCGTGACGAACGGCGCTTGACCGAGTTCCCCCCGGTTCGGCGGGCCCGTCGAGGCGCGTGACTAGTCTCCCGTCCATGACGCGCCACGCCCGCTCAGCGCCGCCGGAGCACGATGCCTGAGCGGCGCACGGCGGTCATCGACCTCGGCTCGAACTCCTTCCGGCTCGTCGTCTTCACGGCCGCCGACGGGTGGTGGAAGCGCACCGACGAGATCTACCTCGCCGTTCGCGTCGGCGAGGGACTCGACGCGACCGGCGAGCTCGGGGCGGAGCCGATGCAGCGCGCGCTCGAGGCGGCCGACGTCTTCGCGCACTTCTGCGCCGCGACGGGAATCGACGAGGTCGACGTGCGGCCGGTCGCCACGAGCGCGATCCGCGACGCCTCCAACCAGGCCGACTTCCTGCGGCGCGTGCTCACCGAGACGGGCCTGCACGTGCACGTCCTGTCGCGCGACGAGGAGGCCTACTACGGCTACCTCGCCGCCGTGAACTCGACGACGCTCGCCGACGGGGTCGTGCTCGACCTCGGCGGCGGCTCGCTGCAGCTCGTCGAGGTCAACAGCCGCCATCCCGGGCGCCTCGGGTCGTGGCCGCTCGGCGCGGTGCGCATGACCGAGCACTTCCTGCCCGACGGCGACGAGGCGCCGAAGAAGGCGCGCAAGGCGCTGCGCACGCACGTCGTCGACACGCTCTCGCGCGATGCGCCGTGGCTGCCGCGCGCGGGCCGCAGGCTCGTCGGCATCGGCGGCACGATCCGCAACCTCGCCGCCGCGGTGCAGGCCGAGGAGAGCCTGCCGTCGCTCGGCGTGCAGGGCTTTCAGATCCGCCGGGGCGCGCTGGACGACCTCGTCGAGCGCCTGGCCGCGCTTCCGGCCAGCGAGCGCGCCTCGATCAAGGGCATCAAGTACGCGCGCGCGGACCTCATCCTCGCGGGCGCGATCGTCGTGCAGGCGGTGCTCGAGGCCGGCGGCTTCGAGGCGATCGAGGTCACGGAGGCGGGCCTGCGCGAGGGCGTCTTCTTCGCGACGCTGCTCGAGGGCGACCCGCCGCTGTCGGATGACGTGCGCCGCGCGAGCGTGCTGAACCTCGCCGCGCGCTACCAGGTCGACACCGCGCACACCGAGCACGTCTGCCGGCTCGCGCTCTGCCTCTTCGACGAGCTCGCCGCCGCGGGGCTGCACAACGGCGACCGCTGGGAGCGCGAGCTCTTGTGGTGCGCGTGCGTGCTGCACGACATCGGCATGTCGGTCGACTACGACGACCACCACAAGCACTCGCGCTACCTGATCCTCAATGCCGGCCTGCCGGGCTTCGCGCCGCGCGAGGTCGCGCTGATCGCGCAGGCGGCGCGCTATCACCGCAAGGGCATGCCGGACTTCGGCGAGCTGCAGGCGCTGGCGCAGGACGGCGACGCGGCCCGCCTGGACCGGATGGCGATCCTGCTGCGCCTGGCCGAGGGCCTCGAGCGCAGCCGCGACCAGAGCGTGCGCGAGGCGCACGTGATCTGCGACGACGCCGGCGTCCGCCTCGAGCTCGACGCGCACGGCGCGGCGAGCGTCGAGCGCTGGGCGGCCCAGCGCGAGGTCGAGCTCTTCGACCGCGCGTTCGACAAACGACTGAAGGTGGCATCGGCATGAGCCTGACCCTTGGCAGCGGACCGCTCGGCGGCCACGCCGCGGACTCCAACTACACGTTCGAGTCGCCGGCGCACAAGATCCTCTTCGAGCCCGACGGCCGCCGCCTGCGCGCGTTCGTCGGCGACACCGCGGTGCTCGACACGACGGGCGCGCACCTGCTGCACGAGACGGGCATCCTGCCCGTCGCCTACGTCCCGCTGCACGACTTCGACCGCGCGCTGCTCGAGCGCACGCAGACGTCCACGCACTGCCCGTTCAAGGGCGACGCCTCCTACTGGTCGCTGCGCGTCGGCGACGACCTGCGCGAGGACCTCGTGTGGGCCTACGAGGAGCCGATCGACTCGGCGTCCTGGCTGCGCGGCTTCGCGTCGCTGTACTTCGGTCGCGTCGACCGCTGGATGATCGAGGACGAGCCGCTCGCCGGCCACCTGCGCGACCCCTACCACCGCGTCGACGTCCACCAGAGCTCGCGCGCCGTGCGCGTCCGTGCCGGGGACGACGTGATCGCGCAGAGCGCGCGGCCGGTGCTCGTGTTCGAGACGAGCCTGCCGCTGCGCGCGTACATCCCGCGCGGCGACGTCGTGGCCGGGCACCTCGCGCCGAGCCCGACGCGCACGACCTGCCCGTACAAGGGCGAGGCGACGACCTGGCACGTCCACGCCGGTGGCGAGCGCTTCGAGGACGCGGCCTGGAGCTACGAGCTGCCGCTGGCCGAGGCGATGAAGATCGCCGGCCACGTCTGCTTCGCCGCCGACGGGATCGCGGTCGAGCTCGACGGCTGACGCGACGGCCGGCCCGGCGACCGCGACCGCGGCCGCTCGAGTCAGCCGAGCTCGAGCTCGGAGCCCGCGTACGAGAAGCCCGGCCCGGTGAGCTGCACGCTGCGCTCGCCGGCCTCGACGCGACCGGATATCGCGGCCCGCATCCCGCGCGCGGCGGCCGCGTCGACGACGTCCTGCGCGTGCTCGGCTGCGACGTAGACCGCGAAGCCGGCGCCCATGTTGAACGTCCCGTAGGCCTCGCGCTGGTCGATGCCGGCGTGCTCGGCGAGGAACGCGAGCACCTCGGGCACGGGCGGCAGATCGTCGATGACGTACGTCAGCTCGGCCGGCGCGCGCATGAGCTTGCGCACGCCGTGGCCGGTGATGTGCGAGAGATAGCTCGGCCGGATCCCGCGCGCGCGCAGCTCCGCGACGAGCGGCACGTAGATGACGCTCGGGTCCAGCAGCGCGTCGCCGAAGCGCCGGCCCGACGGCATCTGCGTCAGCAGCCCGTCCGGCAGGGCCGCCGCGACCGCGCGCGCGAGCGAAGCGCCGTTGGCGTGCAGCCCGGCGCTTCGCACGAGCACGATCGCGTCGCCGGCGCGCAGCTCCTCGCCGAGGATCGGGCCCCACTCGGCCGGGATCAGCCCGATCGCCGAGCCCGCGAGCTCGATGTCGTCGGCCGACACGAGCCCCGGCAGCGCGGGCGACTCGCCGCCGCCCCAGACCGCCTCGGACAGCTCGCAGCCGCGCCGCCAGCCGGCGAGCAGCGACTGCAGGCCGCTCGCGCCGGCATGCCAGTCCGAGCGGCCCGTCGCGAAGTACGCGTTGATCACCAACGGCAGCGCGCCGACGCTGCAGACGTCGTTGACGATCGCGCCGACCGCGTCGACGCCGATGTCGGCGAAGCGGTCCTCGCCGGCGACCTCCCACCAGTGCCGCGAGATGATCGACTTCGTCCCGAGCCCCTCGACGACGAACGCGAGGTGCTGGCCCGCGAGCTCGAGCACGAACGCGGACGCCCCGCGCGACGCCTCTACGACGCTGCCGCCGTGCTGGCCGAGCAGATGCGAGGTCGACTGCGCGAACGCGATCGCGTCGCGCTTGGACGCGTCGAGCACGTCGTAGTCGATCCCCAGCTTGCCGTATTCGCTCACGGGATCGACCCTACTAGGCGTCCCGGGCGCCCCTCACGCCCCACGCGACCGCGCGACGGCGAGCCGTCCGGTGCGTCGGTCGGCTCGTGCTGCGCTACGGCGATGTGCGCGCGGGCCGGCGAGCAGCCGGCGCGCGGAGCGCCGGCTACTTGACCGAGACGAGCGAGTGCTCGGCGCCGGGGTAGTAGCCCTTCTGGAACGGACCGCTGTCCGGCCCCACGACGAACGCGATCAGAATCGCGACGAAAATGAGCAACGTCAGAAATGCGAAGAACAAGTACGCAGGCTTCACCATGAGAAACGCCATCCCCCTTGAGTCGTTGAGTCCAGCGGCTGCCACCGCTTGGCGCGCAATGTATCGCGCCCGGCGCTTGGTGGCACGCCCGATCCGTGACGCGGGCGCCGTCGCCGTGCTATGGACGCGTCAGGAACCACGCTCGGCATCGTCCGGTGCGCCGACCGGAACGCTCGTCCGCTGCGTCGACACGGCATCCACGACCTCGGCCTCCTGAGCCTCGCTCTCGGCGAGGTGGTCTCCGTCGCAGAGCACGCGGAAGTTGCCCGTCACGCCGTCGTCGGCATGGATCGTGATCCCCGGAAGGACCTCCTCGCCCTCGTCGAAGCCCATCCGCTCCAGGTCAAACGGCGCCAGCCCGATGCCGAACGCCGTGTGCGTCGGGTTCTCGCGATCGTG
>DASXCR010000008.1:0-7434 GCA_036491075.1 Solirubrobacteraceae bacterium
GGCTACCTGGACATTGCCTTGGCAGCGAGCGGATCTGCTTGAACATGCACGTCGCGTTGCGCTCCAAGCATCTTCACGTCATCTTGCCCGCGAGCACCTGCCAGTCACACCGGACCGGCGACGCCGCGATCAGGACGCTCATACCGGACCCGGTATGAGCGCCCTCCCGACCGACATGACCGAGACCCGGGACGGCGAGCGTTTCGTGCGCCGCATCCCGTGCAGAGTCGCCGCCGGCGACAGCCCCGGGAGCCGCGGGCCGTAGCGTCCGATCACCACGATCCGGAGGCCACCATGTGCACGAATCTCATGCTCAGCGTCCCGTCGATCCCGGGCGAGGACTCGCCGCCGATCCACGTCAGCTCGCGCTGCATGGAGATGCCCGGGGTCATCGAGCAGAGCCTCTACGTCATGGCGCAGGGCCAGGAGTTCCCGCTGTGGAGCGCGCCGTTCGTGCCGGCCGAGCAGGTGCACGAGTGGACGAGCGAGATCGACTTCGTCGGGATCTCGCCGTCCGGAGAGACGTGGGCCAGCACCCCGAACTTCTGCGACGGCATCAACAGCGCCGGGCTGTCGGTCGGCGCGCTGTGGCTCGAGCCCGGCACCGACTACCCGCTGCCCGCGCAGACCGCCGGCCCGCAGGTCACGTTCCTGGACTTCCCCGCGTGGGTCCTCGGCACGTGCTCGGTCGTCGGCGACGTCACCGCGGCGCTCGTGCCCTCCGACGGCGGCCAGCCGGCCTTCACCGTGGTCGGCCCCTCGGGCGATCGCGAGCAACCCGATTCGGAGTACTTCCGTCCCTTGCACTACATCGTCACCGACGCGACGGGCGCCAGCGTGATCGTCGAGTTCTCCGGCGGTGAGACCCAGACCTACTCCAGTGACAACGCCGTCATGACGAACGCGCCCACCTACGACTGGCAGCTGACGAACGTGCGCAACTACGACAACGTGTCGCTGGTCGGGCACGCGACGTCCGTCACCGGGTCCGGGCCGCCGGTCGGCGGCAGCCTGCTCGGGCTGCCGGGCGACTCGCTGTCGGCGTCGCGCTTCATCCGCGCGTGGTACCTCTCGCAGGGCTTCGCTCAGCTCCCCGCGGACGGCCGCGGCTGGCTGCCCGCGCCCGGCGGCTTCGACCCGGGCAAGCACGACCCTCCCGGTTTCGCCGAGTCCGATCAGACGGCGGTGGTCGTCGCGCTGCAGCTCGTGCAGATCTGCATGGGCACGCCGTACGGGATGCTGCTCGAGCGCCGCGAGGACCACCTCGGTCCGAAGGTCGGCGACTACACGATGTGGACGGGCGTACGCGACCACACGAACGTCGTCTACTACTTCATGTCGGCGTTCAGCGGGATCCTCACGAAGATCGCCCTCGCCGACGTGGACTTCGCCGGCGCGGCGGCCTACCCGCACTCCCCGTCCGTGCCCGTCCTGCCGCAGGCCGGCCTGCCGTGGTGCGTCGACGCCACGAGCATGCTCGCCAGCGCGGACGCCCCGTGACGCCGTAGTGCGGCGCATCGCGCGGCTCACCGCCAGCGCGATCGAGCGCCGCCGGCCGCGCCGCTCCCCGCTTGCGGCGCGCCGCCGCCGGGTAGCGCATCGAGCATGCACATTCTCGTTCTCGCACCCGATGCCATCGACGCCCAGACCCTGCGCGGCGTCGTCGGAGACGACATCGACGACGCTCGCGTGCTCGTCGTCTCCCCCGCCCTCAACGAGTCGAAGGTGGCGTTCTGGATGTCCGACGCCGACGAGGCAATCGCGGATGCCGAGGAGGCCGGTGGCAGGACCGCGATCGGCCTGCGCGCGGAGGGGGTCGCCGCCAACAGCGCGACCGGGGAGGGCGAGCCGCTGCTGGCCCTGCAAGACGCGCTCGCGACCTTCCCCGCCGATCGGATCGTGATCTTCGCCCGGGAGGGCGACGAGCAGCGTTACCGCGAGGACGACCTCTGCGGCGTCGCGCGGTCGCGCTTCGACGTCCCGGTCACGCTGGCGACGGTCTGAGCCGCGCCGTCTCCCGACGGTCCGAGCCGCGCCGTCTCCCGACGGTCCGAGCCGCGCCGTCTCCCGACGGTCCGAGCCGCGCCGTCTCCCGACGGTCCGAGCCGCGCCGTCGCGCGGCACGACGCCGATCACGGGCAGCGCCGCCTCGCCGGCCTCCACGAACAATGGCGTGGCGACACCCACTGTCGGGTAGTCCCAGCCGTGTGCTCGCCAGCCCGTCTCGGCTACAGGAACGCCTCCCGGCCCTGCCGGCGAGCGTCAGCCGGCTGCGCGGCGCGATCGTCGCGCTCGCCGCGAGCAACGGCGCATCGGACGAGCAGTGCGACGACATCGCCCTCGCGGTCTCCGAAGCGCTCACCAACGCCGTCGTGCACGCCTATGTCGGCCGCGCCCGCGCGGGCGCGCTCGGCGTCGACGCCTGGGTCACGGGCGGCGCGGACTCGCTCACCGTCGAGGTCTGCGACGAGGGCATCGGCATGTTGCGGCGCGCCGACAGCCCCGGCCTGGGCCAGGGCCTGGCGCTGATCGGCCGGCTGACGCAGCGCCTGCAGGTCGAGGACGTCGCCCCGGGCGTGCGCCTGCGCATGACGTTCGCGATCCGATGACCGCCCTCCTCGTCCTCGCCGCGATCATCGCCCTGGCGCTCGTCGTGGCGCTGCACGACCTGCTCCAGCGCCGCCACTCGATCCTGCGCAACTATCCCGTGATCGGGCACCTGCGCTTCCTCTTCGAGGCGATCCGGCCCGAGATGCAGCAGTACTTCATCGAGCGCAACTACGACGGGCGCCCGTTCGACCGCGACACGCGCAACGTCATCTACGAGCGCGCGAAGGGGATTCACGGCGAGCAGGCCTTCGGCACCGAGCGCGACGTCACGGCGCCCGGCTACGAGTGGCTGCTGCACACCAACGCCGCGTTCGACCCGCCCGACGAGCAGCCGCGCGTACGGATCGGCGGGCCCGACTGCACCCGTCCCTACGAGATGGCGCTGCTGAACGTGTCGGCGATGAGCTTCGGGGCGCTGTCGGCGAACGCGATCCGCGCGCTCAACGCAGGCGCGCGCTTGGGCGGCTTCGCCCACGACACCGGCGAGGGCGGCCTGACGAAGTACCACCTCGAGAACGGCGGCGACCTGATCTGGGAGATCGGCAGCGGCTACTTCGGCGCGCGCACGAAGGACGGCCGCTTCGATGCGGAGATGTTCGCGCGCAAGGCGGCGCACGAGAACGTCAAGTGCGTGTCCGTGAAGCTGTCGCAGGGCGCGAAGCCGGGCATCGGCGGCGTGCTGCCCGGGTCGAAGGTCAGCGCGGAGATCGCGCAGGCGCGCGGCGTCCCGAAGGGCGAGAAGTGCGTCTCGCCGTCGCATCACCGCGAGTTCTCGACGCCGCGCGAGCTCGTGCGGTTCCTCGTGCGGATGCGCGAGCTGGCCGACGGCAAGCCGGTCGGGATGAAGCTCTGCATCGGCGCGCGCCACGAGTTCCTCGCGATCTGCAAGGCGATGCTCGCGGAGGGCAGTGGACCGGACTTCATCGTCGTCGACGGCTCGGAGGGCGGGACGGGCGCGGCGCCGCAGGAGTATGAGGACCACGTCGGCACGCCGCTGACGGAGGGGCTGATGATCGTCCACAACGCGCTCGTCGGCACCGGCCTGCGCGACCGCATCAAGATCGGCGCCAGCGGCAAGGTCGCGACCGGCTCGGACATCGTCAAGTGCCTCGCGCAGGGCGCCGACTACACGAACGCGGCGCGCGCGATGATGATGGCCGTCGGCTGCATCCAGGCGCAGCGCTGCCACACGAACACCTGCCCGGTGGGCGTCACGACGCAGGACGCGCGCCGCGCGCGGGCACTGAACGTGCCCGACAAGACCCAGCGCGTGCGGCGCTTCCAGCAGGCGACCGTCGCGCAGGCCCAGCAGCTGATGGGCTCGATGGGCGTCCGCGCGCCGTCCGAGGTGCGGCCCTGGATGCTCATGCGCCGCGTCGACGAGACGCGGACGAGCTCCTACGCCGACCTCTATGACTGGCTCGAGCCCGGCGAGCTGCTGACCTCGCCGCCGCGGTCGTGGGCGGCCGACTGGCAGCGCGCCGACCCCGACAGCTTCCAGGCGCCGCCATCGGACCTGAGGAGCGCGGCATGACCACCGTCGCCGAGCTGATCGTGCGGGGGCT
This sequence comes from Solirubrobacteraceae bacterium, assembly GCA_036491075.1. GTDB lineage: Bacteria > Actinomycetota > Thermoleophilia > Solirubrobacterales > Solirubrobacteraceae > CADCVQ01. The sequence continues at coordinate 4,176 of DASXCR010000008.1, forward strand.
CGCCGACCTCGGCGTGCGCACGGTCTGGGGCGTCGTCGGCGACGCACTGAACCCCGTCACCGACGCGATCCGCCGCGAGGAGCGCATCGAGTGGATCGGCGTGCGCCACGAGGAGGCGGGCGCGTTCGCCGCCGGCGCTCAGGCGCACCTCTCGGGCACGCTCGGCGTCTGCATGGGGACCGTCGGGCCCGGCTCGATCCACCTGCTCAACGGGCTCTACGACGCGAAGAAGTCGCGCGTGCCCGTGCTCGCGCTGTGCGGCCAGGTGCCGCTGGCGGAGATCGGCTCGGACTTCTTCCAGGAGGTCGACAACGACAAGGTCTTCGCCGACGTCGCGGCGTTCGCGCAGACGATCTCGAGCCCGAAGCAGATGCCGCTGCTGTTCGAGCAGGCCGTGCAGACGGCGCTCTCGCAGAAGACCGTCGCGGTGCTCACGCTGCCGGGCGACGTCGGCGCGATGAGCGTTCCGAAGGGGACGCTCGAGCCGAACATCGCGCAGGCCGATCCGCCGCTGACGCCCGACCCCGACGGCCTGGCGCGCGCGGCGGCGGCGATCGACGCCGCGTCGTCCGTCGCGATCCTCGCCGGGCAGGGCGCGCGCGGCGCGCGCGACGAGCTGCTCGCGATCGCGCAGCGCCTCAGTGCGCCGATGGTGCTGACGCTGAAGGCCAAGGACGGGCTCGAGCGCGACAACCCCTACGAGCTCGGCCAGACCGGCATGATCGGCAACCCGCCGGCGCGCAAGGCGCTCGAGGCGGCCGAGCTGCTGCTGATGGTCGGCACCGACTTCCCGTACGTCGACTGGTATCCGGAGGGCAAGGTCGTCGTGCAGATCGACATGCGCGGCGAGCACATCGGGCGACGCACGCGCGTCGACGCCCCGGTCGTCGGCGACGCGCGGCTCGCGCTCGCCGGCCTGCTCGAGCAGGTTGGCGCGAAGGCCGATCGCTCGCTGCTCGACGAGCATCGCGAGCAGTACCTCGCGTGGCGCTCGCACCAGCTCGAGCTCGCGGATCCCGACCACGACGAGCATGTCGCGGGGCGCGCTCGCGCCGCGCTGGACAACCCCGAGCGCCGCATCCGTCCCGAGGCGCTCGCCGCCGCGATCGACGCGCACGCCGCGCAGGACGCGATCTTCACCTCGGACACCGGCATGTCGACGGTGGGGCTGTCGCGCTTCGTGACGATGCGCGGCACGCGGCGGCTGATGGGCTCCTACAACCTCGGCTCGATGGCGAATGCGATGCCGCACGCGCTCGGCGCGCAGGCGCTGGACCGCGGGCGTCAGGTGATCGCGTTCTGCGGCGACGGCGGCCTGACGATGCTGCTCGGAGACCTGCTGACGGCGGTCGCCTACGACCTGCCGGCGACCTTCGTCGTGTTCGACAACGGCCGCCTCGGGATGGTGAAGCTCGAGCAGGAGCAGGGCGGGCTGCCGGAGTTCGGGACGATCCTGCACAACCCCGACCTCGCCGCGGTCGCCCGCGCGATGGGGCTCACGGCGTTCCGGGTGACCGATCCGCACGCGATCGACGGCGCCGTCCGCGAGGCGCTCGCGACCTCCGGCCCGGTGCTGCTCGACGTGCTGACCAACCCGGAGGAGGTCTCGCTGCCGCCGAAGGTCACCGCCTCCGACGCGTGGGGCTTCGCGGTCGCCAAGCTCAAGGAGGCCGTCACGAGTCGCGGCGCGTAGGCGCGGCCGACCCGCGGCGAGCATCGTCGCCGGGTCATCGGCGCGAGACGCTCAGACGACCTCGCGCTGCGACGTAGCGACCGGCGTCTCGGCACCGGCGAGCTCGGTGAGGAAGCGTTCGAGCCCGATCGGCCTGCCGAGGAAGTAGCCCTGCCCGTAGTCGACGCCGAGCTCGCGCAGCAGGCCGACCGTCGGCTCGTCTCCGACGTGCTCGGCCACGGTCTGCTTGCCGAGCCCGCGCGCGATCGCGACCACGGACTGGATGACGAGGCGATCGGTGCGCGTCACGCACGCGTCGCGCACGAACTCGCCGTCGATCTTGAGGATGTCGAAGTGCACGTGCTTGAGGTAGTAGAACGAGCCGAAGCCGGCGCCGAAGTCGTCCAGCGCGAAGCGGCAGCCGAGCCTCGCGAGCTGGTCGGAGAACTCGCGTGCCTTGGCGATGTTCGCGATCGCAGCGGTCTCGGTGATCTCGAAGATCACACGCGACGGATCGAGGCCCGTCTGAAGCAGCGCGTCCTCGATGACGCGCAGCATCTGCGGGTCGCCCATCGAGGCGCCCGAGAGGTTGATCTCCACGCGCGTGTCGCCGATCGCGCTGCCCGCCGCGGCGACCGCGCGGATCGCGTGCTCCACGACGATCGCGTCGATCTCCTGGATCATCCCGAGCCGCTCGGCGGTCGACAGGAACGCGCTGGGCGGGATCAGGTCGCCGTGGTCGTCGAGCATCCGCATGAGCACCTCGAACTGCGTGACGGCGCCGGTCTCGAGGTCGAGGATCGGCTGCGCCATCAGCGCGAAGCGATCCTCGTCGATCGCGACGTGGATCCGCTCGGCCCAGTTCACGCGCCCCTGCATGCGCGCCTGCGCGTGCTCGCCGGGCGTGTGCAGCACGACCTGGTTGCGACCCGCCTCCTTGGCGTCGTACATCGCCAGGTCGGCGCTGACGAGCACGTCCTCACCCGTCAGCCCCTCGCCCTGCTCGAACATCGCGATCCCGATGCTCGCCGTCACCGTGCGGTCGCCGGTCCCCGGCACCGCGATGCGCTCCGCGCGCAGCGCCTCGAGCAGGTCGTTGGCGACGAGCTGCGCGCCGTCGAGATGCGCCTTGGGCAGCAGCACGGCGAACTCGTCGCCGCCGAGGCGCGCGAGCACGTCGCTCTCGCGCAGCCGCGCGGCGAGCACCTTCGCGACGCGCGCGATGACGTGGTCGCCGGCCTGATGGCCGAGCGTGTCGTTGACGTACTTGAAGTGGTCGAGGTCGAGCAGCAGCAGCGCGCCCTCGCTCTCGTAGCGGCGCACGAGGTCGGCGTGCGTGTCGAGCTGGCCGGCGAAGCTCGAGCGGTTGTGCAGGCCTGTGAGCGGGTCATGCGTCGCGAGGTAGTGCAGGTTCTCCTCGTAGCGGCGGCGGTGCGTGACGTCCTGCACCTGGACGAGGAAGCGCCGCGCGTCGCCGGCCTCGTCGCGGATCATCGTCGCCTGGATCGCGACCCAGATCGGCGCGCCCGAGCGGTGCACGAAGCGCGTCTCGACCTTGTAGCGGTTGCGCTCGCCGCCGACGAGCTG
>DASXCR010000009.1:0-13592 GCA_036491075.1 Solirubrobacteraceae bacterium
ACCACGGAGGTGCTCCAGTCGATCACCGCCGCCGGCTTGACGACGTGGCGCTGGAGGCCGAGCTCGCTCGGCGCGACGCCCAGCGCGAGGCCGACGAGCTGGGGGAGATGCAGCACCGGCATGTTCAGCGTGCGCCCGACGACCTTCTCCGCCAGCGGCTGCTGCAGGTCGAGGTTGAGGTGACACAGCGGGCACGGCGTCACGAGGCAGTCCGCCTGCGCGTCGACCGCGTCCCCGAGGTGGCGCCCCGCCTGCTTCAGCGACGCCTCCTTGTTCATCGTGATGATCGGAAAGCCGCAGCACTTGTGCGAGCCGGCGTACTCGATGACCGTCCGCCGAGCGCCTCGATCACGAGCCCGAGGTACGAGTCGCGCGGCTGCTCCTCGTCGATCCCGAGTCGCGTCGCCGGCCGCACGATGTAGCAGCCGTAGAACGGCCCCACCCGCAGGTCCGTCAGCGGCCGCTTGACGCGCCGGCGCAGCTCCGCCAGCCCGATCTCCTCGACCAGCAACCACAGCAGGTTCTTGTTCGACAGGCCCTTCTCGTAGGACAGGCCCTCGTCCGCGAGGGTCGCGTTGACGTGCGCGCGGTACGCGGCGTTCGCGTCCAGGCGCTCCTGGCACTCGCTCTGCGCGCCCTGGCACGTCGAGCAGATGTTCATCATCAGCGCCGTGCCCTCGGCCTGCTGAGCGAGCGCGAACGTGCGCGCGTTCAGCGTGTCGGCGAGCTCCTGGCTGTGCTCGGCGATGACGCCCGCGCCACAGCACGAGCCGCGGTCGATCTCGACGAGCTCGATGTCCAGCAGCGGCGCGATCTTCGCCATCGAGCCATGCAGCTCGGGGGTGAAGCCGCGCGACACGCAGCCGGGCCAGTAGGCGACCTTCATGGCAACAGGTCCTCGTCGCGTCCGGAGATGTAGAGGTTGAGCTCGACGCGCTCGTCGCGCCCCTCGACCGTGTCGTAGATCCGCTTGACGGCCTTGAGGTCCGACGCGGCGAGCTTGTGCGGCTTGAGCACGCCGGCCGGCGTGACCTTGCGTCGCAGCAGCGCCTTGGCGATCGCCGGCAGCGAGCTCGACAGCTCGCGCGCCGCGGCGGGCTTGAACTTCGCCAGCGGCGAGTCGCCGGCGTAGGAGCGCGGCAGCAGCTCGGTCTCGTTGAGCAGGCCGTACTGGCGCACCAGCGACACGAACGCGCGCTCGTGACGCTCGCCGTTGTTGGGATCGACGATGTCGAAGTCGTTGCCGGCGCGGCGGCGCAGGCGCATGATCTGGCTCATCGGCGCGACGCCCTTGGGACAGGCGTCGATGCACTGAAAGCAGTGCGTGCAGTCGTAGATGCCGTGCGGGTCGTCGGCCAGGTCGCGCAGCCGCGAGGCCGTCTGCGCGTCGCGCGGGTCGCCGACGAAGCGGTAGGCCTTCGCCAGCGCGGCCGGCCCGACGAACTCCGGGTCGACCTCCATCGAGAGGCAGTCCGACACGCAGGCGCCGCACTGGATGCAGGCCATCGACTGCGTCACGTCGACCATCGCCTGGTGCGCCACCTCGTACTCGCGCTCGGGCACCGGCTGCTTGGCCTGCAGCCACGGCGTGACGCGCTGGATCTTCTTCCAGTGAACCGCGTCCATGTCGACGATGAGGTCCTTGATGACCGGCATGTTGCCCATCGGCTCGACCTCGATGACGCCGTCGCGCGCGCCGCGCAGCGCCTTGTCGAGATGGGTGTGACAGGCGAGGCCGGGCTTGCCGTTGACGCGCACGCCGCACGACCCGCAGATCGCCGCCCGGCACGAGCAGCGGATCCCGATCGAGCCGTCCGAATTCGCTCTGGCCTGGAGGATCGCCTCCAGGACGGAGCGATGCGGCTCGAGCTCGACGGTGTGCTCCTCCCAGTAGGCCGGGTTGCCGGACTCTGGGTCGTAGCGGCGCAGTCGAAGGGTGAACTCAGACATCGGCGACCACTAGTACTTCCTCACTTCCGGCTGCCACCGGGTGATCGTCACGTCGGAGTACGACAGCGCGGGACGGCCGTCGGGGTCGCGGGTGACGTCGATGTGCTTGAGCCACTCCTCGTCGTTGCGATCGGGGAAGTCCGTGCGGAACTGCGCGCCGCGCGACTCCTTGCGCTCGATCGCCGCGACGACCGTGCACTCCGCCGTGTCGAGCAGGTAGCCGAGCTCGATCGCGCCGAGCACGTCCTGGTTGAAGACCGTGCCGCGGTCGTCGATCGCGGCGAGCGCCGCCTCCTCCTTGAGCCGTCCGACGACGTCGAGCGCCTCCTCCAGGCCGTCCTCGTCGCGGAACACCGCGACCTTCTCGTTCATCATCGTGCCGAGCTCGTCCTTGATCGCCGAGACGCGGCGACCCCCGCGCTCGCGGGCGATGATCGCGTCGATTCGCTCGATGTCCTCGCGCAGGCGCGACTCCGGCGCGGACGGCATCGGCAGCTGCATGCCGCGGGTCGCGGCGTGCTCGCCGGAGCGCCGCCCGAAGATCAGCGTGTCGAGCAGCGAGTTCGCGCCGAGGCGGTTGCCGCCGTGGACCGACACGCAGGCGACCTCGCCGGCCGCGTAGAGGCCCGTGATCGGCGTACGACCGTCGACGTCGGTCTTCACGCCGCCCATGATGTAGTGCTGGCCGGGCCGGATCATGATCGGCTCGCGCGTGATGTCCGTGCCGGCGAAGTCGCGGCCGATGTTCACGATCTCGCGCAGCGCCTCGAGCACGCGCTTCTTCGGCACGACCGTGATGTCGAGGTAGATCCCCTGGCCGTCCGGGCCGACGCCGCGACCCTCGTTGATCTCGGTCTGCTCGGCGCGCGAGACGACGTCGCGCGAGGCGAGCTCCATCTTGTTGGGCGCGTAGTCCTCCATGAAGCGCCGGCCCTCGGAGTTCAGGAGGTGGGCGCCCTCGCCGCGCGCGCCCTCGGTGATGAGGAAGCCGTTCTCGGCGAGCGTCGTCGGGTGGTACTGGACCATCTCCATGTCCATCAGCGGCGCGCCGATCGCGTAGGCCTGCGCGATCCCGTCCGCCGTGCAGATCAGCGCGTTCGTGGTCGGCTTGTAGCACTGGCCGGCACCGCCGGAGGCGAGGATCACCGACTTCGCGTTGAAGATCTGCATGTCGCCCGTGCGGATCTCGCGCGCGACCGCGCCGGTGCACTCGCCGTCGTCGTCGAGGATCAGCGACGTCACGAACCACTCCTCGAAGCGGTCGACCGTCAGGTGGTGGCGCATGAGCTGCTCGTAGAGGACGTGCAGGATCGCCTGGCCTGTGATGTCGGCGACGTAGGCGGTGCGCTTCTTGGAGGCGCCGCCGAACGCGCGCAGGTCGAGATGGCCGGTCTCGTTGCGATAGAAGGTCACGCCGATGTGCTCGAGGTGCATGACCTCGCCGGGCGCCTCGGAGCACATGATCTCGATCGCGTCCTGGTCGCCGAGGAAGTCCGAGCCCTTGACGGTGTCATAGGCGTGCTCGGTCCAGTCGTCGTCGACGGCGATCGCGGCGTTCATGCCGCCCGCGGCGGCGACCGAGTGCGAGCGCACGGGATGGACCTTGCTGAGGATCGCGACCGTGCCGCCGGTCTGTGCGGCGGCGAGGGCCGCGCGCTGGCCGGCGAGGCCGGCACCGATGATGAGCACGTCGTGCGAGGGCAAGAACTTGCACTCTATACGCCGCGCTCGGCGACTCAGGGGGTGGCCGGGAGCCGTCTCAGACGGGGTTTGTGACGGTTATGCCAAGCGCTGGGGAAGCGCGGCGCTGAGCGCGCGCCGGACCTGCTCGACGGTGACGACGCCGCACAGCACGCCGTCGGCGTCGACCGCCATCAGCGCGCCGTGGACGCGTAGGTGCTCGTCGGCGAGCAGCGACTCGAGCGGGCGGTCGGGTGGCACCTGCCAGCTCGCCGTGCTCGCTGCGTCGAGCAGCTCGCGCACCTCGAGCGCCGGGCGCCCCGCCGCGATCTCGGCATCGACGAGCCGCTCGGAGACGACGCCGAGGAAGCGGCGCTCGTCGTCGACGACCGCAAACCAGTCCCAGCGGTAGCGCAGGAAGAACTCGTCCTGCGCGCGCAGCAGCGTCGCCGTCGCGGGCATGGCCACGGGCTCGGCGTCCATGATGTCGGCGACGGTGATCCCGTCGATGCGCTCGGTGAAGGCCGTCGACGCGACCGCGGCACGCGCCCCCTGGGCGAGGAACCAGCCGACGACCGCGAGGTAGATGCCGTTGACCGGCGACCGCGCGGCGGCGATGTAGATCCCGACCCCGATCAGCGCGTAGGCGAAGTACTCGCCGACGCGCCCGGCGAGGCGCGTCGCGCGGTTGCGGTCGCCGGTGAGCTTCCACGCGGTCGCGCGCATGAGGCGCCCGCCGTCGAGCGGGAACGCCGGGATCAGGTTGAAGAACAGCAGCGCGCCGTTCCACAGCGCGAGGAAGCCGAGCAGCGCGAGCGCCGGCGACACGTGGGCGTCGTTGTCGAGCTGCGTCACGTCGAGCGCGGCGCCCTGGTCGATGAGCGCGCTGAGACCGAGGCAGAGCGCGCAGATCACGAGCGTCACGAGCGGCCCCGCGGCCGCGATCTTGAACTCCGCGCCCGGCGTGTCCGTGTCACGGCTCATCTTCGAGATGCCGCCGAAGAACCACAGGTCGATGCCGCTGATCGTGATGCCCTGGCGCCGCGCGACGAGCGCATGACCGAGCTCGTGCAGGATGATCGAGCCGAACAGCAGCATCGAGGCCGCGACGGCGACGAGGTAGCCCTGCGTCGTGGAGCCACCGATCGCGTCGCGGAAGTAGTCCGACAGCGCGTAGATCAGGATGAAGAGGACGAAGAACCAGCTCGGGCTCGCGCCGACCCGGATGCCGAACAGCCGCGCGATCTGGATCGAACCTCCCGCTCCGAACATGCGCCACATCGTCGCATGCGGCCGTAGGGCCGCGCCGGGCGCGTCTCGCGTCAGCCCGGTGGCGTGTGCCGCGCCACGATCGCCGCCGCGTCGACGCCCGCGGGCAGGGTGCCGTACGCCAGGGCGCCCTCGCCCGCCAGGCGCGACGCGCAGAACGCGTCGGCGACCGCCGGCGGCGCGTAGCGTGCGAGCAGGGAGCCCTGCAGCGCGAGCGCCATCGCCTCGACGAGGCGTCGCGCGCGCAGCTCGAGGTCGTGCGGATCGGCGAGCTGCGCGCGCAGCCGCACGACGAACGCGTCCAGCCGAGCGTCGGCGCCGGCGGCGAGGTCGATCTCGTGCAGCAGCGTGTCGAGCACCTCCGGCGAGCGGCTCAGCGCGCGCAGCACGTCGAGCGCCATGACGTTGCCCGAGCCCTCCCAGATCGACGACAGCGGCATCTCGCGGTACAGCCGCGGCATGCCCGACTCCTCGACGTAGCCGTTGCCGCCGAGGCACTCGAGCGCCTCGAAGGCGTGGCCCGGCCCGCGCTTGCAGACCCAGTACTTCGCGATCGCGGTCGCGACGCGCTTGAAGGCCGTCGCGCGCGCGTCGCCGAGGGCGGCCTCGTCGTAGGCGCGTGCGAGGCGCATCGCGAGCGCGGTCGCGGCCTCGGACTCGACGCAGAGGTCGGCGAGCACGTTGCGCATCAGCGGCTGCTCGGCGAGGCGCCGGCCGAAGGTGCTGCGGTGCGCCGCGTGCCACGTCGCGTTGGCGACGCCCCAGCGCATCCCGGCCGCGGTCCCGATCACGCAGTCCAGGCGCGTGTGGCCCACCATCTCGATGATCGTCGGCACGCCGCGCCCGGGCTCGCCGACCATCTGCGCCCACGCGCCGTGCAGCTCGATCTCGCTCGACGCGTTGGAGCGGTTGCCGAGCTTGTCCTTCAGGCGCTGGATGTGCAGCGCGTTGCGCGTTCCGTCGGGCAGGATCCGCGGCAGCGCGAAGCACGAGGGATGGCCGGGACGGTGTCCATCCTGCGCGAGGACGAGGAACAGGTCGCACATCGGCGCCGAGCAGAACCACTTGTGCCCGGTGAGGACGTACTCGCCGCCGGCGCCGGCCCCCGCCGCGCCGCCCACCGCGACCGCGACCGTCGTGTTCGCGCGCACGTCCGACCCGCCCTGCTTCTCCGTCATCGCCATCCCGCACAGCGCGCTGCGCTTGTGCCGGCCGCCGACGGCGAGCGCGGGGTCATACGACGGCGACGTCAGCAGCGGCTCCCACCGCGCGGCCAGCTCCGGCTGCGCGCGCAGCGCCGGCACCGCCGCGAACGTCATCGTGATCGGGCAGGCGAAGCCGCCCTCCGGCTGCGCGGCGGTCAGGTACATCGCCGTGCGAGCGGCGTGCGCGGCAGGCTGCGACGATGTCCACGGCAGCGCGTGCAGCTCGTGGCCGCACGCGAGGCGCATGAGGTCGTGCCACGCGCGATGGAACTCGACCTCGTCGATGCGATGGCCGTAGCGGTCGAACGTCCGCAGCACGGGTGGGTGCTCGTTGGCCTCGAAGCCCCATCGCACGGGTTCCGCGCCCCAGACGCCACCGACCTCTCGCGCGCGCTGCAGCGCCCACCCGGCACCCTCGCGCTCCAGGGCCTCGACGAGCGGCAGGTTGTCGTCGAAGAGGTTGCGCCCCTGCAGTGGCGGAGGCTGGTTGACGACCTCGTGCGTGTGCCAAGGCTGGGTCCCTCGCGATGCCATCACGGCAAGTCAACCACGGTGTGCGGCGAGGGCCCGCACGCCGCCACGCGGTCCACCCGCCCGAGGGTGAGCTGACTTGCGGAACGCTGCACTAGCATCGCCCGCTCGCTCGCGACCTTCAGAACAGCACACCCCGAGAGGAAGCCATGGCGCACGATGTGACCTTCATCCCCGGAGACGGCACCGGACCCGAGCTCGCCGAGGCGACGCGCCGCGTGCTCGAGGCCACCGGCGTCGGCTTCGACTGGGACGTCCACGAAGCCGGCATCGACGAGTACGAGAAGCACGGCAACCCGTTCCCCGACGCGACGCTCGAGTCGCTGAAGAGCAACGGCATCGGCATCAAGGGACCGACGACGACGCCGGTCGGCTCGGGCTTTCGCTCGGTCAACGTGCTGCTGCGCAAGGAGCTCGACCTCTTCGCCTGCATCCGTCCGTGCAAGTCCTACGAGGGCGTGCGCACGCGCTTTCCGGAGACCGACCTGATCATCGTCCGCGAGAACACCGAGGACCTCTACGCGGGCATCGAGTTCGAGCGCGGGACGCCGGAGAACGCGACGCTGCGCCGCAACCTCGCCGACCTCGGCGCGACGGTCCGCGAGGACGCCGGCATCTCGATCAAGCCGATCAGCGAGTTCGGCTCCGAGCGCATCGTCCGCGCCGCCTTCGAGTACGCGATCGCCCACGGCCGCGGCAAGGTGACCGCCGGGCACAAGGCGAACATCATGAAGTTCTCCGACGGCCTGTTCCTCTCGGTGGCGCGTGAGGTGGCCGAGGACTATCCGCAGATCGAGTTCGAGGACAGGATCATCGACAACCTCTGCAACCAGCTCGTGACGCGCCCGAACGAGTACGAGGTCATCGTGCTGCCGAACCTCTACGGGGATATCGTCAGCGACCTGTGTGCGGGCATGATCGGCGGGCTCGGGCTGGCGGGCGGAGCGAACATCGGCACCGCGGCGGCCGTCTTCGAGGCGACCCACGGCTCCGCGCCGAAGTACGCGGGCCAGAACCGCATGAACCCGACGGCGCTGCTGCTGTCGGGCGTCTACATGCTCGACCACCTGCAGGAGACCGACGCCGCACGCGCGATGGAGAACGCGATCGCGGCGGTCATCCGCAAGGGCGACAAGGTCACCTATGACCTCAAGCCAACCCGAACAGACCCCACAGCCGTCGGCACGAGCCAGTTCGCCGACGCCGTGATCGAGGAGATGAATGCATGAGTGAAGGTTCCGCGGTGAAGGTCGTCGTCACCGGTGCAGCTGGCCAGATCGGCTACGCGCTGCTGTTTCGGATCGCATCCGGACAGCTGCTCGGACCCGACGTCAAGGTCGCGCTGCGGCTGCTGGAGATCCCGCAGGCTGTCAAGGCGGCCGAGGGAACGACGCTCGAGTTGACCGACTGCGCCTTCCCGCAGCTTGCGTCCGTCGACATCTTCGACGACCCCAAGCAGGCGTTCGACGGCGTGCAGATCGCGCTGCTCGTGGGCGCGCGGCCGCGCTCGAAGGGCATGGAGCGCGCGGACCTGCTGGAGGCCAACGGCCAGATCTTCAAGCCGCAGGGCGAGGCGCTCAACGGCGCCGCCGCGGACGACGTGAAGGTGCTCGTCGTCGGCAACCCCGCCAACACGAACGCGCTGATCCTCGCCGCCAACGCGCCCGACATCCCGTCGACGCAGATCACCGCGATGACGCGCCTGGATCAGAACCGCGCGGTCGCGCTGCTCGCGCAGAAGCTCGGCATCGGCGTCGAGGAGGTCTGCGACCTCGCGGTGTGGGGCAACCACTCACCGTCGATGTTCCCCGACCTCTTCAACGCGACCGCGGGCGGGCGGCCCGCGATCGATCAGGTCGACATGGACTGGTATGAGAACGCGTACATCCCGCGCGTCGGCAAGCGCGGGGCGGAGGTCATCGAGGCGCGCGGTGCGTCGTCGGCCGCCTCGGCCGCCAACGCCGCGATCGACCACGTGCGCGACTGGGTCTCGGGCGCCGAGGGGCTGCGCTCGATGGCGGTCGCCTCCGATGGCTCCTACGGCATCGCCGAGGGCATCATCTCGAGCTTCCCCGTGCGCCTGGGCGGCGGCTCCTACGAGATCGTCGAGGGCCTCGAGGTCGGGGAGTTCGCACAGTCGAAGATCGACGCCACCGTCAAGGAGCTGACGGACGAACGAGCTGCCGTCGTGGCGCTCGGCTTGGTGTGAGCCGACTGCGGCTCGCACCAACTGGATGGCGTCGATCTTCGAGCTGTCCAAACGATGATCATGGGTCAGGCTCACCTGCGGGCCTGACCCAGAGCTCGTGTGCGCTACGCCGCTTCCTTTGGATGCCAGCCGCGTCCGTCCTTCGCGACGAGGCCGTCCTCGGCCAAGCCCGGCAGGACGCGATACAGGTAGTTCTGCTTGATGCCCATCTTCTCGGCGAGCTCGGGGATCGTGATCCCCGGGTTCTGCTTGACGAGCGAGAGCGCCTCGGCTCCGCGGGTGCCGCTGCCCTTCGGGCGTCCGCGACGACCGCCACCGCCACCACCGGAACTGCGGCGCTTGGCGGGCCGTGACGCACGCGCGCTCGACGCGCGCGCGGGCGCCGGCGCCGTGGTGGGCACGCCGTCGAGCGCGGCCGCGGCGGCCTCGAGCCGCTGGAACTCCTCGACGAGCGGCTTGAGCTCCTTGAGCCGTGCGCCGATCTCGCTTCGCTTCTCATCCAGGAAATCTGCCATGAACGTCTCCCCGTGCTGGCATTTCAGTTAACAAGGGCTACAGCGTAGCCAATCCACCAGACGGTTGTTGCACGGGCGCGTGCGAGCGCACGTGAGCAGCGGCGCCCGACGACTTTCGCAGTCAGCGGCGACTTTCGAGAATCTGCTTCAAACGCGCCAGCGAGGCCCGCGCCTCCTTCTCGGGAATGCCGCCCACGATCACCTTCGAGGCGGCGACGCCGAGCGGTCCGAACGGGGTTCGGAACTCGTTGCGGTAGTCAAAGTGGGTGAGCCCGTCGCGCTCGCTGAGGCGGTGCTCTGTGACCGCCCGCGAGCGAGCCGGTCCGCTGCCCTCCCAGCGTGCCGTCCTCGGGGCGCGCATGATGTCCAGCGTCCAGTGAACCTTGAAGCGCACGCCGCGCAGGTGCAACGTCTGGTCCATCCGGAAGCCCGGCCGCAGTGGGCCCGCGTCGACGTTCGACACGGCGTCGACGATCGTCACCCAGTCGCGATAGTGCGCCGGCTCCATGACGTAGTCCCACACCTCCTGCATCGGGGCGTCGATGTCGATGCGGGCGATGACCACGGCGGACACCGCGCGCACCCTACCGGGCGGACTTTGCCCCCCGGTTGCGCCCCCACGGCTGCGCCTTCGGCGAGGTCAGCGCGCCCGCAGGGGCCGCGCGGCCTCCCAGTCGCGCAGCGCGGCCTCGACGGCGCGATCGAACGTGTGACGGCGCACGCCCAGCAGTCCGGCGGCGCGGTCGTCGCGCGCGAGCAGGTCGCCGGACAGGCTCTCCATGAGCGGGGCGATGAAGCCGGGGTCCTCGCCGGCGATCGCTGCGGCGATCGGCGCCGCGATCGGGGTCGCGTCGCGTCCGATCCGCAGCGCGGGCCGGCGCACGAGCATGAGCTCGGCGATGCGCTGCACGATCTCTCCGTAGGAGAGCGTCTGCGGACCGGCGACGTCGAGTGACAGCCCGCCGGCGGCGTGGTGCGTCGTCGCCGCCGCGACGAGGAAGGCGCGCACGTCGCGCACGTCGATCGGCTGGGTGAGGTGCCGGCGCCACGCCGGCAGCGCGAGCACGCGCATGCGCTCGACGAGGCGCACGAGGAACGCGAACGAGCGCGAGCGCGCGCCGACGACGATCGACGCGCGCAGCGCCACGACCTCCGGCAGCCCCGCCAGCAGGATCCGCTCGACCTCCAGCCGGCTCGCGAGGTGACGCGACGGCGCGCGGTCGCGGGGGACGATCCCGCCGAGGTACACCGCCCGCCGCACGCCGGCGCCCCGCGCGGCCGTCACGAAGTGCTCGGCGGCCGCGCGCTCGCGCGCCGCGAAGCCCGGGTCCTCGCCCTCCATCGAGTGCATGAGGAAGTACGCGACGTCGATGCCGCGCAGCGCGTCGTCGAGGCCCGCGCCGCTGACGGCGTCGCCGCGCAGCACGGGGAAGTCCTGCGCCGCGACGTGCGCGGGGTTGCGCGACAAACCGCGCAGCTCGTGGCCGGCGCGCAGCAGCGCCGGCGCGAGCGCCGCCCCGATCGAGCCGCTGATACCGGTGACGAGGATGCGCATCGACCTACCATCGTGGCCGATGAAGCTCCTCGGCGAACTCGAGCGCGCCGCGCGCGAGCGCATCCCGCGCGCGCATTTCGACTACTTCGCGGGTGGCGCGGGCGCCGAGCGCACGGTCGCCGAGAACGCGCAGGCGTGGCGCAGGGTGTGGATCCGGCCGCGCGTGATGGTCGACGTCGGCGTCGTCGACACGTCGTGCACGCTGCTGGGCCGGCGCCTCGAGCTCCCGCTGCTGCTCGCGCCGATGGCCGCCCAGCGGCTACTGCACCCCGGCGGCGAGCCGGCCGCCGCGCGCGCGGCCGGCGCCGCCGGCACCGTCTACTGCCTGTCGACGCGGGCGACCGCCGACCTCGCCGAGGTCGCGGCCACGGCGAGCGGGCCGCTGTGGTTTCAGCTCTACGTCGATCGCGACCGCTCGCACTCCGAGCGCGTGCTGGCGCGCGCCGCCGAGCACGGCTTCGAGGCCGTCGTGCTGACCGTCGACCTGCCGGTCGGCGGCCGCCGCGAGCGCGAGCGCGAGCACGGCGAGTTCGCGTTCCCGGAGGGCATCGCGCTCGTCTCCCACCTCGGCCACGACCTCGCAGCGCACCACACGCCGGTCGGCGGCTGGGACCCCTCGCTCACCTGGGCTGACGTCGCGTGGGTGCGCGACGTCAGCGGACTGCCGGTGATCGTCAAGGGCGTGCTCTGCGGCGAGGACGCTCGTGCGGCGATCGACGCGGGCGCCGCAGCGATCGTCGTCTCCAACCACGGCGGGCGCCAGCTCGACGGCGCCGTGCCGACCGCCGTGGCGCTGCGCGAGGTCGCCGCGGCCGTCGGCGGGCGCGTGCCCGTGCTCGTCGACGGCGGGATCCGCGACGGCGCGGACGTCTTTCGCGCGCTCGCGCTCGGCGCCGACGCCGTGCTGATCGGGCGGCCGTACGCGTGGGGGCTGGCGGCGGGCGGCGAGGCCGGGGTGCGCGAGGTCGTCGACGCCTTCGCCGCCGACCTGTCCGTCGTGCTGGCGCTCGCCGGCTGTCGCGACCTCGCCGCGATCGACGCGCGGCGCGTGCGGCTCGCCGGCTGGTGAGGTTTCTCCCGCAAAGAGCAGCAACTGCGTCGACGCCGGGGGGCGAAGTTTGCATGCCGTTGACCTCCTACGGACAGACCCGTCGTTTCGTTCGCCATTTGCGGGCTGCCCGCGAGCAAAAACCGTCAAGGAGCGGAGAACGCCCCCGACGACCTCTTGAGAGGCGCGTCGTCGCATGGTCTGATTGACCTCGGTCAGGGCACGTCGATCAGGGGGTACGCGGGACACATGGCGAAGAGTCGGACGACGAAGAAGGCGGCATGCGAGGACTGCTTCTTTCGCTGCAACCTGCTGTGCGCGCTGGAGCTCGAGGAGCCCTGCGCGACCTTTCGTCCCAACGGCCCCGAGGGCCTGCGGCCGCCGCAGCAGCTGCGCTTCAGCTTCCGCCAGGAACGGCGCACGCAGTCGGCGTGGGCGTTCCCGACGGCGCAGGAGCAGGCGGCGCTGCACGCCTCCTGACGGCGCCGGATTGCGTGCGACATCGCACACACTCCCGGCGGCCCGCACATAGAGTCAAAGGGTGCGCATCACGGTCCTCGGCAAGTCGCCGTCCTGGCAGGACGCCGGCGGCGCGTGCAGCGGCTATCTCGTCGAGGACGGAGCGAGCTGCCTCCTATTGGACTGCGGGTCGAGTGTCTTCGCGCAGCTGCGCCGGGTGCGCGACTACGTCGACGTCGACGCGATCGTCGTGTCGCACATGCACGCCGATCACTTCCTCGACCTGATCCCGTTCGCCCACGCGCTGATTTACGCGCCGCGCCAGCAGCGTGCGGCCGCTGACGGCTCAGCGGGCAACGGCGCTCGCGCGCGCCCGCGGCTGCTCGTGCCGCCCGGCGCGATCGCGATGCTGCGCTTGCTCGCCGAGGCGGGCGGGCAGCCGCGGCTCTTCGACGCGGCCTTCGCGCTGCGCGAGTACGACGTCGCGGAGGTGGTCGAGGTCGGCGACCTGCGCGTGCGCCTGCAGCCGGTGCCGCACTACATCCCGACCAACGCGATCGAGGTCAGCCGCGGCGGCCGCGACGGGCGCTTCACCTACGGCGCCGACCACCGCCCGACCGACGCGCTGCGCGAGTTCGCCGCCGCGACGGATCTGCTCATGCTCGAGGCGACGCTGACGCAGCCCGAGCCGCACGAGCCGCGCGGCCACATGACACCCGCGGAGGCAGGTGCGGTCGCGGCCGGCTGCGACGCGGAGCGCCTCGTGCTGACGCACATCTCCGACGAGCTCGACTACGACTGGGCGCTCGCGCAGGCGGCGCGCTCGTACGCCGGCCCGATCGAGATCGCCCGCGGCGGCGGCGTGTACGAGGTCTGATCGCGGTGGCGATCCGCGTGCGCGCCGCGGTCGGGACGGGGTAGCCTCCGGCGCATGCCCCGCGAGCGCGACCTGTTCGCCAACTTCGAGCGCATGCGCAGGGAGATGGACGAGCTCTTCGGCGACGTCTTCGGCAGCGTCGGCCTGACGTCACGGCGCACCGGCTTCTCGCCCGCGGTCGACGTCTTCTACGCCGACGACCCACCGCGCGCGATCGTCCACGCCGAGCTCGCCGGGATCGACGCCGGCGACCTCGGGCTCGAGATCCAGGGACGCGAGCTGACGCTGACCGGC
>DASXCR010000010.1:0-7296 GCA_036491075.1 Solirubrobacteraceae bacterium
CTCGGTCATATGTGACCCAGCCCCAACTCGTCGGGGGCTGGGTCCTGAGTCGCGCTGCAGTCCGCCGCCACGAGCGACGGTTTGGACGATGCTAAACCGCGACGCAGGAGACGATTTAAGGTGATCCGGCAGACGTTCAGCAGCCTGGCAAGGCGGGCCTTGGCTCGCACCGTCGCGCCACAGGGGCGAGCTCCTGGCGCCTGCGGCCTACAGAGGGCAGGCGACCCAACGAGCAGATCCCATGTCGCGCCGTCCGCGCGCGACCGCTCCGAGCGAGGGGCTCAGGTGCCGCCCTACGCCGCGACCTCGCGCCGCAGCGCCTCGCGCTGCGCGGCGTCGCGCTGCTCGCGCTTGGCGCGCGCCTTCGCCGCCTCGACCTCGCGGTCCTTGGACGGCGCGTTCGTCACGAGCTCCTCGAGCAGTCGCGCGGAGGCCTCCTCGACGGCGGCGACCGCACGCTCGAAGGCCTCGGCGTTGGCCGCCGACGGCTTCGTGAAGCCGCTGATCTTGCGGACGTACTGCACGGCCGCGCCACGCACCTCTTCGGACGTGGCGGGCGGCGCGAAGTTGTAGAGCGGGCGGATGTTTCGGCACATGCGACAAGCCTAGAACGTCCGCTCATGCACGTCGACCTCCCGCGGCCTGCCACGATCGCGGGTCCATGCGGCTCTTCTCGCTCGAGCACATCGCCGCGATCGCCGTGACGGTCGCGGGCGCGGTGCTCGTCGCGAGCTTCGCGCGCCACCGGGGAAGTCGCGGCGCGACGACCCTCGCCCGCGCGCTCGCCGTCGTGATCCTCGCCGGCTTCCTGGTCGAGCAGCTCACCTACGCCGCGCGCGGCGAGTGGTCGCTGCGCTACCACCTCCCGCTGCAGCTCAGCGATGTCGTCACCCTTGTCGCGATCGCGGCACTGTGGCGACCGCGCCGCGGGCTGCTCACCGAGCTCGTCTGGTTCTGGGCGCTGACGGCATCGCTGCAGGCCGTCCTGACCCCCGACCTCGACGACACGTTCCCCGACGTCCTCTACTTCACGTTCTTCGCGACGCACTCCGGGGCGATCCTCGCGGCGAGCCTGCTCGTCGTCGGGATGCGGCTGACGCCGCGGCCGTGGTCGGTGTGGCGCGCCTATGCGATCACGGTCGCGGTCGCAGGGGTGGCCGGCGCAGGCTGCCTCGCGACCGGCGGCAACTACATGTTCCTGCGCCGCAAGCCGGCGGGCGGCTCGCTGCTCGGGCCGCTCGGCCCGTGGCCGTGGTACATCGCGAGCGCGGCGGTCGTCGCCCTCGCGATGCTGCTCGTGCTCGAGCTGATCGCGCGGGCGCTGGCGCGGCACGTGCCCGAGTCCCGACCCGCGGCGGCGAGCGGCGCATGAGATCGCCCGACGACCGCCTCGACGGCGTACCGGTCGCCGGCGGCGAGATGACACGTCGCGAGCAGCGCAACGCCCGGCGGTCCCCGCTTGCACGCGCTTTGCGCCGGACCGCGCTCGGCCTGGCCCTGGTCGTCTTCGGGCTCGCCGCCGTGCTCGGCACCGAGGCGATCGTCGCGATCGAGACCGTTCCCGACGACGGCTACGTCGCGCCGTCGCCGGCGCCACGCGCGTTCGGATCGACCGCGATCACGCGCCCACCGCTGCGCTACGTCGTCCTGGGCGACAGCACGGCGACCGGCGAGGGAGCGTCGTACGATCGCGGCATCGCGATCTCGACCGCGCGCGAGCTGGCCGCCGCCCGCCACCGACGCGTGACGATGACGAACCTCGCCGTCGCCGGCGCGCGCTTCGGCGACGTGCGCCGCGCCCAGCTCGCGGCGGCGGCTCGGATCCGGCCCGACCTCGTGCTCGTCGCGGTCGGCGCCAACGACGTCACCGGGCTGACGACCCTCGGATCCGTGCGCGACGACCTCGGCGGGATCGTCGACGGACTCCGCGCTGCGCGCTGCGACGTCGCGATCGTCGTCACCGGATCGCCGGACGTCGGCTCCGCGCCGCGGCTCGCGCAGCCGCTGCGGACCGTGGCCGGCTGGCGCACCGGGCAGCTCAACGGCGCCGTCCGGGACGTCGCAGGCCGCGACGGGCTCGTCTTCGCGCCGGTCGCGCAGCGCACCGGTCGGCGCTTTCGCGCCGACCGCTCGCTGTTCGCCGCCGACGGATTTCACCCCTCGGCGGCCGGCTACGCGACGTGGCTCCCCGTGATCGAGCCGGCACTTCAACGAGCGCTCACGCGGCGCCGTCTTGCATCGCGCGCGTGTGCGTCCGGCGGGGCGCGGCGACGGTCTGCGTCCGGCTGATCCCCGCGACGTAGGGCACCGCCCGTGCCCGGAGGCCCGCGTTTCGCAGGCCACCGCCCGTGCCCGGAGGCCCGCGTTTCGCAGGCCACCGCCAGTGCCCGGAGGCTCCCGCGACGCAGGGCACCGCCAGTGCCCCGAGGCCCGCCGTACGCCGCCCTCCTCAGGCCCCGCGCCGGCGGCCCCCGTCGAGCATCTGGCGCAGCCCGCGCGCCACGTGCGCCGAGGCGCCTCCCAGCGCGGGCCGCGCCGCGATCTCGTGCTCGAGGTCGGCGATCCTCGCTCGCAGCAAGGCGACCTCGGACGCGGCCTGCGCACGACGCAGCTGCTGCTCCAGACGCGCCCGCACGCCGCGCTCGGCGTCGAGCTCGGCGCGCAGCGCGGCGATCTGCAGTCCGCGCGCGTGCGCGTCGCGTTCGAGCACATCGCAGGCGTGCAGCAGGCGCGTCAGCCCCTCGTTCGCGTCGACCGCGGCGGACGCGACCTCCGCCGCCCGCGCCTCGGCCGCGCCGGCGAGCTGTTCGGCCGCGGCAGCGCGCTCCTCCGCCGCCTCGACGCGCACCTCTGCCGCGCCGGCGCCTGCCTGTGCGTCACGGGCGATCTCGTGCGAGGCGCGGGCGCGCTGCTCGGCATCGCGCCGCGCGCGCTCCGCGACCTGCGCCTGCCGGCGCCAGCTCTCGAGCTCGTCCTCGAGCTGCTCGCGCCGGGCGATCGTCCCGCGGACGCCCTGCGATGGCGAGGCGGTGCCCGGCGGTCGCGCATCGTCACCGGGCGCCGTCGCCGGCACGCGATTCGGGCGCGCGCCAGCGCCGTCGTCCTCCCGGTCCGAGGACGATGACGAGACGTCTCGTTGCGAGACCGCGGAGCGCGAGCGCCCGCGCGCCGGCAGCGCGTCGATCAGCGCCTCGATCTGCGACCGCGATGCCACCGCCGGCTGGATCCTGCGGTTCGTCAGCCGTGCGAGCTCGACGGCCGCGGTCGAGCCGTTGGGCTCGTGCAGCGCGACGACGACGGCGCCGGACGCCAGGAAGGCGATCGGCACGGCGCCCAGCCGGCGCGCCGCGCCGGGCTCGACGAGCGCGACGGCCTCGCGGTCGATCGCGAACACGTCGAGGTCGACGTGGTCGAGGCCGTGGTGCTCGGCGAGCGTATGCGCGAGGTCGTCCTCGTCGAGGTCGCGGTTGGCCAGCAGGATCTCGGTCAGGCTGCGCCCCGTAAGCGACGCCTGCATCGCGATCCGCATCGCGGCCGGCTCGACGAGCCGGCGCTCGACGATCACGTCGGACAGGAAGCGATGCGGATGTGCCTGCGTCGGTGCGGGGGTGACCCCCGGCGCGGGCGCGAGGGAGCTCGCACGTTGCGTGGAGGTCGAACCGGATGTGCTCGGCACGGACAGGTGATCGGCCACGAGGTGGACATCTGAAGCCGCGCGTCCAGGCGCGGCTGGACGCGCCGCCGCGTCAGGCCGGCGGAGGACGGGGATCGTCCGGGCCCGCCGCAGCACCGGCCTCGGCCAGGCGGGCGTGGAGGCGCTCGCGCAACGCGTCGGGCGCGAGCTCGCTCGGGGTGCGGCGGTTGCGCGCGACCACGACCCCCGTCGCGGCGACGCCGGCGAGGCCCGCCAATCCGACGACCTTCCACGGCGATCGCCGCGCCCCGCGCAGCACGCGCGTCGCCGGCCCGGGGCGCGGCGGCGCGAGCAGCGCCTTCCAGACCGGCGGCTTCGCGGCCCCCGGCAGCCGCCGCCGCACGGGACCCGTGCGCTTGCCCGAGAGCACGGCCGCCCACGGCGGGCGGCGGCGCTTGCGCCTGCGACGTGCGGACGCCGTCGTGCGGGAGACACCCATCGCGGCGTAGGTTACGGCCGGTGGAAGACACCGCGCTCTCGCTGGACGACGCGGTCGCGGCCGCCGCCACGGGCGACATCTGGCTGTTTCGCGGGCGCTCGTTCGCCGACCGCGCGATCCAGACGGTCACCAACAGCCCGGTCAACCACGTCGGCATGGTCGTCGCGATCGACGACCTGCCGCCGCTGCTGTGGCATGCCGAGCTGGGCCGGGCGCTGACCGACGTCTGGACCGGCGAGCACCAGCGCGGCGTGCAGCTGCACCACCTCGCCGAGGCCGTCCGCCAGTGGGACGAGCGCTACGGCCAGCGCGCGTGGTTTCGCCAGCTGCAGGGTCCGATCGGGCGCGAGCACGAGGATCGCCTGATGGAGGTCATCGATCGCTTCGACGGTCGCGCGTTCCCGACGATGCCGGGGCTCGCGAAGGGCTGGGTGACCGCGCGCTTTCGCCGCACGGCGTCGCTGCAGACGGTCTACTGCGCGGAGCTCGTCGCCACGACCTACCAGCAGATGGGACTGCTGCCGATGCAGCGGCCGCCGAGCTGGTTCGACCCGGGTCGCTTCTGGAGCGGCGATCGGCTCGGGCTCGTCGCGCCGTACGCGCTCGGCGGCGAGATCCCCGTCCGGTAGCCGGCCGGGACCCGCGACACTGCCCGGCGGGCCCGCCACGACGAGCCCACCGGACGCTTGGTGATCGCGGGCGGCCGCGCGCGACCGAGAATCAGGTCAGCAGTGCGCCGGGCGACGGCTGCGCGACCTCGCCGAGCGAGACCGCGAAGACGACGTGTTGGCGGTGGACCGCGATGAACTCGTGATGCTCGACGTCCACGTCTGAGTCCAACAGCTGGACCGTGGCGTCGGTGAGCGCGATGAACTCGCGCTCGGGAGCGTTGAGGAGATCGGACAGGCGGCTGCGGTAGCCGTCGCTGGGAAGCGTCAGGACACCGATGATCCGGTGGCGCGTGGTGGCGATCGAGAGGCGCTCGTAGCGATGCTGCACGCCACGGTCATCGGCAGATCGTCCCGACAACATGAGCTTCGATCCGCGCCGGCCTCAGCGCGGGTGCAGACTGCGCGGACGTGCGCGATCCACGGATCATCTACCGGCGCCGCCGCGCCGCCGCCGCGGGCATCTGCGCGCTCGTCGCGCTGCTCGCGACGGTGCTCGTCGTGCGGGCGTGCGGCGGCACCTCCGGTCGCACGGAGAGCGCGAGCGGCCACACCGCGACGATCGCGCGCACCACGGCGCCTCAGCACCCGCAGCTGCCCGGCGGGGGCAGGCAGATCTTCCCCGAGCATCGCGTGGTCGCGTTCTACGGCGCGCCGCAGGCCGAGAGCCTCGGCGTGCTCGGCATCGGCACGCCCGCACACGCCGCGGCGCGCCTGAAGCGCGTGGCCGCCCGCTACGAGCGCGGGTCGCGCCCGGTCCTGCCGGCCTTCGAACTGCTCGCGACGATCGCCGACGCCGGCCCGGGCGAGGACGGGCTGCATCGCACCCACCAGCCGGCCGCGACGATCGACCGCTACCTCGCGGCCGCCCGCCGCGTGCACGCGCTGCTCGTGCTCGACATCCAGCCCGGCTGGGGCGACTTCCTCGGCGAGGCCGAGCGCCTGCAGCGGTGGCTGCTCGCGCCCGACGTCGGGATCGCGCTCGATCCGGAGTGGCACCTGCCGCGCGGCGAGATCCCCGGCACGAGGATCGGCTCGGTGACGGCGAAGCAGATCAACGCCGTCTCGACCTACGTCTCCGACCTCGTCGTCAAGCACGACCTGCCGCAGAAGCTGTTCGTCATCCACCAGTTCACGCACGCGATGATCGCGGGCCGCCAGCAGATCGCCGCGCGCCCCGGCCTCGCGATCACGATGAACATCGACGGCTTCGGGACCCCCGGCGCGAAGATCTCCAAATACCACGACTTCACGGCCGACCACCCGCGCTTCTACGACGGCTTCAAGCTCTTCTACGTCGAGGACACGAACATCATGTCGCCCGGCGCCGTGCTCGGTCTGCGACCGCCGCCCGACCTCGTCGTCTACGAGTGATCGCGGCTCGTCGGCAGCGTCTCTCGAGCCAGATCGCGGGCTCGCCGGGCCGGTTGCGCCCGGGCCGCGCCGACCGTCATGTCGACCATGGCCGCGGTCCTCGCACGCGCGCGAGCGCGCCATCCCGATTGGCCATCGGTCCAGCGTCCACGGGCCTCTGTGCCGTACTTCCGTCCTCGCAGTTTGATCGCAGGCGGCCGGGGAACCACAATGTTCGGATGCTGCTAGCGCTGAACGCCGCGCTGTACCTCGTCGCGCTGAGCCTCTCGTTGTGCGTCGTGACCCCGGTCCCGGCAGGAGCGTCGCGTCGCGTGCGCGTCGCGCGCATGTCCCTGGCCTGTGGTGGCGGGGCCGCGATCACGGGCGCGATCACGCTGACGTTCCTGGGCCTGTGGGTCGAGTCGGCGATCGTCGGCTTCGTCGCGCTGCTCGTCGTCTGCGTCTGCCTGTGGGTCGCGCTGTCGCAGTCCTCGTCCGAGCGCGACGACGGCGAGGACGGCTCGGACGGTGGCGGCGGCCGGCCGCGGCGTCCCGTCCCGCCCGCGCCACCGGAGCCGTTCGGAGGTCCGCAGCTGGACTGGACGGACTTCGACGCGGCCCGCGCCGGCTGGTCTCGCGACCGCGACCGCCCGCTCGCGGGGGTCTGACCGGCGCCGGTCCGCGGCGCCGGCCCTCCCGGCCGCGGTCAGAAGACCGTGTGGATCTTCACGGTCCGTCCGGTGCTCGAGACGAAGTTGCCGTCGAGGTTCTCGACGAAGACCCGGTAGCTGCCGCCGTGGGCGATGCGGACGTGCTTGGCGAAGCGCGAGAACGTCGTGCCGGCGTGATGGGTGATCGTGCCCGCGAGCGTCACCCAGCGCGATCCCTTCAGCCGCTGGATCGCGATCCGGGCGCCGTCGCGTGCCGGGTGGATCGTGCCCGAGAACAGCACGCGCCGGCCCTGGTGGACGTGCGTCGCGCTCACCGACGTGCTGACCTTCACCGCCACGCCGAGCGTCACGATCGGGCTGACGATCTCGGGCTTGGTGGGGATCAGGACGCGGTACTGCGTGTTCGTCGGCACGGACAGCAGGGGGAACTCGAACACGCCGGTCGGGCTCGTGAGCTGGACGTTCGACGTC
>DASXCR010000011.1:0-26968 GCA_036491075.1 Solirubrobacteraceae bacterium
GGCGGCATGTCACGCTGGACGCCCTACCTCGCCGAGCTGCAACCCGAGTTCTTCTGCGAGGTCTCACCCGAGCTCGCCGCCGAGCGCGCGTTGCAGCACGGCGGCTGGGCGACGCTCGTCAGCGCGCGTGGCGCGATCGAGGCCCGCGTGATGGTCACGGACCGCATGACGCCGCTGCACGTCGACGACCGGGTCCTGCACCAGATCGGGCTGCCCTATCACTGGGGCCCCAACGGCTACGCGCGCGGGGATGCGATGAACGAGCTGTCGTCGATGGCGCTGGACCCGAGCTCCCACATCCAGGAGGTCAAGGCGCTGACGGTCGACATCCGCCCCGGCCGGCGCCCGCGCGGCCCCGCCCGCCTCGAGCTTGTCCGCTCCTACCGCGAGCGGGCCGGCATCACAGCGACCACAGGCATGACACCGTGAGTCTCGACGGCGACGGCCCGCTGGAGATCCTGCTGCATGGCGGCGACCCCGCCACGGTCGCGGGCCACGAGGACCACCCACCGCGCATGGGGTTCTTCACCGACACCTCGGTCTGCATCGGCTGCAAGGCCTGCGAGGTCGCCTGCAAGGAGTGGAACGGCGTGCCCGAGGACGGCCTGAACTGGGCGGGGCGGTCGCACGACAACAGCGGGGGGCTCGGCGCCGACACCTGGCGCCACGTCGCGTTCATCGAGCAGCGCGCGCCGATCGGCTCGCACCAGTCGAACTTCCAGCGCGAGGACGACAGCTTCCGCTGGCTGATGAACTCCGACGTCTGCAAGCACTGCACCGACGCCGCGTGCCTGGACGTCTGTCCGACGGGCGCGATCTTTCGCACCGAGTTCGGGACCGTGGTCGTGCAGGAGGACATCTGCAACGGCTGCGGCTACTGCGTACCCGCATGCCCGTACGGCGTGCTCGACAAGCGCGAGGACGACGGGCGGATCTTCAAGTGCACGCTGTGCTATGACCGTCTCGGCGTCGGTCAGGAGCCGGCCTGCGCGAAGGCGTGCCCGACGGACTCGATCCAGTTCGGCGAGCTCGACGAGCTTCGCGAGCGCGCCGCCGGGCGCGTCGGCGAGCTGCACGAGGCCGGCGTCGTGCAGGCGCGCCTCTACGGGCACGACCCCGGCGACGGCGTCGGCGGCGACGGCGCGTTCTTCCTGCTGCTCGACGAGCCCGAGGTCTATGGCCTGCCGCCGGACCCCGTCGTCACGACGCGCGACCTGCCGGCGATGTGGCGGCGGGTGGGGCTCGCGGCGGGCGCCCTGCTCGCCGGCGCGGCGGTCGCGTTCGCCGGGGCGCGCCGGTGAGGCGCGCCGAGGTGACCCGCAACGGCCTGCGCGGCGTGCGCCCGGGTCGCGATGCGCGGATGTGGACGGACGGCGACGGCGACGACGCCCTCCCAGGCCAGCCCACAGCCCCTGGTGATGGCAGGCGCCGCCGCAAGCGCGGCGGCTCCGAGCGCCCGGCGCCCGACCATCCCGGCGACTCCTACTACGGCCAGCCGATCATCAACCCGCCCGTCTGGGCGGAGCTCGACATCGCCGGGTACCTCTTCGCCGGCGGGCTCGCGGGCGCATCGTCGATCCTCGCGGCGGGCGCCGACGTCAGCCGCCGGCCGGCGCTCGCTCGTCGCAGCAGGCTGTGCGCGACCGCGGCGATCGGGACCTCGCTCGCCGCGCTGATCCACGATCTCGGGCGCCCGGAGCGCTTCCTGAACATGCTGCGCGTCTTCAAGCCGACGTCACCGATGAGCGTCGGCGTCTGGCTGCTCGTCTTCTACGCGCCGCTGAGCGCCGCGGCCGCCGCCGGCGACGTGCTCGGCGTCGCGCCGCGCGCCACCCGCGCCGCGGGTCTCGGCGCCGGCGTGCTGGGCTCCGGCGTCGCGACCTACACCGCCGCGCTCATCGCCGACACCGCCGTCCCCGCCTGGCACGGCGCCCATCGCGAGCTGCCTTTCCTCTTCGCCGGGTCAGCCGCCTCTGCCGCTGCCGGATTCGCGCTCGTCGCCGCGCCGCTGCACGAGAACGCCCCCGCCGCGCGGCTGGCGGTGCTCGGCAGCGTCGCCGAGCTCGTGGCCGAGCAGCTCATGGAGCGCCGGCTCGGCATGGTCGCCGAGACCCTGCACGAGGGCACGGCCGGCACCCGCCTGCGCGCCGCGAAGCTGCTGACGGCGCTCGGCGCATTCGGCGCCGCGACGATCGCCCATCGCGGCCGCGGCGGCGCGGCGGTCTGCGGCGGCGCGCTGCTCGCCGGATCCGCGCTCACCCGCTTCGGTCTGTTCGCCGCCGGCATGGCATCGGCGCGCGATCCGAGGTACACCGTCGCACCGCAGCGCGATCGACTGCGCGACGCCGGCCGCGACGAGGCGCGCGAGCGCGCGGGTACGAGCCCGCTGGAATCCGTCTGAGTGACGATCCACGTCGGCACCTCCGGCTGGAGCTATGAGCACTGGACGGGCGTTCTGTATCCACCAGGCCTGCCGGCGGCCGATCGGCTCGGGCACTACACGCGGTCCTTTCAGACCGTGGAGCTCAACAGCAGCTTCTACCGCTGGCCCAAGACCGCCACGTTTCGTAGCTGGCGAGAGCGCCTGCCCGATGGCTTTGCGCTGTCCGTGAAGGCGCCACGAGGCCTGACGCACGCAAAGCGGCTCTACGCGCCCGAGCTGTGGGTGCAGCGGATCGCAGCGAGCTGGCACGAGCTCGGCGACAAGCGCGCCGTCCTGCTGGTGCAACTGCGGCCCGACCATGCCCGCGACGACGCGCGCCTTGAGTACTTCCTGGATCTGCTGCCCCCGTGGATGCGCGTCGCCGTCGAGTTGCGCCACCCGAGCTGGACCGATGAGCACGTGTTCGCCATGCTCGAGCACCACGGCGCCGCGTACTGCGTCATGAGCGGAGCCGGTCTGCCGTGCGTGCTCCGCGCGACGGCGCCGTTCGTGTACCTGCGCCTGCATGGCCCCGACACCGAGCATCTCTACGGCGGGTCCTACACGACGGCGGACCTGGCCTGGTGGGCAGGCCGGCTGCGCGAATGGGAACGCCTGGGAAAGGAGGTCTTCGTCTACTTCAACAACGACGGGCACGGTTACGCCGTGCACAACGCGCGGGCGCTGCTACGCGAACTGCGCGAGCACGCAGCTTGACCTGCCTCAGTCAGGTCTGAAGCGCGGCAGGATCTCGCGCGCGTAGAAGTCGAGGAAGCCGTCGTGCTCAGGGCCGATCTGGCTGACGTAGATCTCGTCGAAGCCGGCATCGACGAACGCCTGGATCGCCGCGACGTGCTCCTCGGGATCGGGCCCGCACGCCAGCGCGTCGGAGATGTGGCGCTCCGTGACGAGCTGCGTGGCCTGCTCGAAGTGCTGCGGCGACGGCAGGATCTGCGCAAGCTCGCCCGACAGCGCCTCGTTGGGCCACAGGCGGTGCACCGTCCGCACGCACTCGTCGCGATCGGGTCCCCAGCAGACCTTCAGGCCGCCGGTGATCGGGCCGCGGCCGCCGTGCTCGCGGTAGCTGCCGACGGCGTCGGCGTCGGGCCCGACCGTCACGAAGCCGTCGGCGATCCGGCCGGCGAGCGCGATCGCCTTGGGCCCGAATCCCGACACGAGGATCGCGGGCAGCTTCTCGGGCAGCGAGTACAGGCGCGCGGATTGCAGCGTGTAGTGGCGACCGCGATGGCTCTGCGAGCCGCCCTGCCACAGGAGCCTGATGACCTCCACGGCCTCCTCGAGCATCTCCAGGCGCACGTCTGCCTCGGGCCAGCGCGCGCCGAAGACGTGCTCGTTGAGCGCCTCGCCGCTGCCCACCCCGAGCCGGAAGCGACCCGGCATCAGCGTCGCCGTCGTGGCTGCCGCATGCGCGACGATCCCCGGGTGCGTACGCACGGTCGGGCAGGTCACCGCGGTCATCCAGCGCATCGACTCGGTCACGGCCGCGACCGCTCCGAGTACCGACCACACGAACGGGCTCTCGCCCTGCGCGTCGTTCCACGGATGGAAGTGATCGGAGATCCACGCCGACGAGAAGCCGGCCTCCTCCGCGCGGCGAGCGGCCCGCACGATCTCCGGGGCGGAGCGCTCCTCGCACGAGAAGAAGATGCCGAGGTCTGCCATCACCGACCTCCTGACGCATCGACCTGGGTCTCGACGACCGGCCCGGGGACGGCGTCGACGCGTACGACTGCGCTGGCGTGGTGCGTGAGTGCTCGCATGCGTCCCCGCCTACCCCTCCCGCTCGTGCGCCGAACCGGGTTCGGCGCTCACGCGACGCGCTGCTCGCCGCTGTAGAGGTTCACGCGTCCGCGGCGCGCGAAGCCGGCGAGCGTCATCCCGCGGTCTGCCGCGAGCGCGATCGCCAGCGACGTCGGGGCGCCGACGCCGACGAGGATCGGCGCACCCGCGACCGCGGCCTTCTGGACGAGCTCGAACGAGAGCCTGCCGCTGACGCACAGCACCGTGCCGGCCAGCGGCGTGCGGCCATCCAGCAGCGCCCGGCCGACGACCTTGTCCATCGCGTTGTGACGACCGACGTCCTCGCGGACGACCAGCAGCTGACCGCCGGCGTCGAAGAGCCCGCACGCGTGCATCCCGCCGGTGACCGCGAAGGCCGGCTGGCGCAGGCGATCGGGCAGGCTGGCGAGCAGCTCGCGCGACACGCGCGGGCCGCCCGGCAGCAGCGGCGCGTCGACCGCGACCTCGTCGAGGGCGCCCTTGCCGCAGACCCCGCACGACGATGTCGTGTAGAAGCGCCGTGCCCCGGGATCGCGCAGGAGCGGGCCGCGCACCTCGACGACGTTGGCGGCGAGGTCGTCCGTCGGCCCGGCCTCGCGCGGCCCGACGATCAGCCCCTCGCCGGCAAGGAACCCGAGCGCGAGCTCCTCGTCGTGGCCGGGCGTGCGCATCGTGACGGTCAGCGCGCGACCGTCGACGCGGATCTCCAGCGGCTCCTCGACGGCGACCTCGTCGCGCACGCCGTCGCGCCGGACCGACGCCGTCATGCGCCCTATGACGACGTCGTCGAGCATGCGTCCTCGTGGCCGTCGCCGTGCTCGTCGTCCTGCATCGGGGCCTCCTGCCGGACTGTCATCGCGGCCCGCGGATACCCCGCGCGGACCGCTCGCCAAACGCCTCAGGTTGGGCCATCGCGCGCCGGCCACGGCAGGGTACGTGGCGCGTAGGAGGAGCTTGTCACCGGTGGCCCTGTCACAGACGGCGCCTCCGTCTCGTCTCACAAGGGCCAACAGTGAACGAGAGGAGCAGCCATGAAGGTCTTTGTAGCCGGTGCGACGGGGGTGCTCGGCAGGCAGCTCGTCCCGCTGCTCGTGGCGCGAGGCCATGAGGTGGTCGGGATGACCCGCAGCGCGTCCAAGCAGGAGCTGCTGCGCAGCCTGGGAGCGCGCCCGGTCGTGGCGGACGCGCTGGACCCCGACGCGGTCGCCCAGGCGGTCGCGTCCGCCGAGCCGGAGGTGATCGTGCATGAGCTGACGGCGCTGTCCGGACCGCTGAGCGTCCGCGAAGCGCGACACCTCGAGCGCTCGCGCGCGTTCACCATGACCAACCGGCTGCGCACCGAGGGGACGGACCATCTGCTGGCCGCCGGGCGCGCCGTGGGCGCGCGGCGCTTCGTCGCGCAGAGCTTCGGGGCTTGGAGATGGGCCCGCAGCGGGGGCCCGGTGCAGACCGAGGCCGATCCCCCGGATCCCGACGCGCCGATGGCGCTGCGGACGTTGCAGGCGGGGTACCTGTACCTCGAGCGGGCGGTGACGACGATCGAATGGGGCGAGGGTCTCGTGTTGCGCTACGGCGGTTTCTACGGTCCGGGCACCTCGATCAGCCTGGCCGCGGATGCGGTGATGGCGGCGCCGATCCGCAAGCGGCGCTTCCCGATCGTCGGCGACGGTGGCGGCGTCTTCTCCCACGTCCACGTCGAGGACGCCGCGACGGCGACCGCGATGGCCGTGGAGCGCGGCCGGCCGGGCATCTACAACGTCGTCGACGACGAGCCCGCGCCGGTGCGCGAGTGGCTGCCGGCGCTGGCCAGCGCGCTGGATGCGAAGCCGCCTAGGCGGGTACCGCGCTGGCTGGGGCGGTTGGCCGCCGGCGAGGTGGCGACGGTCATGATGACCGACGTGCGGGGCGCCTGCAACGCGAAGGCCAAGCGCGAGCTCGGCTGGCAGCCGCGCTATGCGAGCTGGCGCCAGGGCTTCGCGCAGGGACTTGGCTGAGGCGATGATCGCGCAAGAGTTCAACGAGCTGCGCCCGGCGGCGTTCGCGATCGCCTACCGGATGCTCGGCAGCGTCAGCGAGGCGGAGGACATGGTGCAAGAGGGGTTCCTGCGCCTGCACCGAGCGCGCGATGGCGGCGAGCGGATCGAGTCGCCCCGCGCCTACCTGTCGACGGTCGTCTCCCGGCTGTCGCTCGACCACCTGCGCTCGGCCACGGTCCGGCGCGAGACCTACGTGGGCGAGTGGCTGCCCGAGCCGCTCGTGGCGAGCGCGGACGACGATCCAGCCCGCAAGGCGGAGATGGCGGACTCGCTGTCGCTCGCCTTCCTCGTCCTGCTCGAGAGCCTGTCACCCGAGCAGCGCGCCGCGTTCCTGCTGCGCGAGGTGTTCGACGAGCCCTACGAGCGGATCGCGGAGATCGTCGGCACGAGTGAGCAGAACGCCCGCCAGCTCGCCACGCGGGCGCGCCGCCACGTCGACGAGCGGCGCCCCCGGTTCGAGGCCTCGCGCGAGCAGCACGAGGCGCTCGCGGCGCGGTTCTTCGCGGCCGCGCAGGACGGCGATCTGCGGGCGCTCGAACAGCTTCTGGCCCACGACGTCGTCTTCCGCGGCGACGGCGGCGGCAAGGCGCCCGCCGCCGCACGCGCGGTCCACGGCCGCGCGAAGGTGGCGCGCCTGCTGGTCGCGGGGCTGCGCGCCCTCGGCCGCCTGGGCGGCTTCAGCACGCGCCGCGAGCAGCTCAACGGGCAGCCCGGTGCGCTGTTCTTCGACCGCGACGGCGCGCTGATCAGCGTGGCGATCCTCGACATCGCCGACGGCCAGATCCAGGGCGTGAGCGCGATCGTCAACCCGGACAAGCTGCGTCACCTCGGGCCGGTGGGCGACCTGCGCGCGCTGGTGCGCGAGCACGCTCGCGAGCCCGGCGGTGGCGTCAGGTCAGACGAGAAGGTCTAGGAGGACATCACGGCGCTACGCGTTCCGAAGGCGCAGCTCCCTTTGGCGGCGCAGCGCTGGTCGAGCTCACCGCCTTCGCCAGCCTGTCGACCAGGCCAACACGGCGCACGGGATCACGTCGCAGGGGTACGCCGACGCATGCGAGATTGCACTGGCAGGTGCGTGGTAGTCCGCGGTACGATCGCGCTGTCGTCGCTCCCAGAAGGTTCGAGGTCTCATGCTCGACCACGCGCAGCACGTTCAGTCCCAAGCGCCCGCAGCCCGCAGCAGCCTGGTGGGTCGAGCAGCGCCGCCACACGCGCCGGGCGGCGGAGCGCGGCCCGACACGAGCGCTCGCGATGACGCGCTGGCCGGGCAGCTCGCGCGCGCGGTCACAGGCCGGCAAGGCATCGCCACCGGTCGCGGTCGCCTTCTGCAGCGCACCCCGGAGACGGCGGCGGCCGCGTTGCGGGTGGTGCATCCGACCGCGACGGCGCTCAAGGCGCCCCAGCTGACCACCTGGCTCAAGCAGCGCGCGAACACGTCGGGGGACGACCGACGCACGAACGCCGAGGTCCACGGCGTCACCGCGAACAGCCTCAAGCTGATCAACCAGGTGCTCGCGACGCTCGCCCTCGGCACGGAGGTCAAGCTCCCCAAGGTCGACGTGACGGACGAGAAGCCGACGCCGCGCAGGGGCGCCGCCAAGAAGACCGAGGCAAAGTCGGTCGAGTTCCCGCACGGCGGCAAGCACCGGCCGGCCTTCTCCAATCGCGAGAAGATCATCGAGTCGACCGAAGGCGGCAACGACGCGAGGTACTACTCGATGGATCCGCAGACCGTGATCGACCTCGAGTCGACGGCGCTCAAGGAGGGTCTCGAGGTCGGCGGCGGCTTCACGACCGTGCACCGCTTCGACGTGGAGATCGGCGCGGACTACGGCGAGGCGACGCAGTGCCTGCGGATGGACGGCGAGCACCACGGCCACCCGATCGTCGAGAAGTCCACCGCCACGCCGTCGTTCGTGACCTACGTCTCCAAGGACCTCGCCGAGGCGCGCTTCAACGAGAACGCCGCCCGCGAGCAGGCGATCACCGAATACCTCGACCGGGTCGGCCTGCCCGCCTCGACGATGGAGAACCAGATCAAGAAGCACATGGCGCCGCTCCTGAAGCACTGGGAGGAGTCCGAGCGCGTCCGCGTGCTCAAGGAGCAGAAGCAGGCGAAGTTCAAGAAGACCCCCGGCAAGGACGTGAAGGGCACCGACACGACCGGCACGGACAAGTAACCGACTGCGACGGACAGCATCAAAGATGGGGCGGATGACTGTGGAACGAGGCCCCTACGGCGGCCTCGTTCTCGTCGCGCGGCCCGATCGCCGCAGGCGCGACGGGTAGCGCCTGGGTGTCGTTCACCATCTGGCCCGCGCTGCGCAGCCGACTGGACGCGCGCCCGACCGACCTCGAGCTACTCCCCGTCGGCGGCGGTCACTCTCACCTCACCGGACAGATTCGGATCTGGAGTAGCCCGACGACGTCGAGCGCCCTACACAGTGAGGCGGGTGCGATGCGTACTCAGGTGGCCGGACGCCGGGCGATGCCTTGCACGATCGCCACGCCGCCCGGTCCCGGGCCGGAGGGAAAGCGGCTGCACTGCTCGACGACGAGTCCGCTGGCGGTGATCGCGGCGAGCGTGTCGCGCGCCAGGTGACAGCCGCCGCTTACGCGCGGCCAGACGCCCGAGCTGTCCAGGCGCCGCTGCACCCGTGCGGCCGAGCGACGGTGAGCGATGACGTGCTCGTAGAAGCGCAGCTCACCGCCGGGCCGCAGCACGCGGCGGATCTCGGCGAGTGCGGTGCGCTGGTCGTCGACGGAGCACAGCACGAGCGAGCAGACGACCGCGTCGCAGCTCGCGTCCTCGATCGGCAGCTGCTCGGCGTCGGCGGCGAGCACGCGGACGGGCACCGCGACGGGGACGGCCGCAGCGTCGGCGAGACCGCGAAGGTAGGGCTCGGGTTCGATCGCGACGACCTCGCGGACCGCGGACGGGTAGTGGCGGAAGTTGCGTCCGTCCCCGCAGCCGATCTCCAGGACGCGGCCGCTCGTGCCGGCGAGCAGCTGCGCTCGCCGCCAGTCCGGCGCCACGAGCCCGGCGATCCGCGCCCAGATGCGTGCGAAGACCGGGTGCTCCGTTCGGGCACAGCAGCTGCTCGCGACGATCACCCGTGCAGCGCTCCCGGCGCGCCCGGCGGCGATCCGACACACGCGACCGACGAGCCCGTGGGGCAGATAACGGCCAGTGTGGTTTCCACGAAGGGACGCGGTGACCTCATGTCACCGCTGTACCCGTCAAGACGACCGACCCCACCGGACTGGACAGATGCGATGCGCGACGACGAACTCGAGCAGCTGCAACGCAGATAACCGCGATCCGATCGGCGTGTGGACACGTTGGCCGCGAGGAGCTCGTACACGCCGGCGGCTTCGGGCACGCGACCCTTCGCTAGGGGCTACAGCCAGTCGAGCCGTGCAGCGATGTCGGTCGGCCCGAGCTCGATCAGTCCGCTTCGTCCGACAGGCTCATACTCCCCGTCGCGAAGACCGAGCCAGGTGACCGTTCGCTCGGCGGGGTCGACGATCAGCACCTCGTCAACATGGTGGGCGGCGAAGAACCCGAGCTTCTGCCAGCTCTCGTCGCCGGGGGAACGAACCTCGACGACGAGCGCGGCCGTCGGGAGCCACAGGCCGGCTGCTCCCGGCCTGTGCAAGCCTCCGTCGGGCACACGGAAATCGTGCTCGCCCTCCCCCAGGTTGAACTCGTGCATCGTCGGCACCAGGCCTGCGGAACGCGCCGGAGCGTCCAGGAGGACCGCGAGCTGCTGAGCGACCTGCGCGTGCTCGAAGCTCGGCCCGGGAACCATGTGCCGGACACCCTGCCACACCTCGTCCAGACGATCGACGCCCGCGAAGCGACGGCGCTCGAGCAGGGCTTCGAGCTCTGGGGGAGGCGTGCCGAGAACCAGCGTGGGCATGCTCCAAGGCTACCGGCGGATTGCCCACTCGCAAAGCGGGCCTCCGCCCTTTGAGGCCGAAGTACGCAAGCCAGGTCGATGTTGGTGCGCTGCGTCGCCAGGACCCATGGTCGGGCGTCTACTTCGTCATGGCACGCGATCCGTCGATCACGCAGCAGGGCCAGGGCA
Source organism: Solirubrobacteraceae bacterium (assembly GCA_036491075.1). Classification (GTDB taxonomy): domain Bacteria; phylum Actinomycetota; class Thermoleophilia; order Solirubrobacterales; family Solirubrobacteraceae; genus CADCVQ01. The sequence continues at coordinate 10,350 of DASXCR010000011.1, forward strand.
ACTGGGTCTTCATGATCTCCACTGCTTTGTCTTGCCCTCGGCGCGGGGGAAGCCGATCGGTCGTTCGGCGGCCCCCGCAACTTCGGGTCCCAGCGCGACGTTCGGGCTGTGACCACCCTGCTCCCAACGACAACTTTCATGTGTGTTCTCACCGCCATCCGTCGAGCCGGAGCGCGCGCCTCGCCGATCTCGCCGCGCTTGCGCCCGGCGACCGGGACCTGCGGATGCGACACGAGGCGACCGCCTTCGACCTGACCCCGCGCGAACACGACGTCCTGCCGCTGCTGGCCGCCCGCTTTACGAACCGCGAGATCGCCGGCGAGCTGTTCATAAGGGACAAGACGGCAAGCGTCCACGTGTCACGGATCCTGGCCAAGCTGGGCGTCCGCAACCGCGCCGAGGCCGCGGCGACCGCGCACAGGCTGGGAGTGAACGCCGCGCGCCGCGACGGATGACGCGCGGGATCGTCTGAGCCGGGCTGGTCCGGCGGAGTGGATCACCGGTCCGTCAGGCGACACGGTCGGGGAGCCGGAAGCGCACCGTCGTCCCGATCTCGGTGTCGGCGAGCCACATCCGGCCGCCGTGGGCTTCGACGATGGCCCGCGAGATGGCGAGGCCAAGACCGGTGCCGCCATTGGAGCGTGCGCTGCGATCGCCGCCCTGAAAGAACGGGTCGAAGACGCGCTCGCGCTCGTCGTCGGGGATTCCGGGGCCGGAGTCCGTGACCTCGATCTCGATCGCGCCGCCGGTCGCCGGAGTTGCGCGCACGACGACGCTGCCGTCGGCCGGGGTATGGCGGATTGCATTCTGGATGAGGTTGAAGAGCACGCGCTGGATCTGCTCAGGGTTCGCGCGCACGGCGACGAGCGCGGGTGCCAGCTCGGCGCGCATGACGACGCTGCCGGCGTCGGCATGCGGGCGCATCGCGTCGATCGTCTCGTGGACGAGCTCGTCGAGTCGCACCTGTTCCATCGTCCAACGGATGTCGCCGGACTCCAGCCGCGACAGCTCGAAGAGGTCGTCGATCAGCCCGCTCAGCACATGCACGTTGACGGAGATCCGCCCGAGATAGTCGTGGCGCATCGCCGAGCCCGTGACGAGGTCGTCGTCGATCGCATCGACGAGCAGACGCAGCGACGTCAGCGGCGTGCGCAGGTCGTGCGAGACGGCCGCCATCAGGCCACGCCGCGCCTGCTCCTCGGCGGCCAGCGTGCTGACCATCGCGTCGACGTCGGCGCCGAGGCGGGCAAGCTCGTCGCGGCCGGCGAGGTTCGTGCGAATGTCGCGGCGCCCGTGTGCAACCGCGTCGAGTGTCGTGCGCACGGCGTCGACATCGGCGAGCGCGCGGCGGCCGAGCAGCCGCCCCGCATAGAGGCCGAGCATGCCCGTGAAGGCCGCGACGAGGACGGTCAAGAACGCATCGTGACCGGACACGAACATCAGCTGCACGAACACGCCGACGGCGATCGCCAGCTGCGCCGCGGCGACCGCCGCCAGCAGCACGAACTGGCGGCGCAGGCCGCCGATCTGCGCCCGGCGCGCGACGATCGCGTGCGCCGCGAGGACGGTCGCGACGCCGAGCGGGAGCAGGATGTAGAGCGTGGTGCCGGCGGCCGCGCGGCCGTAGGCCGCATCGGCCAGGCCGGCCGCCAGCGCGGCGGCCGAGACGGCGAACGCGAGGCTGCGCCTCATGGCGAGAACCGGTAGCCCACACCCCACACCGTGTCGATGTGACGCGGCGCCGCCGGGTCGGGCTCGATCTTCGTGCGCAGCCGTCGGATGTGGACGGTGACGGTCGAGGTGTCCGTGTAGAACGTGTAGCGCCAGACGAGGTCCATGAGCTGGTTGCGGGTGAACGCTTGGCCGGGGTGGCGCGCGAGGAACTCGAGCAGCTCGAACTCGCGCTGGGTCAGCGAGATCTCCGTGCCGGCGAGCGTCACGCGCCGTGCGGTCGTGTCGATGACGAGGTCGCCGAAGCGCATCGGCGCCTCGACGCCGGGCGAGGTGTCCAGGCGCCGCAGGACGGCGTCGACGCGGGCGACGAGCTCCGCGGGCGAGAACGGCTTGACGACGTAGTCGTCAGCGCCCAAGCGCAGCCCGACGACGCGGTCGGATTCCTCGCCGCGCGCGGTCAGCAGGATGATCGCGGTGTGGTCGCGGGCGCGGTCGCGCACGCGCCGCATGACCTCCAGGCCGTCGATGCCGGGCAGCATGAGGTCGAGCACGATGAGGTCCGGTGTGAGCTGCTCGACGGCCGCCATCGCGCTGTGCCCGTCGGTGGCGAGGCGAGTGCGGTAGCCAGCCCGCTCGAGGTAGCGGCTGACGACCTCGCCGATCGTCGGCTCGTCGTCGACGACGAGGATGTTGGCGCGCGGGCTGTCAGCGGTGGTCATGGCGTCGACCATTGTCGCGACGGGGCGTCCGCGCGTCAGGGAGGTTGGCGCGCTCGTCATGCCGCACCCCGCAGCGCGGCGGTCGCGAACTCGGCCATCGCGATGTCGAACGGCTCGCGTGCCACGAAGCTCAGCCGCTCGGCGGCGAGCGCGGCTCCGGCGAAGACGTGACGCACGTCACCGAGGCGGTATTCGCCGGTCGTGACGGGTGCGGGCGCGCCGGTGATGCCGGCCGCGTGCAGCGCTCTGGCCATGTCGTCGACGCTGCGTGGCGTGCCGCTGGCGATGTTGAACGCGCCAGGTACGGGCTCTTGTGCGGTCAGAGCGAGGACGTTGGCTCGGGCGATATCGCGCACGTGCACGAAGTCGCGCAGCTGGCCGCCGTCCTCGAAGACGCGGGGCGCCCGGCCGGCCGCGAGCGCGCTGGCGAATATCGAGGCGACGCCCGCGTACGGCGTATCGCGCGGCATCCGCGGGCCGTAGACGTTGTGGTAGCGCAGGGCGGTGACCGGCGCCCCGGTCTCGCGGCTGAAGGCGCTCGCGAGGTGCTCCTGGTGCAGCTTCGTCACGGCGTAGACGTTGCGCGGGTCTGTCGGCGCGTCCTCGGGAATGCTGTGCGGCGTCAGCGCTGCGCCACAGCGCGGACACGGCGGCTCGAAGCGGCCGGCGTCGAGATCGCAGACCCGGCGCGGGCCGGGGCGGACGAGGCCGTGCTCGCCGCAGGCATAGCGCCCCTCGCCGTAGACGACCATACTCGAGGCGAGCACGAGGCGACCGCTGAAGTTCGCGCGCGCCAGCTCGCGAAGCAGGACCGCGGTGCCGAGGCCGTTGTGGCCGACGTAGTCGGCGATGTCACCGATGTCGGTGCCGAGGCCGACCATCGCCGCCTGGTGGCAGACGTCGTCGATTCCGCGCAGCGCGGCGGCCACGGTCGCGCCGTCGCGCACGTCGCCGGCGACGAACTCGGCGCGCGGGTCCAGGTAGTCCGGCTCGGCAGCGTGCGCGGCCGGGTGCAGCCAGTCGAGGATCCGCACGTCGTCGCCGCGTGCCAGCAGCGCGTCGACGATGTGCGAGCCGATGAAGCCGGCGCCGCCGGTGACCAGTACGTGGCTCATCGCACGGCCACCGTCCGGATCTCGCTGCCGGTCGAGCGGGCCAGGCGCCCGCGCCGCAGGAGCGCGACGCCGAGGCGACGGCCGCGCGCGATCGTGTCCGCGAAGCACCGGCCGCTGTCGTGGCCGCAGCGCACGCGGCTCACCACGGCGACCGCACGGTGAGCTGCAACGCGAGCGCGAGCGCGACCTGGGCGGCCAGCCAACCGCGCGAGCCACGCAGCGCCACCGTGGCCACGAGGACCCACGGCACGAGGTGCAGCCAGATCCGCTCGGTCTCGCCCTTCGACATCCCCGACAGGTCGGCCACCGCGAGCGCGAGGAGCGCGCCGCCGGCCAGCAGCCAGGCCCCGCGATCGCGCAACCGCGCCAGCCCGGCCGCGACGGCTGGCCCGGCGACGAGCGCGAACGCAGCGAGCGAGATGAGCAGGAAGTCAGCGTAGGGCCGACGCCGCGAGATGCCCGCGAGGTACTGCTCACGCGTCGCGGCGAGCCCATCGAACCAGTTGAAGCGCGCGGCCGCGAAAGCCGCGAAGACGATCGCGACCCCCGCCGCGGCCCAGGCGACCGCCCCCGGCCGCCGGCGACCGACCGCGATCGTCAGTACGACCGCGCCGAGCGTCGCAACGCCGTAGCTGAGCTGCAGCGCGGTGCCGAGCACCAGCCCGGCGGCGAGTGCGTGGAGCACCGGGCGGATCCGCGTCGCACCGGGGCGCGGCTCACCACACGCCATCGCGAAGAGCGCGATGGCGACTGCGCTGACCCCCGCGTACAGCGCGTCCAGCGAGGTCGCCATCCAGACCGCGGCGGGGGTGAAGACGACGAACGGCGCCGCGGCGCGAGCCGGGGCCTCGGCGGCGAGCGCGCGCACGGCGACGAGCACGGCGGGCGCGGTCAGCGCGCCGATGGCGATCGTCACGATCGCGGCCGCGGTCGCGCCGCCGAGACCGAGCTCGGCGAGGCCCCAGAGCGCCAGGACACCGCCCGGCGGATGGCCGCGGACGTGCGTCGCGTAGCTGGGCAGCAGCTCGGTGAACGACGCCAGGAAGTTGCCGGGCGAACCGACCAGCGGGACCGCCGTCAGCTGCTCGTAGGGGCTGCGCAGCGGCGCGGCGATCGCACGCCAGCCGTCTGTCGCCGCCAGCGCGACCGCCCAGCCCGCCGCCGCTGCCCAGCCGGCCACGAGCAGCCCGCGCCAGCGCAGGCGCTCCGCGAGCGCTGGGCCCCAGGCGATCGCCGCGCCACCGAGCGCGAGCGCCGGCCAGGCACGCTGCGACCAGCGCAGGTCGAACGTGCCGACGAACGGGGCGGCGCCGATGTGCACGAGCGGATCGCGGGCATACAGCGCCGCGCCCAGCAGGTGGCCGGCGAGGGCGATGAGTGCCCAGAGCGCGAGCGCGACGGCGAGCGGCCAGCAGCGAGCTTCCACGATCGCGCGTCCGGCCGCGGGACTGCGCACAGCCGGCTTGAGGAGTGCCACCACGCCGCCAGGCTACGTCCGCGGACGTGCAGATCGGCCGCCGCGAGGCCAGCGTTTCGCGGATCGTAATCCGGCCCGCGCGTTACGCAGTTCGTAATCGACCCGGCGGCTGGCGGCTCGTACGGTCGTCGGCATGTCGCTCACGGTCGTGCTCCCAGTGCTCAACGAGGCCGAGGCCCTGCCCTGGGTCCTGTCACGGATACCGGCCGCCTACACGCCGCTCGTCGTCGACAACGGCTCCACCGACGGCTCGGCCCAGATCGCCGCCGGGCTTGGCGCACGCGTGGTGCAAGAACCTCGGCCCGGCTTCGGCGCGGCCTGCTTCGCCGGCCTGCTCGCCGCCGCCGACGGCGTCGTCTGCTTCATGGACTGCGACGCGTCGCTCGATCCGCGCGACCTGCCGCTCGTCGCCCACCCGGTTGCCCGCGGCACCTGCGACCTCATGCTCGGCGCTCGCCAGGCGCAGCCCGGCGCGATGACCGCGCACCAGCGGCTGGCCAACCGCGCGCTCTCGCTCGAGCTGCGTCGCCGCAGCGGCCTGCGCCTGCACGACCTCGGGCCGATGCGGGCCGCCCGGCGCGGCCCGCTGATCGAGCTCGCGATCTCAGACCGCCGCTTCGGCTGGCCGCTGGAGATGGTGCTCCTCGCGGCGGCCGCTGGCTGGCGGATCGGCGAGGTCGACGTGCCCTACCGCGCCCGGGCGGGACGCTCGAAGGTGACCGGTACCGCGCGCGGCACGATCCGCGCCGTGCGCGACATGGCGGGCGTCCTCGCCACGGTGCAGGACCGCGCGATCGCGCCCGGCGCAGCGCGACCGTGAGCACGCTCGCCGTGATCGCCAAGGCGCCGGTCGCCGGCCGCAGCAAGACCCGCCTCACCCCGCCCTGCACCCCGTGCCAGGCCGCGACGCTGGCCGAGGCCGCACTCGCCGACACGCTTGCGGCTGTCGCCGCGACGCCGGCGCAGCGCCACGTCGTCGTCCTCGACGGCGAGCCCGGACCCTGGCTGCCGCCGCACTTCGAGGTCATCGCCCAGCGCGGGGCCGGCCTCGGCGAGCGGCTCGCCGCCGCCTTCCGCGACATCGACGGCGAGATGCTCGTCGTCGGCATGGACACGCCGCAGGTCACTCGCGCCCTGCTCACCCAGGCGCTCACCGAACTGCGGGCCGCCGATGCGGTCCTCGGCGCCGCGCCGGACGGCGGCTACTGGGCGATCGGCCTGGGCCACGCCGACGATGGCGCCTTCGCCGGCGTGCCGATGAGCGCGCCGACGACATGCGCCGTGCAGCGCGAGCGCCTGCGCGCGCTCGGCCTCCGGACACGCGAACTGCCGCCGCTGCGCGACGTCGACGAGATCGCCGACGCCTACGCGGTCGCCGCCACGGCCCCGCAGACCCGCTTCGCGCGCACGCTCGCGGCGATGGACCTCGACCGCACGCGCGTCGCGGCATGACCCCGACGGCAACGGACATCTACGGCCTCGCGCTCGCCGACGAGGCACCGTCTCTCGCCGCCCGCCGGCCCGACGGCAGCGTGCTGGCCTTCGCGCTCGATACCTGGCTCGGCCCGCTGACGGCCGCCGACGAGGCGGTCCTCGACCGCGCCCAGGCACCGGTGCTCGACGTCGGCTGCGGCCCCGGCCGCCACGTGCTCGCCCTCGCCCGCCGCGGGCACCTCGCGCTCGGCGTCGACATCGCCCCGGCCGCGGTGCGCGTCGCCCGGCTGCGCGGCGCACCCGCGATCGAGGGCTCCGTGTTCAGTCGCATCCCCGGGGCCGGAACCTGGGGCAGCGCGCTGCTGCTGGACGGCAACATCGGCATCGGCGGGACGCCCGAGGCGCTGCTCGCCCGCCTGCGCGACCTGCTGCGCCCCGGCGGCGAGGTGCTCGTCGAGCTCGCCTCGCCCGGCGTCGCCGCGACCAGCGAGCACATCCACCTCGAATACGCCGGCCAGCGCTCGCACCCCTTCGCGTGGGCCTACGTCGGCATCGACGCGGTCGAGGCTCCGGCGCGTGCGGCCGGCTTCAGCATCGCCGAGCGCTGGGATCACGAGCACCGATGGTTCGCGCGACTCGTCGCCGACGGGTCCGCATGAAGCACCCCGAGGACCCCGTCGCCTTCGTCGCCAAACGGCTGGAGGCCCACCGCCCGACCGGGCCCTTCGGTGAGGGGGCGTTCTCCAACCGCCTGCACGATGAGCGCATCGCCGCCCGGCTCGGCATGGCACTGGGCGTCGCGTTTGTCACCTGCTTCGCCACCGGCCTGGCCTCTCATTTCGCACAGCATCCGCTAGATGTCGGCTTTCTCTCCACCCCTGCGTCCCCGAGCTGGCTGTACCGGATCACGCAGGGCGTCCACGTCACCGCCGGCATCGCCTCGACCCCGCTGCTGCTGCTGAAGCTGTGGACCGTCTACCCGCTGCTATTCACCTGGCCGCCGGCACGCAACGCCGCTCACGCGACCGAGCGCATGTTCGTCGCCCCACTCGTCGCGCTCGCGCTCTTTCAGCTCTTCAGCGGCCTGGCCAACACGACACGCTGGTATCCGTGGCAGTTCAACTTCACCGTCACGCACTTCTGGACGGGATGGATGCTGATGGGCGTCCTGGTGATCCATATCGGCGCGAAGCTCACGCAGACGCGACGCGCGCTGCGCACGCCGCTGCAGCGGTCCACCGACCCAGCCCCCGCCAGGGGCGAGCTCAGCCGCCGCGGACTGCTGTGGACGGCCGGCGCCGCGGTCGCCGCCGTCACGATCACGACCGTCGGCCAGACGTTCCGGCCGCTCGAGGGCCTCGCCGCGCTTGCTCCGCGGGTGCCCGACATCGGCCCGCAGGGCATCCCCGTCAACCGCACCGCCAACGGCGCCGGGGTCCTGCAGACCGCGCGCGACGCCGACTGGCGGCTGACTATCGACGGCGCGGTCGCGCAACCGCTCGAGCTCTCACTCGCCGACCTGCGCGCCATGACTCAGCACGAGGTCGAGCTGCCGATCACCTGCGTCGAGGGCTGGAGCGCGGGCGCGCGCTGGGGCGGGGTGCGGATCGCCGACCTGCTGGCGCGTGCCGGCGCCGCCGACGGCGCCGAGGTCGTCGTGACGTCGATGCAGACGCGCGGCAGCTACCGCAGCTCGGCGCTCAACACGATCGTCGCCGGCCACGAGCACACGCTGCTCGCGCTGGACATCAACGACGAGCCGCTGCACCTCGACCACGGCTTCCCGTGCCGCCTCATCGCCCCCAACCGGCCCGGCGTCCTGCAGACCAAGTGGGTCACGACACTGCACGCACGGATCTAGGCATGGCAACCGTCGAGCGCAACACCCCGCACGACGCGCCGGACCCATCCGCAACCGCCTTGCGCCTGGGCCTCGCGGTCGGGGGGGCGGTCTTCGCGTTCGGCTTGTACGGACTGCTGCGCAACTCGGCGCAGACCGTGCCGCTTGACGTCCTGAAGTGGATCGCGGGCCCGCTGATCCTGCACGACGCGCTCGTCGCCCCCGCCGTCCTCGCCGCCGGACTGGTGCTCGCGCGCCTGCTGCCGGTTGCGATCCGCGCCGGCATGCAGGCGACGCTCACCGTCTGCGCGATCGTCGTAGTCATGAGCGTGCCGGTCCTCAAAGCGGTCGGCCGCCGCCCCGACAACCCGTCGCTGCTGCCGCACGACTACCCGCAGAATCTCGCCGTCGTCATCGCCGTGATCCTCACCGGCGGAACGCTGCTGACCCTCGCCCGAGCAGCCCGAGCGAGACGGGCAGGCGCCTGACCGGCGAGCGGCATGGTCCGGCCTCGTAGCCCTCGCGAGGCGATCATGAAGGCTCGCCGTCTCCGTGGTGATCTGAAGCCGACGACCTCCGCCAGCCCGTCGGGGCGCGACGTAGCCCACTGCGCCGCCTTGGGCGCCGATGGGTGGGCCGGCGCGTGATCCGGGCGCCGGTCGGAAGCGCAGTACCTGACGATGATCGACACCGAAGCGGCGACGAACCAGCACGCCCGACCGGCAGTCCCGGAGATCGCGCTGGCGCGACGTCGCTGAGCGTCCCCCGGCGCCGTGGCGACCCGCGGCTTCACGCGCGCCGCCCCACCATCCAAACGCGCCCGGCGCCTCGTGGACGCCGGGGCTCATCGTTCGTGCGCCCACGCCGCCACCCTGCCCGCTGACAGCTCAACCCGAGGTCGCACATGCAGAAGTTCCTCAACGATCGCCGCGTCCTGCTGCCGGTCACCCTGACGGCGGTCGCGATCGCCGTCGGCGCCACGCTCATCGTCCTGCTGAGCAGCGACGCCTCGAGCGGCTCCGGCATGGCGGCTGTCGCATCGTCGCAGCCCGCGTCGGGCGCAGGCGTGACGATCGACATCGCCGACTACAAGTTCAAGCCCGAGACCGTGACCGTCAGGGCCGGCGCCAAGGTGTCCTGGGTCAACCGCGACTCGACGGCACACACCGCCACCGACACCGCGACAGGGGCGTTTGACACCGGCACCATCAAACAGGGTCAGACCAAGACCGTGACCCTGCGCAAGCCCGGCGTCTACGCCTACATCTGCCAGTTCCACCCATTCATGAAGGCCACGGTGATCGTCAAGTGAAACGCCGCCGCGCCTGGTCATCCTCCGACGGCATGCGCCTGGCCGCGGTCGCGCTGTTGCTCGTCGAGGGCGCCATCCACCTGCAGCAGTACGAGGGACCGCTGCACGCGGTCCCGACGATCGACACGCTGTTCGTCGTCAACGCCGTCGCGGCCGCCGCGATCGCTCTGGTGCTGGCCGGTTCGCGGGGGTTCGTCGCCGTGCTCGCGTCGCTCGCCGCCGTCGGCATGACGCTCGGCGCGCTCGTGTCGCTCGCGGTCACCCGCACGGGAACGCTGTTTGACTACTCCGAGCCGACGCTTCGCACCGCCGTCGTGCTCGCCGCCTGCGTCGAGCTTGCCGTCGTGCTCGCGCTCGCCGCGTTCCTCCTCTCGCGCCGGCGCGAGAGCACCGCAAGCCCACGCGTCGACTGGACGCACCTGCCCTGACGCGCGCCGGCGCGGGCGCTACCGCGCCACGGCGACCGGCAGCGCCACGCCGAGGGCGACCGCGACGCGCCAAGCGGGGATGCCGAGCGTCTCCGCACGACGGATGATCGCCGCGAGTTCGGCGCCGGCAGCAGCTCGACGATCCTCGCCGTCTCGCGGCACGCGGGACGCCGACGCGAATGACTCGTGCGACCGCGGCGCACCGAAGCCGGGGTCAGACGGACGCATCCGCGATCTCGCCGGGCAACGGCGCGACATGGACGGCCGCCGCGGACGGCGACGCGATCACGCCTGAGCACACGGATACGACACGGCTGGGCATCTGGCTCGACAACCCCCTGTTCGGTCGCGTGCCGGCCGGCCAGACTCGCCGCGATCCCGTTTGCGAGGCCCATACTCTCCGCTGCTCCCGCCGGAAGTCAAGCGCGATGCGACGCGTCAGGCGGCCCGCCGGTCGAGCGTTGCGATCGTCGCTGCCTGGATCTGCACGTCCGTCTCCCGGATGGCGTCATGCGTGAGCAAGGTGTAGCTGCCCGCGCGCAGCCCGCCGCAGAACGCCGCGTACATCGTCTGGGCGCCCATCGGCCGCTCGAGGACGTGCTGACGCTCGCCCGCGCCCAAGGCCGGTCTGCGACGACCGGTGGGCGCCGCCAGACGTGCCGAAGGAGGTTGATGCCCTTCTCGGCCACGCGTCGCAGCGCCTTGAACTCGTCAGACGTGAGCGGTGCGCTGCGCCGAAGCGCGTGAGCCTCGGCATGCGTGAGCGCAGCAGGTTCGCTGAGCTGGCTGATCGAACGGGCGGGTGGGGCGCTGGAGGCGTGCGGTCGCTTTCGCGCCACGATGGCCCCTTTCCTTGTCAGATCGTGCCTGCGACCTCGGGCTTGCGCCCGATCTCCTGACAGGCCAGGAGCGACGCCCCATGCCTGCGGTCAAGCCGCCGCCACCGTCTCGGCGCCGACCGACTCGCCCGATCCTCGATCGTCGCAGTCGGATCGCTCGCGTCGACGAGCGCGACGATCGTGACGTTAGATATGCCCATGACTGCGTTCGAGGCAGTCGCCGATCCCGCCCGCCGAGCACTGCTCGACGCGCTGGCCGCCGGGCCCAAGACCGTCGGCGCGCTGTCCGAAGCGGCGGGGCTCAGCCAGCCGAACACCTCGCGGCACCTGAGGATCCTTCGCGATGCGGCGATGGTCTCGTGCACGCCCGACGGTCAGCGCCGGCGCTACGCGCTGCGCCCGGAGCGCCTGCTCGAGCTCGATCGGCGGCTGACGCCCTACCGCGAGCTCTGGCGCTCCAGCCTCGACGCCCTCGAACGCCACCTCGACGAAGGGAGCTGATCCGATGCCGATGCTCGCCGATGCCGTCCTCCAAGACGAAGAAGGCCGCGCGGTGCTGCGCTTCGAACGCGTCCTCGATCACCCGATCGAACGTGTCTGGGCCGCGCTCACGGAGCCCGACGACCTGCGCCGCTGGCATCCCTCGCCCTTCGAGCTGCAGCGGCCCGTCGGGGGACGCGTCGACTACCTTGCGCCCCACGGCGACGCATTCGCAGATGGCCGGGTCACCGCCTACGAACCGCCGCACCTGCTCGCCCACGGCTGGGGCGAGGACGAGCTGCGCGATGCGCTTCTACGCCTCGGTCTTCTTCCCCGCGCGGATCGAGCGGATCGAGCGCTACGGCGCAGGCGAGCCCGGCGAGGGCACGGTCAAGCACGCGACGCTGCGCCTGGGCGACCGCACGGTGCGCTGCATCGACAGCCCCGCGGTGCATCCGTTCACGTTCACCCCCGCGATCTCGATCGCGGTGCGAGCCGCGTCCGCGGACGCCGTGGACGGGATGTTCGCGCGCCTCGGCGACGGCGGCACGGTGCTGATGGCGCTCGACCGCTACCCCTTCAGCGAGCGCTTCGCCTGGGTCACCGACCGCTTCGGCGTCTCCTGGCAGCTCAGCTTCGAGGGAGCAGGACACCCCGACGAGCGAGGCTGAGAGCTGATCGCCTGCACGCGGCAACGGCTGCGGATTCGTCGTCGGCGTCCCAACCCGGCGGAGCGGCCGGATCGTGGTCCGGCGCCGACGACGACGGCAGTCGCGCTCATGTCGTTCGCAGTGCCACGGTGGGCGACATCCGAGACGCTCGAATCGCCGGCATCAGGCCGGCGAACGCGCCGATCAGGATGGCCGAGGCGATGCCGCCAACCCACGCCTCGGCGGGGATCACGACGGCCCAGTTCTTCGAGCTGGCGTACACGACCGTCGCCGCGGCCCCGGCCAGCACGCCGACGACGCCGCCGATGACGGCGAGCAGGATCGACTCAGCGAGGAACTGCGTTCGGATCTGGCCCTTCGTCGCGCCGAGGGCGCGACGCAGGCCGATCTCCGAGCGGCGTTCCAGAACGGAGATGATCATGATGTTGGCGACGCCGACGGCACCCACGATCAGCGCCACCACGCCGAGCCCGAGAAAGAGGCTGTCAAACGCCCCCGCCGCCGCGGCCCGGGCGGTGAGCACGTCAGACGGCTGGCTGACGTTGACCTCGTCGGCCGCCTGCGGGTTGGCGGTCGGCGCGAGCAGCGCCTGGACGGCGGCCTCGTGGCCGGTGGCGGCGCGGACGTAGATCGTGCTGGGGGGGCCGGCCCGCTGCTCGCCGCGGACGAGGCTGAGGTAGCCGAGATACCGCTGGGCGGCCGGATAGCCGACCAGCGCGCTGACGTCGATGTCGCTCGCCAGCGGTGAGGGCTCGAGGATGCCCGCGACGTTGAACCACTGGTGTCCCAGCCAGATCCGCTGATCGGCGTGGACGCGGTCGATGCCCAGGCGCTGAGCAGCCACCGCGCCGAGCACGACGACCGGCTCGCGGGCGGTGCCCGCGTTCAGCCAGCTGCCGCGCGCGACGTCGGTGTTCAGCACGGACAGCAGGTTCAGGGCGGTGGCGCGCACCTGCAGACCGCCGCTGTTGGCCGCCGGGATCAGCGAGCTGCGATAGACGCTCTGGTCCTTGATCAGGCCGGTGTCGGCCAGTTGCCGGACATCGTCGAGGAGGGTGATCCGTCCGGGCGCCTCGACGGGCAGCTTGGCCTCCTGGCCGGTGATGCTCTGGCCGGCCTCGACGGTCAGCAGGTTGGTCCCGAGCCGATCGATCTCGGCGAGCAGCCCGGCCTGCGAGGAGGACGACAGGCCGAGGATCGCCACGATCGCCGCGGTGCCGATTGCGATCCCCAGGGCCGAGAGCGCGGCGCGCATCGGGCGGGCGCGCAGACCCGCGCTGGCCACCCGCAGGCTGTCGCGCGGCGACAGCCCTGCGGCCGGGGCGCTCATGCGGCGGCTCCGACGTCGGAGATGACCTGGCCGTCCAGCATGCGGATCTGGCGGGGGATCCGCTCGGCCAGAGCGGCGTCGTGGGTGATCACGAGGATCGTGGCGCCGGCGGCGTTGAGCTCGTGCAGCAGCTCCATGATCGCTAGACCGGTGCTGCTGTCGAGGTTGCCGGTCGGCTCGTCGGCCAGGACGATCGCCGGGCGCCCGACCAGTGCCCGGGCGATCGCCACGCGCTGGCGTTGGCCGCCGGAGATCTTGGTGGGCTTGAAGCTCGCGCGGTCGGTCAGGCCGACCCGTTGCAGCGCCTCGTCGGCGCGCGCGTGTCGCTCGGCGGCCGGGACGCCGGCGTAGAGCAGCCCGTCGGCGACGTTCTCGCGGACGGTGGCGTGCTCGGCCAGGAAGAACTGCTGGAAGACGAAGCCGATCTGGTGCGCGCGCAGCCGCGACACCTCGCGGTCCTCCAGCTGCGCGGCGTCGACCCCGCCGATGCGCACGACGCCGCTGGTGGGGCGCTCCAGCGTGCCCATGATGTGCAGCAGCGTGGACTTGCCCGAGCCGGAGGGCCCGACGATCGCCACCAGCTCGCCGCGTTGCACGGAGAAGGACACCCCGCGCAGCGCGGCCACGGGCGGCTGCTCGCCGTACACCTTGGTCACAGCATCGAGCTGCAGGACCGTTGCGCTCATAGCGATGGCACCGCGACTCGATCGCCGGCGCGAAGGGCGCCCTCGACCTGGACGCGCCCGCCGGCGGTGTCGAACAGTCCGACGTGCACCGCGACCAGGTCTCGTCGCGCGCCAGCGCGCACGACCTCGACCGCGAAGCCGCCGCCGGACTTGCCCACCAGCGCTGTGACGGGGACGCTCAGCGCGCTGTCCACTCCGGCGGTGGTGACGTCCACGCCGACCGGAGCCTGATCGAGCCCGCCCGCCTTGGCGGGGTCGTCGAGGCTGATGTAGGTGGGGATGGTCGCGGCGGCGGCGCTGGCGCCCTGGCCGGCGGACTCGGCGACCCTGCCGAACCCGTCGACCTTGCCCGTCAGCGTCGTGTTGCCCGGCAACGTGATCTGCGCGCGATCTCCCCGCTTGACCTGGCCCTGATCGGAGGGATCGAGGTTCACCTGCACGTGCAGCGTGTCCGAGGTCGCGGTCAGCACCTGCGCGCCCGGCTGCGCGAGACCGCCGAGCTCGCCGGCGACCTTGGCGATCCGCACCGCCGCAGGCAGGAACACCGCGTCACCGAGCGCAAGCGCGCCGGTCACGTGAACGTGGCGGCGGCGCTGCAGCGCCTCGAGCGCGCTTTGCGTCTTCGCGGTGAAGGCGCCGCCGGCGCCGTGCAGGTGCAGGCTGCGGTTGAGCTGATGGACGTCCTGACCGCCATCGCCCACATGCAGCGCGCGGTAGGCCGGGAGGGTGCCGCACAGCAGCAGCACCGGCCGGTCGTCCACGCGATACAGCACGTCGCCGCAGTCGACCTCGTCGCCCACCTCGGGTAGCGCGGTGTACGTGCCACGTGCGTGGTTGATCGCCGAGAACGGCGAGCCGTCGGGCCGCGCCCGGTAGGTCAGGGTCCCATCCTGGGAGACGGCCGCCGACAGCTTGCCCTTCTGCACCGGCGCGCTGCTCACCGACGCCGCCGCAGGGCCCGCCGACGCCTCCTGGCCGCCGGAGAGCAGGATCCCGCCGCCGGCGGCTACGACGATGAGGGCGCCGGCAGCCGTCAGCACCCGGCGCTTGGGCCTCATCCGCCCTGGCCCCCCGCTGCCAGTCCCAGCACCGAGCCGCACTTCTTCATCGCGGCGTTGAGGATGGTCATGCCACCGGGCTGGTTGGAGGACGGAATCTTGGTCGTGTCGACGAGGGGGTCGCCGTTGACGGGGTCCGGGAAGTCCTTCACGCCGTCCCCGCGCATGCACCCGGCGAACCTGAGCGCTGCCGACTGCTGCTTGGGGCTGCGCTTGGCACTCAACGCCCCCGGTGGCTCCAGCGCCTTGCACGCGGCGACGGCCCTCTGCCACACCGCAGGGCTCACGTCGATCCCGAAGACGTACTCGCCCTTGGCATCAGGGTCGGGGAAATGGGGAACACCGTGGCCCCGGATGCACTCGGAGAACTTCACCGCCTTGTCCTGATCGGTGGCGCTGCTGGTGGCGGCGGTGTCAGCGCTGCTGGCGCTGGCGGAGCTGTCGGCGGTGCCCGAACTGCCGGCAGTGCCGGTCTCGGAAGGTGCGTTCGAACCACAGCCCGCGCTGATCAGGCCGATCACAGCGACGAGCGCGAGGGCGACCAACGGCCGTAGGTTTCTACTCATGTCTGCTCCATATGTGTGGGTTTGCGTTCACAGCGGCTGCTTGCGGGCGCTTGCGAGTCACCGCTGCATCCTTGGATCCTGCGTAGGGTCGGAGTACATGGGCGGGCAGCCCTGAGCGACGGCCTCGGGGCGCAGTTCGTAGTGCCACGCCTCGTTGGCATAGATCTGGCATAGCCCGTACGCGGCCCCGTGGGGACGCCACCGTCAGCCGCGCCGAGCGCGCCACGGCCCTCGCTGCGAAGGACGGCGATCGGTGATGCGGCCGACGAGGACGAGGACGTCGGCAACTGGTGGCCGAGGACGCCGATCGCCGCGATGACGACCAGCAGCCCGGCGACGCGGATCCTGCGAATGCGAATCGGACGGGTCGCTGTACGTGCTGGCTCGCCGTAGCTCACGCCTGCAGTCAAGGCAGCGCGGTGTTGCCAGCACGTATGGGGTTTTCGATACGCCGACGATATGTGCGGGCTCGTAGCATCGGCGCATGCGCGTGCTGCTCGTCGAGGACGAGCCCTATATGGCGGAGGCGATCCGCGATGGCCTGCGCCTGGAGGCGATCGCGACCGACATCGCCGGTGACGGCGCCACCGCCCTGGAGTTGCTGAGCGTCAACGCCTACGACATCGCGGTCCTCGACCGAGACATCCCTCGGCCCTCCGGTGACGAGATCGCCAAGCGCATCGTCGCCTCCGGCAGCGGCCTGCCGATCCTCATGCTCACCGCCGCCGACCGTCTCGACGACAAGGCCTCCGGGTTCGAGCTCGGTGCCGACGACTACCTCACCAAGCCGTTCGAGCTGCAGGAGCTCGTGCTCAGGCTCCGAGCGCTCGACCGCAGGCGCGGCCACAACCGGCCGCCCGTGCGCGAGATCGCAGGCCTGCGGCTGGATCCGTTTCGCCGAGAGATCTACCGCGACGGCCGCTACGTCGCGCTGACCCGCAAGCAGTTCGCCGTGCTCGAGGTCCTCGTCGCTGCCGAAGGCGGTGTCGT
>DASXCR010000012.1:0-1778 GCA_036491075.1 Solirubrobacteraceae bacterium
GAGCGCGCGCTCGATCGCGTCGCGCGGCAGGCCGCCCGGGCGCAGCAGCGTCACGTCGCCGTCGAGGCAGGCCAAAATCGTCGACTCGACGCCGACCCGCGCCGGCCCGCCGTCGAGCACGAGGTCGATGCGTTCGCCGAGATCGGCGAGCACATGCGCGGCCGTGGTCGGCGACACATGCCCCGAGCGGTTGGCCGAGGGCGCGACCACCGGCCGGCCGAGCGCCGCGATCAGCGCGCGCGCCACCGGATGCGCCGGCATGCGCACCGCGAGGCTGTCGAGCCCGGCGGTCGCGAGCTCCGCGACCGGGCACGACGGCGCCTTCGGCAGCACCAGCGTCAGCGGTCCCGGCCAGAACGCGGCCGCGAGCGTCTCCGCCGCCGCGTCGAAGCGCGCGAGCGCGCGCGCGGCGGCAGCCTCGGCCACGTGCGAGATCAGCGGATTGAACGCGGGGCGGCCTTTGGCGGCGTAGAGCTTTGCCACCGCCGCCGCGTTGGTCGCGTCGGCGCCCAGCCCGTAGACCGTCTCGGTCGGGAACGCCACGAGGCCGCCGGCGCCGAGGATGCGCGCGGCCGCTTCGACCGCGCCCGCGTCGTCCGCCGTCCGGCGCGCTGCCACGCTCAGGCGGCCTTCGCGGCCGCGTCGACGCCAAGCCAGTCGAGGCTCGTCTCGTTCTCGAGGTTTTGCAGCCGCGCCAGCACGCGCTCCATGTGGCTTGCGTTGCAGTGGCGCGTGAGCAGCATGAAGCGCTCGCGCACGTCCACGCGATTGAGCGGGCTCTCGGGAGTGCCCTTGAAATCGGCGACCGTCTTCTTGAGCACGCGGCCGTCGCGCAGCTCGACCTCGACGTCGGCGCGCAGCGTCGCGTGGTCGTGCTGCCCGCCCGCGAGCCCGATGGTCACGCGCTCGGCGAGCGAGCGGATAGCGGGATCGTTGAACGCGCTCTCGTCGTAGCTGCGCGGATCGCGCGGGTCGCGGAAATGCGCCAGCGCGACGCTGAACGGGATCGAGTACTGGCACATCATCACATCCTTCGGACGCGGGATGTTGTTGACCTTGGCCATCTTCTCGTTGCCGTATATGCGGATCGCCGCGACGTCGGCGCCGGCAAAGCCGTGCTCGGCGCGCAGGTCGAGGATCGCCTGCACCGACGTGTGCGCCGAGATGTGGCAGGCGAACCGCTTCATCAGGATGGTGCGGCTCGACCAGGTCTCGCCGAGGCCGCGCAGCAGCTCGCCCTCGTCGAAATCGCGGCAGAACACGCGCAGAAAACCGTGCTCGCCCTCGATCACGCTCACCGGTCCCGTGAAGCCGTCCTCGGCGAGGCCGGCGGCGAGCACGCCGCTCTCCGCCGCGCGGCCGAGATGCAGCCGCTTGACCATGGCGCCGGTGCCGGAGCGGGCGAACTCCATCAGCCCGCAGGACAGCGAGCCCGCGATGCCGAGCGCGTTGGTGAGCTTGCCGGCGTCGAAGCCGCAGAGCTTGCCGACCGCGATCGCGCCGCCGAACGGGCCGGTGGTGCCGGGCGCATGGAAGCCGCGCTGCTCGTTCGTGTGCTTGGTGGCGCGGCCGATGCGGATCATCACCTCGGCGCCGGCGACGAACGCGGTCAGCAGGTCGCGTCCCCCAAATCCGCGCTCCTGCGCGACCGCGAGCCCGGGCGACAACAGCGTCGCGCCCGGATGCACGCCGGAGCCGGGCGAGGTGAGGTTGTCGAGCTCGAACGCATGCGTGAGCGCGCCGTTGGCGAACGCCGCCGCCGGCGCCGCGACCAGCGG
>DASXCR010000013.1:0-6935 GCA_036491075.1 Solirubrobacteraceae bacterium
ACGATGCCCGTGATGTGGGCCTCGACTTCAACCACGAACTCCTCCTCGTCAAACAGATCCGGTGCAAGGCTGCCGGCAGCGTAGCCGCCGCCCTGGACGGCTCGTCTGCGAGAGTTGCCGCGGCGATGAGCACCGACACGATCATCATCGTCACGGCCCACGAGGAGGCCGACCGCCTGCCCGACACGCTCGCCGCCCTGGCGTCGGCGTTCCCGGGCGCCGAGGTGCTCGTCGCCGACGACGGCTCGATCGACGCCACGTCGCAGGTCGCCGCCGCCGCGGGGGCGCGCGTCGTGCGCAGCGAGCGCGTGATCGGCAAGGGCGGCGCGGCGACGCTTGCCGCGCGCACCGTGCTGAGCCGCGCGCTCGAGCCCGATCCGCCCGTCTTCGTCCTGTGCGACGGCGACCTCGCCGAGAGCGCCGCCCAGCTGCCCGCGCTCGCCGAGGCGGTGCGAGCCGGCCGCTGCGACCTCGCCGTCGCCGTCTTCAGCGCGCGCGTGGGCGGCGGCTTCGGCTTCGCGGTCGGCTTCGCGCACCGCGCGATCCGCTCGCTCACGGGCCTGGACCTGCGCGCCCCGATCTCCGGCCAGCGCGCGCTCAGCGGCCCGGCGTTCGCGACGGTCGTGCCGTTCGCGGCGCGCTTCGGCATGGAGATCGGGATGACGGTCGACGCGGCGCGCGCGGGATTCGTGCTCGAGGAGGTGCAGCTCGACCTCGCGCACCGCGCGACCGGCAAGACATGGCGCGGGTTCGTGCATCGCGGCCGCCAGCTCGGCGACTTCGTGGCGGTCTACCTCAGCCGCCGCTGACATCAGCGCTTGAAGCGCACCCTCCGCTTGCCCGTGACGCTGTTGCCCGCCTTGTCCTTCGACGTCACCGCGACGCTCGCGCTCACGCGCTTGTGAGCCTTCAGCGCGCGCAGGACCGCCGAGCGCGTCGCGGACGCGAGCTTCAGCGTGAGGGCGACGACCCTCCCCTTCGCGACGCTCGCGCCCTTCGTCGCGGCGAGCTTGTAGGTCTTCGCCTTGTGCCCGCGCGTCGCGGGAACGCGGATCGTCGCCCGCGCCGACGCCGTGCAGGCCTCGCTCGGGCACGTCACGGATACCTTGACGCTCGAGCCGAGCTTCTGGATCGTGGCACCGGACAGCCTGAACGCCGGCGGCGTGATGTCCGGTGACGGCGGTGGTGGTGGCGGTGGTGGCGGCGTGATCACGGCGGGCGGTGGCGGCGTGATCGCCGCGGGCGGCGGCGGGGGCGGCGTGACGACTGGCGTCGGGGTGCCGTACGCGCGCAGCTCGCTGACGTCGATGAAGTGCTCGCCGGCGCCGTCGGCGCTCGCGTCCTGCGAGGTCTTGGCGATGAGCTTGACGTCGCGCGTGCCGGCCGGCATCGTGCTCAGCGAGATCGCGTTGTCGCGACCGTCGTCCGCGGCGCTGAACGTGCCGCTCGAGACCGAGGTGTACGTCGAGCCGTTCGCCGAGACCAGCACCTCGTACTGGCCGAGGCTCGCGGAGGGGTCGTCGCCGCAGCCGGCGGCCGGGTCGATCTGGATCGCGGTGAGGTTCGTCGCCGCGGGCAGCGCCACGACGATCTCCTTGACCCCGGGGAAGTGGGGATCGCTCGGGGTCGAGGTGCCCCAGACGACCTGCGGATCCTCGTCGATCAGGCCCGCCGGTCCGCATCCGGCCTCCGAGTAGTCCGGGCCGGTCGCGCTCGCGATCTGCGCGCCGGCTGCGGCGGCCGCGACGTCGCGCCGCAGGCTGAAGCTCTGCGTCGTCACCGCCGGCCCGGCCGCGACCGCGACGTTCGATGCCTGGCCCGCGTAGCCGCCGCCGCGCGCGCGGACGAGCGGGTACGTGCCGGGCGCGACGGTCGAGATCGTGTAGGCGCCGCTGGAGCTCGTCGTCGCCGACAGCTGCGGCCCGACGCCGCTGTCGTGGCCCGCGACCGCGACCGTGATCCCCGCCACGGGGCTTCCCGTCGCCGCGTCCGTGACCGTTCCCGACAGCGTGCCGGTCGCGGCGGCGGTCGCGGGCGGCATGTGCGTGTCGGCGATCGGCGACAGGTCGGACGCGTCCGTCGTCGAGGCGAAGTAGCCCATCCCGCGGTCGGCGAACACCGTCCAGATATCGTCGATCGTCGTTGGCAGCGACGCCGCCGCGGCCTGCAGGACCGCGTTGCGCAGGTCGAGGAAGCTCGGGTTGGGCGGCGCGAGGCGCATGCCGTTGGTCATCAGCTGACGAACCTCGGCGTCGCCGGCGGCGTCGCTGCGGCTGATCAGCAGCTGTCGCAGCTGCCACATCGTCTGCGTCCAGATCTCGCCGTCGGCGTGGACCTCGGGGTCGCCGGCGACGTGGCCGAAGTCGGCGTACGTGTAGCCGCCGTAGTGCGGCGTGTCGCCTCCGTTGCAGGTCGCGTCGAGGATCGACGGGTCCGTGGGGACCGGGCAGTCCGTCGGCTCGGTCCGCAGCTCGCCGCCGAACGCGAACTTGCCGAACGTCACGTCGGGCGTTGCGGCGACGTCGGTCTCGAGACCCTGGCCGACGAGGTAGTCGATCGAGTAGAAGTCCGCGAGTCCCTCGTCCAGCGCGCCGCCCTGCGCGCCGCCGAGCGCCCCGAAGCCGGTCGCGTCGTCGATCGTGCGCTCGACGAGGCCGTGCGAGTACTCGTGGTAGACGACCGCCGCGTCGAACGCCGTGCTCGCCGGGTGCGTGGTGGGCGTGTCGGTGAGGTACATCTGCATCTCGGGCGACGTCCCGTCGGGGTACGTCGCCATGTTCGCGTTGTCGACGTGGTCGGAGTCGGGCAGGCCGCCCTCGGTGTTCGCGCCGTCCATGTTCTGCGCGAGCAGCCGGTCGCTGCCGTCGAAGTTGCCGGCGGCGGCGTCGAAGGCGATCGCCGGCGTCTTCTCCAGGTAGTCGTGGAAGTTCGAGACGAACCACTGCAGCTGCTCGGCGTCGGCGGACCGGTTGACCGCCCACGAGTTCGGCGTGCCGGCCTTCCAGATGCACACGAGCGGCATGCAGCCGGCGGTGTTGGGGTCGCTGATGTCGTACGTGCCCGGGACGACCTCGACGCCGGGGCCTGTGGGAATCGGGTCGTCCGGCCCGTGGACCGTGTCCTGCGCGTCGGTGAAGGTGTGCGCGTCGGGCCCGAGCAGCGTCGTGGCGCTCGTCACGTAGGGGCTGAGGTCGATGTTCTCGGCGGTGCCGCCGACCGGGGCGCCGGGGTAGTTGCGGTAGATGTGGCCGGTGACCGCAACGGACTTCACGAGGTTCTGCGCGCGCTGCACGACGCCCGTGCTCGCGTCGACGACGACGTCGTAGACGTGCGTGCCGTCGACCGGCATCAGCAGCCGCCAGCCCAGCCGCGCGAGCGCGGCGTCGTAGATGACGAGCTTCGCGCTGCCGCCGCCGGCGAAGCTCGTCGTGCGCTGCGCGGAGCTCGAGGCCGACCGCGCCGCGCGCGCGGGGCCGCCGACGCCGCGCGCCGCCGCGGCATAGGCGTCCTCGGCGCTGATGCTCGGCGTGACCGCATCGGGCGCGAGGTCGTGGACCGGCGCGCCGACGACGTTCACGAGCCGCCCGTTCGCGGTCAGGTTCGCGGTCAGCGCGCTGTCGATCGACGGGATGCCGTCGTAGCTCTGCTCCCAGCGCACCTGCTCGATGCCGGCGGCGCTGTAGTCGTGCACGAGCTTCAGGCCGGCGAGGTCGGTGGCGTCGAGGCCGAAGATCGCCGGTCGCGCGCGCACGTAGTCCAGCGCGATGTCCGCGGCCGGGCGCGAGCTCGCGGACGTCAGCAGCCCGTCGAGGCGGCCGAAGTCGCGGATCGCGCCGCTGCCCGGCTGCACCTGCAACAGCCCGAGCGGGCCGAGCTTCGCGCGCTCGCTGCGCCGCGCGGTCGCGACGTTCGCGGGCACGGCGGCGACGGCGGCGCTCGTGCGGGTGAAGCCGGAGCCGGCCGCGACGCGCTGTGCCGCGCGTGCCGGGATCGCGGCGGCCAGCGCGACGATCGTCGTCGCGAGCGCGCATCCCGCGCCACGTCCTGCGAGCCGTGCGTTCATGCGGCCGGTCCTTGCGTTCGTCGCTGCGGTCCCGTGCGTGCGCAACGGTACTTGCGTGGCCTGGCATGCGCGATGGGACCTTCGTCCAGCGCCCTCCCGCGTGTCGAAGCGCCGGGCCGAGGATTTGGACGCTCGTCGAAGGGACGTCGGACGGGCGCGGCGTACCTTGATGACAGCACTGTCGGCGGTCATGCCCGTCGTCGGCGGAGCCCGATGGAGCAGCCGTAGCGCCCTGACCTAGCGCATGGCTGTTTGCCTGAATTCCGAGGGACGCAGGCCGGAACCGACTCCTCCCGGTTCCGGCCTGTTCCGCGTTGTCGCCGGCTTGCGGCCGGCGCTGCGGGGCACGCTGCGGGTAGCGTCCGCGCCGTGATCCTCGCGATCGACCAGGGCACGACCGGCACGACCTGCCTCGTCTTCGACTCCGAGGCGCAGCCGATCGGCCGCGCCTACCGCGAGTTCGCCCAGCACTTCCCCAAGCCCGGCTGGGTCGAGCACGACGCCGCGGAGATCTGGGACGTCACGCGAGCCGTGGCGCTCGAGGCGCTCGACGACGCGGGCGCTCGGCCATCCGGCGCCAGAGTCCACGCGGTCGGGATCACCAACCAGCGCGAGACGGTCTGCGTCTGGGATCCACGGACCGGCGAGCCGCTGCATCGCGCGCTCGTCTGGCAGGACCGCCGCACCGCCGCGCGCTGCGATGCGCTGCGCGCCGCCGGCAACGAGGCGCTCGTGCGGACCCGCACCGGGCTCGTGCTCGACCCGTACTTCAGCGCGACCAAGATCGAGTGGCTGCTCGAGCACGTCGACGGGCTGCGCGAGCGGGCGGCCGACGGTCGGGCGGTGTTCGGCACGATCGACTCGTGGCTGGTCTTCAAGCTGACGGGCGAGCACCGCACCGACGTCACGAACGCGTCGCGCACGATGCTCTACGACATCGCGCGCGGCGACTGGGACGACGACCTGCTCGCGCTCTTCGGCGACGTGCCGCGCGCGTCGCTGCCGGAGGTCCTGCCGAGCATCGGCGAGTTCGGGCTCATCCGCGACGGCGCGCTCGGCGCGGCCTGCGACGGCGTCCCGGTCAGCGGGATCGCGGGCGATCAGCAGGCGGCGCTCTACGGCCAGGGCTGCCTGGACCCCGGGCTGGGCAAGAACACCTACGGCACCGGCTCGTTCGTGCTGCTGAACGCCGGCGACTCGGTGCCCACGGCACCGCCCGGCCTGCTCGCGACGGTCGCGTGGGCGATCGGCGCCCGGACGACCTACGCGCTCGAGGCGGCGATCTTCGTCACGGGCGCGGGCGTGCAGTGGCTGCGCGACGGGCTGCAGATCATCGAGGCCGCCGCCGAGACCGAAGCCCTCGCCGCGTCGCTTGAGTCCAACGACGGCGTCTACTTCGTCCCCGCGCTGACGGGCCTCGGCTCACCGCACTGGGACCCGTACGCGCGCGGCACGATCGTCGGGCTGACGCGCGGCAGCACCCGCGCGCACCTCGCGCGCGCGACGCTCGAGGCGATCGCGTTGCAGACCGTCGACGCCGTGCAGGCGATGGAGCGCGCGTCCGGCCAGCGGCTCGACGAGCTGCGCGCCGACGGCGGCGCGACCGTCAACCGCTGGCTCATGCAGTTCCAGGCCGACGTCCTCGGCGTCCCGATCGCGGTCGCCGAGATCGCCGAGACGACGGCGCTCGGCGCGGCGCTGCTGGCGGGCGTCGGGATCGGCGCGTGGACGCAGTCCGACGTCGCCCGCCGCGACGGCGAGCGCGCCCGCTACGAGCCGCGCATGGGCGACGACGAGCGGGCCGCGCTGATCGCCGACTGGCGGCGCGCCGTGCAGCGCGCTCGCCGCTGGGCGCAGGGGTAAGGTTCGCCACATGGCGAAGTTGAGGCGCAGCGAGCAATTCGCCGCCGTCACCGCGGAGTCGCATCGCGACGAGCGTCCGGCCGAGCACTTCGACGTCTTCCATGCGCGCACGCGCACGCGCGACCCCGACGCGGTCTACGAGGCCGTGCGGATCCTCACGACGCTGTGGGCGTTCACGTTCTTCCGCGCGCGGTCGATCTCCAGCGAGAAGGTCCCGCAGTCCGGGCCGATCATCCTCGCGCCCAACCACGGCTCGTTCATGGACCACTTCCTGCTCGCGGGCTTCATCCGCCGCAAGGTCCAGTTCATGGCGAAGTCGCAGCTCTTCCAGCCGCCGGCGCAGTGGGTCTACACGCACGGCGGGGTCTTCCCGCTGCGGCGCGGGCATCGCGACGAGGAGCCGTTCGTCACCGCGCGCACGATCCTCGCCCGCGGCGGCTGCGTCGCGATGTACTGCGAGGGGTCGCGCTCGCGCGATGGCAAGCTGTCCGAGCGCCCGAAGCCGGGGATCGGCCGGCTCGCGCTCGAGTCCGGCGCGGCCGTCGTGCCGGTCGCGATCTACGGCTCGTCGAAGGTGCGCAACTGGCGCAGGGGCGAGTTCCCGAAGGTGACCGTCCAGTACGGCGACCCGATCCGCTGGGACGCCGTGGAGAACCCGACGCGCGACCAGCAGATGGCGGTCGCCGCCGAGATCTTCGGCGAGATCAAGGTGCTCTACGCCGGCCTGGAGTCGCTGGGACGCAAGGGCGTCCTGCAGCGCGTGCGCGAGCAGCGCCGGCTCGAGCGGCGCGGCAAGAAGCGCGCCGCGACGGCGTAGCGGACGGTCGCTCGTCCGTACGCCGCCGTCGAGCGCGTCGCCGCGGGCTCACGGCTTCGGCGACCTGCTGGTATGCGCGGCCCAAGCGCTCGCAGTGCCTATCGACGGATGCGAGGCGGCTCACGGCGCGGCGACCCGCTGGTGCGCAGCGGCCCGCGCGACCGGCGGCGGTGCGGCCTCCAGGCGTGCGAG
>DASXCR010000014.1:0-8399 GCA_036491075.1 Solirubrobacteraceae bacterium
GTGGCTGCCATGGGGTTCTCCTAGGGAGCCTTGATCGCGGCGGCGTCGGCCTTCGCGTCGGCGGTGCGGCGGGCGAGCGCATCCTTGTCGCTCGTCAGGATCTGGGCCTTCTTGGACTGCAGCCAGCGCTTGAACTGCGCCGGCGGGACCGCACGCACCTGCGCGACCATGTCCGCGTGGTTGCGTCCGCAGAGCTCCGCGCACTGCCCGCGGTAGACGCCCGGCTTCTCGATCTTGAACCACGTGAAGTTCGTGTGGCCGGGAACGGCGTCGAACTTGCCGCCCAGCGACGGGATCCACCACGAGTGCGCGACGTCCTGGGCCACGATGTCGAGCGTGACCGTCGTCTTCGTCGGGACGACCATCTCCTCGTAGGAGGAGACCGCGTCGCGGTTGTTCGTCGCGCCGGGGTAGGTGAAGCGCCAGGCGTAGCGCTGGCCGTTGACCTG
Organism: Solirubrobacteraceae bacterium; assembly: GCA_036491075.1. Taxonomy (GTDB): domain Bacteria; phylum Actinomycetota; class Thermoleophilia; order Solirubrobacterales; family Solirubrobacteraceae; genus CADCVQ01. The sequence goes on from DASXCR010000014.1 coordinate 450, forward strand.
GATGTTCAGCGAGCGGCCGTTGGGCGGGCGCGGCTGGTACGCCGAGGCGTTCTGGACGTTGGCGACGACGGGCGTCGGATAGCCGTCGGCGTCGGAGTTCGGCGGGGTGCGGATCTCGCCGAGCATCGAGAACGTGACGGCGGCGAGCACCACGAGGATCGCGGCGGCGCCGAGCGTCCAGCCGACCTCGAGGCGCGTGTTGCCGCGGATCTGCGCGGGCACGGCGCCCTTGCGAGCGCGGAACTTGACGAGCGCGTAGACGAGGGCGCCCTCGACCCCGACGAAGATGATCACGGCCACGACCATCACGACCTTGAACAGCGTGCTGACGTCGTCGGCGTTCGGCGAGCCGCCGGACTCCGGTCCGAAGAAGCTCGCGGACGCTCCGCTGGCCAGCACGAGGCCTCCCACGAGGGTCGCCGCGAAGGCAAGAGCGAAGGCGCGGCGGCGGGTGTGGGAGCGAGCTGAAGCCAAGGCGGCGGGCATTCTATTCATGCGGCGGACATCTGCTTCGTACCCCTCCCCGGGGGTGGCGTCAGCCACGGAAATCGGGCTCGCGCTTCGCGGCGAATGCGGCGACGCCCTCGGCGAAGTCGCCGGACCGCGCGAGCTCCTGCTGGAGCCGCGCCTCGAGCTCGAGCTGCCCGTCCAGAGCGGCGTAGGACCACCCGTTGAGCTGACGCTTGATCGCGGCATAGGAGCGCGTCGGCCCGGCCGCGAGACGGTCGAGCGTCACGTGCATGGCATCCATCAACTCGCCGTCGGGCAGCACCTCGTTGACGAGTCCCCAGCGCAGCGCCTTCGGTGCGTCGACACGCCCGCCGAGCAGCGCCATCTCGGCCGCACGCGCGGCGCCCGCTCGCGCCGAGATCAGCGCGAGCGCGCCGCCGTCGGGGGCGAGGCCGACGCGCTCGAAGCCGAGCAGCAGGTACGCGGACTCGGCCGCCATGGCAAGGTCGCAGGACAGCGCGAGCGAGCAGCCGATGCCCACGGCGGGACCGTTGATCGCCGCGACGACGGGCTTCGGCATCGTCCGCAGGCCGGTGAGGATGGGGTGGAAGACCGTGGACAGCGCCGTTTCGACGTCCGGGTGCCCGTCGGGCGTGAGCGTCCGCGAGGTCATGTCGCGCAGGTCGCCGCCGGAGGAGAAGGCGCGCCCGGCGCCGGTCACGCAGACCGCCCGCACGGCGTCGTCCTCGGCGACCGCCCGCACGGCGTGCAGCAGCTCTTCGGCGAGCGGCGCGTTCAGCGCATTGAGCGCGTCCGGGCGGTCGAGGCGGATGATCGCGGCGCAGCCGCGGCGCTCGAGCTCGAGGTTGTCGTACACGGGCCGGGAAGCTACCGGCGCGGCGCGATCGGAGAGCCGCCGGCGTGCGGCTACCGTGAAGCGGATGTCGCGCCCGGTGATCGGCATCTGCACCCCGCTGGAGCGCGTGCGCTTCAGCGTCTGGGACGTCGACGCGTTCGTGCTGGCGCGCAGCTACGTCGACGCCATCCACCGTGCCGGGGGGCTGGCGCTGCTGCTCGCCCCGGATCCGGCGGTCGTCGAGGATCCCGACGAGGTGCTCGACCTGCTCGACGGGCTGATGCTCGCGGGCGGTGCGGACATCGCCGCGCAGGCCTACGGCGCCACGCCCCACCCGGAGACCGTCGGCACCGTCCCGGAGCGCGACGCGTTCGAGATCGCGCTCGTGCGGCGCGCGCTGGAGCGCGACCTGGCGCTGCTCGGGATCTGCCGCGGGATGCAGGTCTTGAACATCGCCCGCGGCGGGACGCTGCACCAGCATCTGCCAGAGCTGCTCGGCCACGATGACCATCGCCGTGTCGTCGGCACGTTCGACGGCGCCGACCACGACGTGCGCCTGCTCGCCGGCTCGCTCGCCGCGCGCGCCGCGGGCGAGCAGCTGCATGCGACGAAGTCCCATCACCACCAGGGCATCGACCGTCTCGGCGAGGGGCTGATCGTCACCGGACGCGCGGTGATGGACGACCTCCCGGAGGCGATCGAGCTGCCCGGCAACCGCTTCGGCCTCGGCGTGCAGTGGCATCCGGAGGCCGACGAGCGCTCGCGGCTGATCGGGGCGCTCGTCGACGAGGCCGCCGCCGTGCGGGCCTCCGCGCGCTGAGCGCGGCTGAGCGCCGGGCAGCTGCGGCCGGCCGTCGCGCGGGTCGTGCCGGCTGGGACCCGCCGCGCACTCCCGGTGCGGTCCGTCCCCAGACCTATACTCGCGTCGCAGCGAGCAGGGATCCCGCCATGGACACGAAGGTCACGCCCCCGGAGGGCGCCGCTCCACGCGCCGCAGACGATCGGGACGATCACGACGACGCGATGCCGCGTGTGCAGCTGACGCGGCGCACGCTCGTGATCCTCTGCGTGCTGCTGGCGGCGACGATCGCGTTCATGGTCGTCGTGGCGCCACAGCTCGGCGACATCGAGGAGAAGGGCAAGCGCGTCAGCCAGGGCGATCCGTGGTGGCTCGCGGTCGCGCTGGCGTTCACCGTCCTGTCCTTCGGCGGCTACGTCGCGATGTTCCGCGGCGTCTTCATCGGCCACAGCACGCGCATCGACCTGTCGGCCAGCTACCAGATCACGATGGCCGGGCTCGCCGCGACGCGACTGCTGGCCGCGGGCGGGGCGGGCGGCATCGCGCTGACCGCGTGGGCGCTGCGCCGGGCCGGGATGGACCGCCGCAAGGTCGCCGACAAGACGCTCGCCTTCCTGATCCTCACGTATGCCGTCTACATGGCCGCGCTCGTGGTGGTCGGCTTCGGGCTGTACTTCGGCGTGCTCGGCGGGCGCGCGCCGTTCGCGATCACCGTCGTCCCCGCGATCCTCGGGCTGCTGATCATCGCGGTCGGGCTCGCGCTCGCGCGCGTGCCGCCCGACCTGCAGCGGCGCCTGGAGGGCTTCGCGCGGCGCGGCGGGCGGCTGGCGCGGTGGGCGCAGCGCCTGTCGCACGCGCCGGCCGCGTTCTCCTCGGGCATGCGCGAGGCCGTCTTCCACGCGCGCCGGCGCGACCCCGCGCTGCTGGGGGCGATCGCCTACTGGGGGTTCAGCATCGCCACGCTGTGGGCGTGCTTCCACGCATTCGGCGAACCGCCGCCGTGGGCGGTCATCGTGATGGCGTACTTCGTCGGCTTCCTCGGCAACCTGCTGCCGCTTCCGGGCGGCATCGGCGGCGTCGACGGCGGGATGATCGGGGCGTTCCTGGCGTTCGACGTGGACGGCAAGCTGACGGTGCTCGCGGTCCTGTCCTTCCGCGTACTGGCGTTCTGGCTGCCGACGCTCCCCGGTGCGGTCGCGTACTTCCAACTGCGCCGGACCGTCGCGCGCTGGGACGCGGAGCGCCGCGCGCGCGGCGAGCGCACGGCCGCGGCGAGTGCGTGAAATCGCAGCGCTATCCTTTGTGAAGTGACCAGCAAAGACATCGAGAACGTCGTCATCATCGGCTCGGGACCCGCCGGCTTCACCGCCGCGCTGTACACGTCGCGCGCGAATCTCGAGCCGCTCGTGATCGAGGGGTTCATGTGGGGTGGCCTGCTCCAGCAGACGACCGAGGTCGAGAACTACCCGGGCTTCCCGGAAGGGGTCACGGGACCCGTGCTCATGCAGCACATGCGCGATCAGGCGGAGCGCTTCGGAACGCGCTTCATCACCGACGAGGCGACGAAGGTGCAGTTCGCGACGCAGCCCGGCGGCGTGCACAGCGTCTGGGTCGGCGACGAGGAGCACCGGACCCGCACGGTCATCCTCGCGATGGGCGCTGAGCACAAGAAGCTCTGCGTCCCCGGCGAGGACGAGCTCGGCGGTCGCGGCGTCAGCTACTGCGCGACCTGCGACGCGGCGTTCTTCAAGCAGAAGCCGACGATGATCGTCGGCGGCGGCGACAGCGCGATGGAGGAGGCGATCTTCCTGTCGAAGTTCGCGTCCAAGGTGATCGTCGTGCATCGCCGCGAGGAGTTCCGCGCGTCGAAGATCATGCTCGAGCGCGCCCGCTCGATCGAGAACATCGAATGGCTGACGCCGTACGCGCCCGAGGAGTTCGTCGCCGGCGAGAACGGGTCGCTGGACCACGCGCGCCTGCGCCAAGCGGTCAGCGGCGAGACGATCGACGTCCCGATCTCGGGCGCCTTCATCGCGATCGGACACGAGCCGCAGTCGCATCTGGTCACCGGCATGATCGACGTCGACGACGAGGGCTACGTCATCACCGAGGGTCGCTCGACGCGCACCAAGCTGCCGGGCGTCTTCGCCGCCGGCGACCTCGTCGACCACACCTACCGCCAGGCCGTGACGGCCGCCGGGTCGGGCACGCAGGCCGCGCTCGACGCCGAGTGGTACCTGCGCGACACCCCGGAGATCGAGACGCCCGCGGGCATGCCGGAGGGCGACCTGGCCGAGGCGCAGTGGGCACATCCCGCGTGAGGACGCGCGGCTGACGGCTCGCCGGCGTCTCCGGGTCCGCAAGGGGGTCGCAGGCGTCACGGGCCCACAAAGCACGCGGACCCGAGACCGTCCGGGTCCCGGGTCCTGAGGCCTCCGTGCGAGTCCGCGCGCCGATGCTGCGCTCGTCGACATAGTGTCGCGCGCCCCAGCTGACCTTCCTGGTCAGCCGCTAGGCTGATTTATAGAGAGCCGCGGGGCCCGGCACACTAGGGCGGCTCCCCAGTCTTTTGACGAAACACGCACCAGTCGCGGCGGCGAGCATCGGCTCGGGAGTCCTGCTCGAGCGGGAGGCGGAGCTGCGGGCCATCGCGGGCCAGATCGAGGTCGCGCGGTCCGGCGGGGGGCACCTGCTGCTCGTCGAGGGCCACGCCGGCATCGGCAAGACGGCGCTGCTCGAGGCCGCCGTGCAGCACGCCGCGGGAAGCGGCGTGACCGTCATGCGCGCGCGCGCGTCCGAGCTCGAGAGCGACTTCGCGTTCGGGGTCGCCCTGCAGCTCTTCGAACCGCTGCTCGCGAGCGCCGACGACGAGACGCACGATCGGCTGCTGGCGGGCTCGGCCGCCCTCGCCGGACCGCTGCTCGAACGGCCGACGAGCTGGGGCGGCGACGAGGGCGACGACCGCTCTTACTCGGTCATCCACGGGCTGTTCTGGCTGCTGTCCAACCTCGTGGACACGGGGCCCGCGCTGATCGCCGTCGACGACGCGCACTGGGCGGACCGCGCGTCGCTGCGGCTGGTGCTCTACCTGCTGCAGCGCATCGGGACGATGGGCGTCGCGATCGTCGTCGCGCGGCGACTCGGCGAGCCCGGCGCCCCGGACGACCTGCTCGGCCAGATCGCCGCCCATCCCTCCAGCCGCGCGGTGCGGCCGGTCGCCCTGTCGCGCGCGGCGGCGCGCTCGTTCGTCTGCCACCAGCTGCCGATTGCGGACGAGATCTTCGCCGATGCCTGCTGGCGCATGACCGAGGGCAACTGCTTCTTGCTGGGCGAGCTCGTCAACGCCGTCGACGCCGAAGGCTGGCAGCCGGTCGCGTCCAACGCACAGCGGATCGGGACGCTTGCCCCCGAGACGGTGCTGCGTGCCGTCGCGGTCCGGCTGATGCGCCTGTCCGACGACGCGGCCGGGGTCGCGCGGGCCGTGGCGGTCCTCGGCGACGACGCGCAGCTGCGCCACGTCGCGGCGCTCACCGGTCGCGACGCCGATCGGGTGGCGGCCGCCGCCGACGCGCTGGCGGCCGGCGAGATCCTGCGGCCCGCCGGTCGCGGCACGCTGCGCTTCGCGCATCCGCTGCTGGCCTCCGCCGTGTACGCGGACGTCGGTGCCGGCGAGCGCGCGACGCTGCACCGGCGCGCCGCCGAGATCCTGCACGGCGAGGGCGTCTCCCCGGTGCGCGTGGCCGCGCACCTGCTGCCGAGCGCCGGCAGCGGCGAGGACTGGATCGTCGAGGTGCTCTGCGCCGCCGCCGGTCACGCGCTCGAGGCCGGCGCGCCGGAGTCGGCGGCCAGCTACCTGCGGCGCGCGCTCGAGGAGCCGCCGGCGCCGGCGGCGCGCGCCAGCGTCCTGCGCGAGCTCGGGCTCAGCGAGGCCGCGAACGACCTTGCCGGCGCGATCGCACGGCTCGAGGCTGCGCTCGCGGCCGGCCGCGACGACGACGACCGCTCCCGCACGCTGCTCGTGCTCGGTCGTGCGCGCTCCTGCAACGGCCTGCACGACGGCGCGCTGGCGGCGTTCGAGGAGGCCGCGGCGCTCGCGGGGGCCGCCCCCGACATCGCCGACCAGGCGCGAGCGGAGGCCGTCGCCCTGGGATTGCTCGACCCCGTCAGACGCGTGGAGCTGATGCGCATTCCCCCTGCGCTCGCGGAGACCCGATCTGTGACCGGCGCCGCGACGAGCCTCGGATCGCGGATGCTGGTCGCGACGCAATGCCTGCGCGAGGCACTGGCCGGGGAATCGCGCGCGAGGGTGCTGACGCTCGCCCGGCGCGCACTCGAGGGCGATGCCCTGCTCGCCGACCGGGGTGGGGGAAGCGTGCTCGCCGGCGTGTCGATGGCGCTGCATGCCTGCGACGAGCTGGCCTTCAACGACCGCGTGATGACCGCGGCGATGACGCATGCGCGCGCGCATGGCTCGATGCTGGCGTTCACGACAGCGAGCCTGCTGCGCGGCGTGTCACGCTGGGGGCAGGGCCGCCTCGACGAGGCGATGACCGACGTCGAGCAGGTCATCGACGCCGAGCACTACGGCTGGCGGCACTTTCGCCCCGCCGCGTACGCGACCCTGATCGGCATCTGCGTCGACCGCGGGGAGATCGCCGCAGCGCGGGACTGGGCGGCGCGCATGGATCTCTCCGAGCACGCGGGCTCGGCGATGCTCGGCCCGGGCCACGCGGCGCTCGGACGGCTCGCGCTCGCCGACCGGCGCGAGTCAGACGCGCTCGAGCACTTCGGCGCCTGGCGAGATGCGGTCGCCGGCGTGCGCAACCCCGCGACGTTCGCCGCCTGGCGCTCGGCGATGGCCCGTGCGCTGACGACGCTCGGCCGTGTCGAGGAGGCGCGCGAGCTGGCCAAGGCGGAGCTCGAGCTCGCGCGGCGCTTCGGCGCGCCGCGACCGATCTCCGTGGCGCTGCGCGAGCTGGCGCATGCCGATGCAAACGGCGACCTCGAGGGTCCGATCGCGCTTCTCACCGAGGCCGTCGAGGTCTCCGCGTCATCCGAGACGCCGCTCGAGCGATGCCGCGCGCTGGTCGAGCTCGGGACCGTGCTGCGGCGCACCGGCCGGCGCAGCGACGCCGGGCGCGCGCTCGGGGAGGCACTCGAGCTGGCGCGGACATGCGGCGCGCGGATGCTGCAGGATCGTGCCCAGGCCGAGCTCGAGGTCGCCGGGACGCGCGTCCAGCGCGCCGCGCGCCGGGGCGCGGACTCGCTCAGCCCAAGCGAGCGGCGCGTCGTCGCGCTCGCGATCGAGGGCCTCTCCAACCGCCAGATCGCGGAGGGGCTGTTCGTGACGCGCAAGGCGGTCGAATGGCACCTCGGCAACGCCTACCGCAAGCTCGACGTCCGCTCGCGAGGAGAGCTCGCGGGCGCGCTCGGAGCGCCGAAGCGCTCCTCGACGTCACAGCCCTGAGGCGGCGAGGGTCCGCTCCGCGGGACGCCGGGATGCGGGCGCCGCCAGACGAGGACGTAGGGCGGACCCAAGGCCATCCCAGCGGGACGCGGGGATGCCGGCGCCGCCAGGCAAGGACGCAGGACCGCAGGAAGGCGCCAGCCTTTCAAGTGTCCGAGGACGCTGCCCGGCGGTGATCGGCGCCCCGCGTCAGCGGACGCCGGCGGAGGGGCCGCAAGCCGCGACGTCGTCCACCAGCCGGCGGGCGTGGTCGGGCAGCCAGCGGTCGGCGTCGACGAGCTGCTGCGCGAGGTCCTCGACCGCCGCGAGCTCGTCGTAGGCGTCGCCGTCGAAGAGGAGGGCGTCCGCGGCCGTGCGGATGATCTGCATCTCTGCGGG
>DASXCR010000015.1:0-2366 GCA_036491075.1 Solirubrobacteraceae bacterium
GCTCATCGCGTCCCACAGGAACAGGCGTGACTGAGGGTCCAGCCCGGTCGTGGGCTCGTCGAGGATCAGCAGCCGCGGCTCGTGCATGAGCGCGCGGCAGATCATCAGCCGCTGCGCCATGCCGCCCGAGTAGGTGATGACGTCGTCGTGCTCGCGGCCCTCGAGGCCGAGCAGCGTCAGCATCTCCTGGGCGCGCTCGCGGCGGCGGCGGCGACTCCAGCCGAAGTAGGCGGCATGGAACGTCAGCACCTCGATCGCCGACAGCGAGCGGTCGATGTTCGGGCGCTGCGGCACGACCGCGATGCGCTGCTTGACGCCGACCGGGTCGCCGACGACGTCCAGGCCGTCGATCGTCACGCGACCCGAGGTCGGCCGCACACGCGTCGTCATCGCGCCGATCGTGGTCGTCTTGCCTGCGCCGTTGGGGCCCAGCAGCCCGAAGACCTCGCCCTCGGCGACCTCGAACGAGACGCCGGCGACGGCCTCGGGCGCGTCGGGCTTGTAGCGCTTGTGGAGGTCGTCGACGACGGCGAAGGCCATGCGCCCAGGCTAGTGCAGCCTTCCGCAGGTCCGCTCACCCAAGGATCGCTGCACGAGGACACACGTCCCCGGCCGTGCACGCCGCCCCGCGCTGACCTGGGACGATGTGATCCGTGATCGCGCCGGCGGACATCGGGCCGTTCTCGAGCAACTTCCTCAACGACTGAGCAGCTTCCTCGGCCCGATCGAGGGCGCGGGTGCCTTCGTCGCGGGCTACGTCCTCGCGCGCAGGCACAACTGCCACGTCAAGGGCTGCATGCGAATCGGTCGCAGCCCGGTGCGCGGGACGCAGTTCGTCGTCTGCCGCCGCCACCACCCGCTCGACGCGCCGTCGCATGGACGTGCTCGACGCGCACGCCGCCGCGCAGGCCGCGGCGACCCGACGCTCGGACTGACTCGGGCGACCTGCCAGCGCGTCGAGCCCGGCGCGTCGAACGTTGTATGAGCGACGGTGGTGCTCGTCATCGATAGCCGCACACTGGTCGATAGGAGTCCTATCCCCGTAAAGGACGAGCCGATGACCTACCACTGCCCGGAATGCGTGACGAACTGGCACCCGTACCAGTGCACCGACGGGGCCTGCCCGGAGTGTGCCACGGGGACGAGGCGAACCTCGGAGCCGGCGAGCGAGGACGCCGATGTGCGCCATCGCGCCGCGCTCGCCGCGCGGATCGGGCGCGAGCGCCGCGAGCGCTTCGAGGCGTACTACGCCGAGCGCGAGCAGCGGCGCTTCGCCGCCTGATCCTGCTTCCTCGACGAGCTCCGGCACGAACGCGGGCTCCGCGATCGTCAGATCGCGGAGCCCGGGAGGATCCGGCTTCGCCCCGGCGGCTCGCCCGTCACGGGGCGGGGCCGGCCGTGGCGGTCTCAGCTCACGACGCGGGGACCGGCGGCGCGTCGATCTGCTCGTGCTCGCCGAGCCCCGAGTAGTCGATCGAGTGCACCATCGTCACCGACGGCAGCGTCGGATGCGTCCACGTCGACTGCACGGTGAACGTCACCTTCGACAGCTCGCCGGCACCGTCGACGGCGACGTGCACGGCGATCGGGCCGAGGTGGTTGGCGGGGTGCGCCGTGACCTCCTCGACGGTCAGCGGGTCGACCGAGCCGTACGCCGACTGCAGCGCGCTCGTGGTGATCTGGCCGTCGTAGCCGCGGCCGTCGGCGGAGACGGTCACCTCGGTCATCGCCGTCGCCAGCGCCTGCGCGGCGTCGCGCGTCGCCGGCGAGGCGAGGCGGCTCGGGAGCTTCTCGGCATCCGCGGTCATGTCGGCCAGCGACATCTGCGAGCTCCCCGTCGCCGCCCGCCACGGATGCTCGTGGTCCTTGACGTAGAGCGTCCCGCCGGCGACGCGCAAGCCGGCGATCGGCGAGGACGCGAGCTGGCCGCTGGACTCCACGCGCACCGTGCCCGTGCCCGACAGGTCGACGTCCTCGCCCGAGAAGCGCGTCGTCTGGGTGAACGCGTTGAGCACGGAGCCGTCGGCGTCGTTCGTCGCGCCGGAGGTCTCGACGACGACGCCGGAGTCGGCGCTCGACATCGCCTGGGCCGCGCGGACGACCGCGGCACGCGCGTCCGGCGTGCTGGATCCGGCCGACGTGATCACGGCCACCGCCACGGCAGCAGCGGCGGCACCGCCGGCGACGCGCATCGCGCCGACGTGCGGGCGCGAGCGACGCGACGGCGCGGGCGCGGGGGAGGGGTGCAGGGAACGGCGCAGCAGCGCCTGCGCGGCGGGCGTCGAGGCCTCGGGGGGCGACGGGCAGCGATCGGCGGCGTGCAGCAGCCGGATGACATCAGGCATGTCGGGGCTCCTTCGTGGTGG
>DASXCR010000016.1:0-8963 GCA_036491075.1 Solirubrobacteraceae bacterium
GCACGACCTCGCGTCGACATCGTCGTCCCGGTCTACAACGAGCAGGCCGTCCTCGCCCGCTCGATCCGCCGGCTGCACGACCACCTCACCGACCACATGCCGTTCGAGTGGCGGATCGTGGTCGCCGACAACGCGAGCACCGACCAGACCCCGCGGATCGCCGCGGCGCTCGCCGCCGACCTGCCCGGCGTCGACTTCCTCGCCCTGCTGGAGAAGGGCCGCGGCCGCGCGCTGCGGGCGGCCTGGCTGGGCAGCGACGCCGAGGTCGTCTGCTACATGGACGTCGACCTCTCGACCGAGCTGCGCGCGCTGCTGCCGCTGATCGCGCCGCTGGTCTCCGGGCACTCGGACGTCGCGATCGGGACGCGGCTGCACCGCGGCTCGCAGGTCGTGCGCGGCGCCAAGCGCGAGCTCATCTCGCGCTCCTACAACCACCTGCTGCGCCTTGCCCTCGGGGCGCGCTTCTCCGATGCGCAGTGCGGCTTCAAGGCGATCCGCACGAGCGCCGCGCGGCGCCTGCTGCCCGCCGTCCGCGACGAGGCCTGGTTCTTCGACACGGAGCTGCTGATGCTCGCCCAGCGCGAGGGGCTGCGGATCCACGAGGTACCGGTCGACTGGACCGACGACCCCGACTCGCGCGTGGACATCGTCCGCACCGCGCTCGACGACCTGCGCGGGATCGCGCGGCTGCTCGCCGGTGCGCGGCTGACGCGCTTCCTCGGGATCGGCGTCGTGTCGACGATCGCCTATGCGCTGCTGTACCTCGCGCTGCGCGGGCCGCTCGGGATCGGCGGCGCGAACGCGCTCGCGCTCGCGGCGACGGCCATCGCGAACACGCAGGCCAACCGCCACCTCACGTTCGGCCTGCGCGGGCGGACCGGGCTGCTGCGCCAGCACGCGATGGGTGCCGCCGTCTACGTGCTGACGCTCGGGCTCACGAGCGGCGCTCTGCTCGTCATGCGCGCGGTCGACGCGGACCCCTCGCGCCTGATGGAGGTCGGGGTTCTCGTGGTCGCCGGCTTCTGCGCGACCGTCACGCGCTTCGTCGCGCTGCGCAGCTGGGTCTTCGCCGGCCGCGCCAAGCGCGCGCTGAAGCCTGCCGTGACCGCGATCGCCCGCGTCGGCACCTGACGCCGGCCCCTTCGCCTCCGCCTCGTCGCGACCCCTGCTCCTCGAACGAAAGGCCATGCCGATGTCCTCGTCTTCCGTCCCGCTGCCGTTTCGCACCGCCAAGCCGCGCGCTGGCGCGGGCTCGCGCGTGCGAGCGCTCGTCTCGCAGCGTCCCGAGCTGCTCGCGCTGCTCGTCCTGGCCGCGGTGCTCAACCTGTGGGGGCTGAGCCGCAACGGCTTCGCCAACGACTACTACAGCGCCGCCGTTCGATCGATGAGCACGAGCTGGCACGCGTTCCTCTACGGGTCCTTCGACCAGGGCGGGGTGATGACGGTCGACAAGCCGCCGCTCGCGTTCTGGATCCAGGCGCTGTCGGCGCGGGCGTTCGGCTTCAACACGTGGAGCCTGCTCGTGCCGCAGGCGCTGATTGGCGTCGCCTCGGTCGGCCTCGCCTACGACATGACGCGCCGCATGTTCGGGCGCGTGGCCGGCGCGACGGCGGGCCTCGTGCTCGTGCTGACGCCGACGATGGTCGCGGTCTCGCGCCACAACAACCCCGACGCGCTGCTCGTGCTGTGCTGCACCGCCGCGCTGTGGCTCCTCGTGCGCGGCCTGCAGGACGGGCGCATGCGCTGGGTCGTGTGGTCCGGCGTCTGCGTGGGCCTCGGGTTCGAGGCGAAGATGGCGGCGGCGCTGATGGTCGTGCCGGCGATCGCGGCGGCGTGGCTGTGGATGGCGCCGCGCGGGCGCCTCGTGGCGCTGCGCCAGCTGCTGGCCGGCGGTGCCGCGATGGTCGCCGTCGGCTGCGCGTGGCCGCTGCTCGTCACGCTGACGCCGGCGGGCGACCGCCCCTGGATCTCGGGGACGTCGGACAACAGCGTCTGGTCGCTGATCTTCGGCTACAACGGCCTCGGCCGGCTGTTCGGCCAGGCCGGCGGGCCGGCCGGTGCCGGCGGCGGCGGTGCCGGTGGACCCGGCGGTGGCGGCGGCGGCGGTGGCGCGAACGGGTTCTTCGGCGGCGACCCGGGTCCGCTGCGGCTGCTGAACGCGAGCCTCGGTGGCCAGGGCGGCTGGCTGCTCGGGTTCGCGGCGGTGGCCGGGATCGGGCTGCTCGCCGTGACGCGCCTGCGGCGCGCGGACGCACGCACCGGCTGGCTGATCGCGATCGGCGGCTCGTTCGCCGTCACGGCGGTCGCGTTCAGCCAGGCGTCGGGGATCTTCCATCCGTACTACGTCTCGCTGCTCGCGCCGTTCACCGCCGCGCTCGCGGGAGCCGGCGTGGGGACGGTCCTGAAGGGCGGCCGCGCGGCGCGCCTGCTCGGCCCGGCGGCGATCGCCGGCGGCGTCGCGACCGAGATCCTCGTGCTGCACGACCTCCCCGGCACGTTCTCGTGGCTTCCGGCGGTGCTGGTCGCCGGCGGCCTCGCGGCCTCGGTCGCGCTCGCGGTCGGCGACGCGCTCGACGCACGCGTCCGAGCGATCGCGCTCGCGGCGACGCTCGGCCTGCTGCTGCTCGCCCCTGCCAGCTGGGCGGTCGACACGCTCGGCCACGCGACGAACGGGACCTTCCCGACCGGCGGCCCGGCGTCGGCGAGCGTCATGGGCGGCGGTGGCGGGCGCGGCGGCCCCGGTGGCATGCGCGGCCGCGGCGCGCGACCGGCGGGCGGCGGGTTCGGCGGTCCGCCGCCCGGAGCCGGCGCGGCGCCAGCGGGCCGGCCGGGGACCGGCGCAGGTGCGACCGGCGCGCAGCCGGCGGGGCCGCCGGCGTCGGGCTCTGCGACCGGGTCGGCACGCCCCGCGGGCGCGGGCGCGGGCGGCATGTTCGGCGGCGACACCCAATCGCTGAGCGCGGCGCTGACGTACGCGAAGGCGCACGGCGGCGGGACGGTCGCGGTCTCCAGCCAGTCCGGTGTCGCCGGGTCGCTGATCACCTCGGGCGCGAACGTCGCGGCGATCGGCGGCTTCTCCGGGCAGGAGAGCCAGGTCAGCGTCTCGTGGCTCGCCGACACGGTGCGGTCGGGCCGGATCCGCTGGGTCCTGACGAGCAGCTCGGGGCCGGGCGGCATGGGCGACGGGCGCATCGGCTCGAAGACCGCGATGGCCGCGGTCGCGAAGGCGTGCAGGTCCGTCGGCTCCGTCGACGGCCTGTATGACTGCTCGCAGAGCGTGAGCGTGCTGCGAGCCCTGTCCTGACATCGGACCCGCCCTCCCTTCCGTGCCGCCTCGGCGGCACGGAAGGCAGCGGCGCCGATCGCGCGTCCGCACGGATCCGCAGGCGGCCCACGACGCCGGCGCGGTGCTGTCCCCGGCTGTGCCCTCGGCGCCCTCGCGCTCGCAGACCGGCGCTCACCGTCCACCCGGTTCGCCATCATCTCGCGTCCGATGCGCGTCCTCGCTGCCCCGATCGTCGTCGCGCTCCTCGCACTGCTCGCGCTGCCGGGGACCTCGCAGGCGATCGTCGCCTACGACTACACGCAGTGCGCGCCGACGGCCGACGCCAGCATCGTCGAGGTGATCGGCGCCGACTGCTCCGAGGCGCAGACCGCCGCGACGCAGGTCTCGGCGGCCGCGACCGCCGACGAGGCGACCGCGTTGCGCGCGCTCGGCTGGGCGCCGCTGCGCGCGAGCGCGGTCGACAGCGACGACACGCAGCACGACCTGATCGCGACGCGGGGCACCGCGGCGCTGCGCATCCGCCGTTCGGGTCCGGCGCCCGACCTCGACGGCTGGGACGCGGGGCGCGAGCTGATCCTCGCGCGCAAGCCGATCGTCGGCGGGGGGCGGGTGCCCAGCGGCTCCGTGCTGTGCACGACCTCGTGGCTGGTGCGGCTCTCCAACGACCACCTCGGCGGGCTGACCGCGGCGCACTGCGGCGGCCTCAGCAAGAGCGGCAAGGTCCAGCGCAAGTACATCGCGCTGCGCCGGCCGCCGCAGCCGGGGATCGTGCTCGGCAGGGTCCAGCGGATCCTCAAGCGCACGCAGCCGCTCGACGCCCTCGTCGCGCCGGTCCCGTCGGGCGACAACCGCTCGAGGATCCCGCTCGTCGACCGCGGCGTCACGCGACCGCCGTGGCGGGTGACGGGGATCGCCAACCCGACCCCGAGCCGCAAGATCTGCTTCACGGGCCGCACGAGCGGCGCCGACCAGTGCGGCAGGATCGCGAGCCGCAGCGCCCTCGGAGCCGAGCGCCTGCTGAGCGCGTTCTCGGGCGTCGTGCTGATCTGCACGACGATCCGCGCCCGCGAGGGCGACAGCGGTGGCCCCGTCTACACGGCGCCGCGCACGGACGGCAGCGTCCACGCGGTCGGGCTGACGACGGTCATCGTCGGCGCCAGCGCGCGCATGTGCTTCACCCCGCTCGCCCCGGTCCTGCGCGGCCTCAAGGCGACGCTCGTCGTCAGCGCGACCTGAGGCGAACGCGGGGGCGCCACGGCGCGGATCGCCCCGGGAGGGTGGGGGTATCCACACCCCAAAGACACCGGGTTGCCGCATCGAAACGGCGACGGCGCGCTGGGACCCTGGCTGCATGCCCTCCACCCCGCCCTCGAAGGAGCCCACGATGAAACGCAACCTCGCTGCCCGCGCCGGCGCCTGGAGCGCCCGGCACCGCCGCAAGGCGATCCTCGGCTGGATCGCCTTCGTCATCCTCTCCACCGTCGCCGGCGGCGCGATCGGACAGAACCACCTCAAGGACTCGCAGTCGGGCAACGGCCAGTCGCGCACCGCCGACGAGGCGATCGACGCGGCCGGCTTCCCGAAGCAGGCCGACGAGCAGGTCCTCATCCAGGGCAAGGGATCGATGACCCCGTCCGATCCACACTTCGTCGCCGCGGTGAAGGACGTCACCAGTCGGCTGCAAGCCACGCGCTACGTGAGCGACGTGCAGTCGCCGCTGCGCGCCGGCAACGCCGGCCAGTACTCCAAGGACGGGCGCTCCGCCGTCGTGACGTTCAAGGTCGCGGGCGACGACTCCGCCGCCAAGACCCGAGTCTCGGGAGCGCTCGCGAGCGTCGCCGCGGCGCAGCGCGCCCACCCTGGCCTGCGCATCGAGGAGTTCGGTGACGCCAGCGCCGACAAGGCGATCTCGAAGTCGTTCTCGTCGGACTTCCGGCGCGCCGAGGTGCTCTCGATCCCGATCACGCTGCTGATCCTGCTCGTCGCGTTCGGGGCGCTCGTCGCCGCCGGCCTGCCGCTGCTGCTCGGCCTGACCGCAGTGATGGGGACGCTCGGCCTGCTCGGGCCGGTCAGCCAGCTCATGCCGCTCGACGAGTCGATCTCGTCCGTCGTGCTGCTCGTCGGCCTCGCGGTCGGCGTCGACTACTGCATGTTCTACCTGCGCCGCGAGATGGAGGAGCGCGACGCGGGTCGCTCGCCGGAAGCCGCGCTCGCCGCCGCCGCGTCGACGTCGGGGCGTGCGGTGCTGATCTCGGGCGTCACGGTGATGGTCGCGATGGGCGGCATGTTCCTCGCGGGCAACGCCGTCTTTCAGTCCTTCGCGGTCGGCACGATCCTCGTCGTCGCGACGGCGATCGTCGGGTCGCTGACGGTGCTGCCGGCGATGCTCTCGTGGCTGGGCCAGAAGGGCTGGACCGAGAAGGGCCGCGTCCCGTATGTCACGAGGCTGCGCCACCGCACGCGGGGCGAGTCACGCGCCTGGGGAGCGATCGTCGATCTCGTCCTCCGGCGCCCGATCGTGTCGGTCGTGCTCGCCGCCGGCCTGCTGGTCGCGCTCGCGATCCCGGCGCTCGGCATGCACACGGTCAACCCCGGCGTCGCCGGGCTGTCGCGCAGCATCCCGATCATGCGCACCTACGACCGCCTGCAGGCCGCGTTCCCGGGCGGCGCCCAACCGGCGACCGTGGCGATCCAGGCGCACGACGTCACGTCGCCCGCCGTGCTCGCCGGCATCGCGTCGCTGAAGCGCGAGGCGGCCAGGACGGAGGGCCTCGGTCAGCCGATCACCGTCCACCACAACCCGCGCGACACGCTCGCGGTCGTCGACATCCCGCTCGCGGGCAACGGCACCGACAGCGCGTCCGAGGCGGCGCTCGAGCGCCTGCGCGACGACGTCGTCCCGTCGACGATCGGCCGCACGAGCGGCGCGACGGTGGACGTCACCGGCATGACGGCGGGCTCGAAGGACTTCAACGACACGATGAAGTCCCACCTGCCGCTCGTGTTCGGCTTCGTGCTCGGGCTGACGTTCCTGCTGCTGCTCGTGACGTTCCGCTCGCTCGTGATCCCGATCAAGGCGATCGTGCTGAACATGCTGTCGGTCGGCGCGTCCTACGGCGTCCTGACGCTGATCTTCCAGGACGGCCACGGGCAGAAGCTGCTCGCGTTTCGGTCCGTCGGCGGGATCACGTCTTGGCTGCCGCTGTTTCTGTTCGTGATCCTGTTCGGGCTGTCGATGGACTACCACGTGTTCATCCTCAGCCGGATCCGCGAGGCGGTCGCCGGCGGCATGAGCACGGACCGCGCCGTGTCGCACGGCATCAAGCAGACGGCGGGCGTCGTCACGAGCGCGGCGGTCGTGATGGTCGCCGTGTTCGCGATCTTCGCGACGCTGAGCTCGCTGGAGTTCAAGCAGATGGGCGTCGGGCTGGCGGTCGCGATCCTGATCGACGCGACGGTCGTGCGGGCGGTCCTGCTGCCCGCGACGATGAAGCTGCTCGGCGATTGGAACTGGTACCTGCCGAGCCGGCTGAACTGGCTGCCGTCGCTGCGCCACGAGTCCTCCGCGGAGCCCGTGAACGCGTAGGGCGGATGCGATAGTGCCTCGCATGGGCGATCCGGTGGTGCTCGTGCGAGGCAGCGGCGACGTCGGGTCGGCGGTCGCCGCCGTCCTGCACCGCGCCGGGTATGGGGTCGCGATCCACGAGGCCGCGGCCCCGTTCGCGCCCCGGCGGGGGATGGCGTTCGCCGATGCGGTCTTCGACGGGTCATGCGCGCTGGACGGGCTGATCGCGCGCCGGGTCGACGAGCTGAGCGAGCTGGGTGCCGCGGTCGCCGCCCGCACCGAGATCCCGGTGACGCTGGCCGAGCTCGCGAAGGTGATCGCCGCGCTGTCCGTAGCGGTGCTCGTGGACGCGCGGATGCGCAAGCACGAGACGCCCGAGTGCCAACTCGGGCTCGCGCCGCTGACGATCGGACTCGGGCCGAACGTCGTCGCGGGGGAGACGGCGCACCTCGCGATCGAGACGCAGTGGGGCGATGCGCTCGGCAACCTCGTGGCGGCCGGCGCCACGCGTGCGCTCGACGGTGAGCCGCGCAGCTTCGAGGGCCACGGGCGCGATCGCTTCGTCTATGCGCCGGTCGCGGGCGTCATGCGCACGAGCGCGCGGATCGCCCAGCGCGTGACGGCCGGCGAGGTCGTCGCGACGCTCGGCGAGGAACGGCTGCGAGCGCCGCTCGACGGCATCCTGCGCGGCCTCACGCACGACGGCGTGCATGTCGAGCAGGGCACGAAGATCGTGGAGGTCGACCCGCGCGGCGACGTTTCGAAGGTCACCGGGCTTGGGCCACGGCCGAAGCGGATCGGCGAGGGCGTGCTGCGAGCGATCGAGGGGGCAGGCATCCGGCCCGCGTAGCGCGCTCGGTCGGCGCTCGGCGTCCGCCTCGCGCGAGGAAGACGATCGGCGCTCGGCGTCCGCCTCGTGCGAGGAGACGATCGGCGCTCGGCGTCCGCCCCGTGCGAGGGGCACGATCGGCGCTCGGCGGGGACGCGACCGCCGCCGCCGGCCGCGTAGTCTGGCCGCCATGTCCACTGCTCCCGCACCGCGGCGCTCGTGCATGTCCGTCCCCGGATCGTCGGCGAAGATGCTCGCCAAGGCGCCCACGCGGGGCGCCGACGAGATCGTCATCGACCTCGAGGACGCGGTCGCGATCTCCGCCAAGGACGACGCGCGCACGACCGTGATCGCCGCGCTCAGGGAGCCGCAGTGGGCGGGCGTGCACTGCGCCGTGCGCGTGAACGCGCCGCGCACGCCGTGGTGTCACGCCGACATCGTCGCGCTCGCGTCGCTGACGGAGCACGGGCCGGCGTCGATCGTCGTGCCGAAGGTCGAGTCGGCCGGCGACCTCGCCTTCGTCGAGCGCCTGCTCGACGGTGCCGAGGCCGCCGCCGGGAGCACGCGCCGGATGACCGTGCAGGCGCTGATCGAGACCGCCGCGGGCGTGTCGCGCGTGCAGGAGATCGCGGCGGCGTCGCCGCGCCTGGACGGGCTGATCGTCGGCTACGCCGATCTGTCCGCCTCGCTCGGACGCGCCGCCGGCGCGGGCGCCGAGCTCGACTCCTGGCGCGCGATCCAGGACGCGATCCTCGTCGCCGCGCGCACGAACGACCTCGTCGCGATCGACGGCCCGTACCTCGGCATCTCCGTCGACGACGGCTTCACGGCGGCGGCCACGCGCGCCCGCGACATGGGCTTCGACGGCAAGTGGGCGATCCACCCGGCGCAGGTCGGCGCCCTGAACGAGCTCTTCACGCCGTCCGACGACGAGGTCGCACACGCGCGAGCGGTCATCGCCGCGCTGGAGGAGGCCGAGCGCGGCGGCGGGGCGGGCGCGGTGGCGCTCGACGGCCAGATGCTCGACGAGGCCGTTCGCGTCGCGGCGCTGCGCGTTCTCGTCAGGGCGGGCGCGGCGGCGCGGTAGCCGCCGCGCTCAGCGGAGCATCGATCGCGTCAGCGCAGGCGCGTGGGACTACGAGCGCATGCCACGGCCCGGTGCGCGCCTGCGCATGCCGCGGCTGCCCTGAGACGGCAGTCCGGACGAAGGGGTCGTCCCGGATCGCTACGACCCGCTCGCCCAGCTTCGGCGCGGTGCGTCAGCTCGCGTCGGCCGCGACCAG
>DASXCR010000017.1:0-15173 GCA_036491075.1 Solirubrobacteraceae bacterium
GTTCGTGCCGTGCAGGACGTCGTCGTGGGCGTACTCGAGGCCGCTGAGCCCGGTGCCGTCGGTCCCGACGCCGCCGATCACCTGCGAGGCGAGCCAGCGGCGCGGGTAGTCGCGGCGCTGGCTCGGGGTGAACGTCATCCCTGGGATGTTCAGCGCCTTGATCTTGGCGGCCGCCGCCGCCGGCATGTTGCGCGCCAGGTAGACGAAGCCGCTCTTCGTGGTGAGCTTGGCGAGCACGTCGGCCTGGGTCGTGTCGAGCAGCGGCGCGAGCTTCTGGGCCGCCCGCAGCGGCGACGTGACGAGGTAGGGGGTCGCGGAGACGTCGTCCGCGGGCTCGGAGACGGCGAGCTCGATGCCGTTGCGGTCCGTGATCGAGCCGCGGCGCGCCGGGACGTCGACCTCGGTGACCTGCTGGGTCGTCGCGGCGCGTTGCAGCGCGGACGCGCGGATCCCGCCCAGCCACAGCGTGCGCGCGCCCGCGATCGCGAGCAGCGCGAGGAAGATCGCGAACAGCAGCCCGATGCGGCGTTCGGTGAGGCCCATCAGCCCACGGCTACGGCGCCGGCGGGGTCGCCTGCGCGCCGCCGGAGGCGGTCGCGCCCGCGGCGGCCGTGGCGCCCGCCGTGCCCGCCGGTGGCGCGGTCGCCTGCGTGGTCGGTGCAGCGGGCGCTCCCGTCGCGGCCTGCGTGCCGGTCGGGGCCGTCATGCCGGTCGGGGCCGTCGTGCCCGTCGCGGCCGGCGCGCCGCTCGTGCTCGGTGCGACCGCGGGGCTCGTGCCCGCGGCGGGCGCCGTGGTCGCGCTCGCCGGCGCGATCGTGGACGCCGCCGTCGTCGTCGCGGCGGCCGGCGTGCCGTCGGCGGGCACGACGCCGTCGCCGAGCTGCTCGTCGGCGTTCACCGCGCCGCCGAAGCCGGCGGTCGCCGGATCGGGCCTGGTCATCCGCTGCGCGGCGCGCGCCGCGGCGCCCGGGTCGTGGCGCGCGTCGAGGTAGCCGACGCCGTCGGGCGCGGGCATCACGAAGCCCTGCGCCTCGGCGAGCGGCTCGATCCGGTCGCCCGAGCTCAGCCGCGAGATGTCGCGGCGCATCGCCGCGTTGCTCTGCTCCAACGAACCCGCCGTCGCCGTCGAGCTCGTGATCGAGGCGTTCAGCTTCAGCATCGAGACCTGCATCGCGACGATCCCGATCAGCACGACCGCGATCACGCCGATCCACACGCGGCTGCGCACGAGCCGGTCCATGAGGCGGCTCGTCGAGACGTCGATCGCGACGTTCGCCATCCGCGAGGCGATCGCGACGCCGCCGTACGCGAGGCGCCGCGGCGGCGTGGCCGGCCGTCGGCGCGCGGGCGCCTCGCGGCGCCGCGGCGAGCGAGACGGACGCGGAAGCGGGGCCGCCACGGCCCGCGAGACCGCGACGGCGCCACCGTCGGCGTACGCCAGCGCGCTCGGGTCGATGTGGGCGCGCGCGGCGCGGCGCGGAGCGGCCTCGGACCTGGCCCGCGCGTTCGCGTCGTCGCACGACGCGGACCGCGAGCCGTATGGATCGCGGCGCGGCGGCCCGGCCGGGCCGGAGACGCGGCGCGGGGCGGCGGGGACGGGACTGCGCGGGATGCTGCGAGCGGCGGTTGCCGCGGCGGTTCGGCTCATCCGTGTTCCTCCTCAGAAGGCCTCAGCTTCGAAGCGACGCGCAGGCGCGCCGAGCGCGCCCGCGGGTTTGCGGCGATCTCGCCCGGCGTCGGAGCGATCGAGCGGCGGCTGACGAGCTCGCCCTCGGGCTCGCGCCCGCAGCCGCAGACCGGCAGGTCTGGCGGGCAGATGCAGCCCTGCGCCCGCGCGGTGAAGAAGCGCTTCACGCGCCGGTCCTCGAGCGAGTGGAAGGAGATCGCCGCGAGCCGGCCGTGCTCGCGCAGCAGGCCCCACGCGAGCGGCAGCCCCGCGTCGAGCTGGCCGAGCTCGTCGTTGACGGCGATCCGCAGGGCCTGGAAGACGCGCTTGGCCGGGTGGCCGCCGCCGAAGCGCGCCGGCGTCGGGATGGCCTGCGTGATGACGTCGACGAGCTCGATCGTCGAGGCGATCGGCTTGCGCGAGCGCTCGCGGACGATCGCGCGGGCGATCTGGCGTGCGTAGCGCTCCTCGCCGAGGTCGCGGAAGATCGTCTCGAGCTGGCGCGACTCGCCGTCGTTGACGAGCTCGTGCGCGCTGCCGGGCAGGTCCGGGTCCATGCGCATGTCCAGCGGCGCGTCGTAGGAGTACGAGAAGCCGCGCTCCCAGGTGTCGATCTGCATCGAGGACATGCCGAGGTCCATGAGCACGATGTCCGCGCGCACGCCCTCGTCGGCGAGCTCCTGAAGTCCGTCGACGAACGACGCGCGGATGAAGCGCGTCGCGCACGACACCTCGCTCGCCAGCTCGGCGAAGCGCTCGGCTGCGGCCGGGTCGCGGTCGATCGCGATCAGCGTCCCGCTCGATCCGATGCGGTCGGCCAGCAGGCGCGCGTGGCCGCCCGCGCCGAACGTGCAGTCGACCACGACCTGCCCCGGGTGGGGATCGAGCAGCTCGATCGCCTCGCCGGCCAGCACCGGCACGTGCGGAATCGTCATCTCAAGCAGTGTGGCCAAGGTGTGCGGTGATGTCGGTGACGTCGGATGCGAGCGCGGCGTTGTACTCGGCCCAGGTCGCGCGGCTCCAGATCTCGAGCGCGTCGCCCGAGCCGGTCACGACGACCTCCTTCTCGAGGCCGGCGTGCTCGAGCAGGAAGGCAGGGACCATCACGCGCCCGGCCGCGTCGAGCTCGGTGTCAAGCGAGTTGGCGGCGAAGAAGCGCTTGAGCTTCTGCGCCTCGGGCGACAGCGGGTGGAAGCTCGCGAGAGACGCCTGCGTGTAGGCGTCGTATCCGCTCGGCGTCCACAGGGCGATGCAGCGCTCGAGTCCCTTGGCGAGGACGACTCCCTCGGAGAGCGCGGCGCGAAAGCGAGCCGGCACGGTGAGCCGGTTCTTTGCGTCGAGGGAGTAGTCGAAGGTGCCACGGAAGACCATGAGAAGAGGACGAGAGCCGGCCTGGAGGGGTGGGAGGAGCCCCTCCAGCCCGGCTCGCTGTGGCGCAAGGTAACCCACTCTCTCCCACAACACAACCCGTTTTGCACGCGATTTCCCACTTCATTGTCCCCGTCCGCCCTCGTTCCTTCGATTCCTGCGCACACGCAGGGCTTTTCGATCCAGTCGCGCAGTGCCGCCTCGACGGGCCGATGTGCACGGCGTCTTGCAACCGACGCCGGATGGCCGCGATCTTGCGCCCCGAGCAGGATTCCGCCGCTGCGTGTGCTTGGGCGGTGGGAGGCCGTGGGAGGTCGCGGCGGACGGGCGCCGTTGACTTCACGGCGGTTATATGTGTAGATACACCTATGTTCCTCTCGCGCTTCTCTGCCGGCCGTCTCGCGGCCCTGCTCGCCGTCCCCGCTCTGGCCGTCGCCGTCTCCGCGTGCGGCGGTCACGGCACGAAGTCCACGCCCGCCAAGGCCGCGAGGTCGTTCGACCTGCACGCGCTCGCGGCGCGCGCCTTCGGGCCCAACGCCAAGGCGCGCTCGGGCCGGATCGACGGCGACATCGCGTTGCGCCTGCACGGCGCGCACGGCTTCGGCGCGCCGTTCTCGCTCACCACGAACGGCCCGTTTCGCTACCGCAAGGGCGCGGCGCTGCCGGACTACCGGATCGACATGGGCGTGCGCGACAACGGCGTCCAGCTGACGTCGGCGGGCGGGCGCTCGTATGTCAGCGTCGGCTCGACGGGCTACGAGGTGCCGGGCGGCGTCCGCGCGCGGCTCGTGCGGTCGTCGTCGCGGGGTGCCAACGGGCTGACCCGAACGCTCGCGCAGTTCGGCATCACGATCCGGCGCTGGGAGACGCACAAGCACGTCGCCGGCACGCAGCGCATGGACGGCGTCGAGGTCGTCCACGTGAAGACGGGCGTGAACGTCGGCCGCGTGCTGCGCGACGCGAACACGCTGACGGGGCTGCTGTCGTCGCTGGGCATCGCGCGAGCGACCGGCCTGCCGCGCGAGCTCTCGCCGGCCGCGCGTCGCGTGCTCGTCAGGTCGGTGGCGACCGCGAGCGGCTCGTCGTGGATCGGCATCTCCGACGGCGTGCTGCGCGAGGCGGCCCTCACGATCCGCTTCGCGATCGCGCCGGCAGATCGCGCGGCGGTCGGCGGGATGTCCGGCGGGACGGTCACGGCGACGATGAAGATCACGGACGTCGGGCGGCCGCAGCGGATCGTCGCGCCGCACCCGCTCGGCAGCTACGCGGACTTCCAGCTCGGGCTCAGCGCCCTCGGCGATGCGCGCTCCGGCGGATGAGCCCCGGCTCGGCCGGTTGACGCGCCATGGTCGGTCGGATAGTCCTCGTGAGATGGATCTCCTGAGCGAGCGCCAGCTCGCGCTCTGCGACGAGGTGCGCGTCATGTGCACCTGCAACCAGCTGCGCCGTGCGACGCGGACCATCACGCAGCTCTACGACGCGGCGATGGCCCCCAGCGGCCTCAAGGTGACGCAGCTTCCGATCCTCGTCGGGCTCGTCTCGATCGGGGACATGTCGATCGGCGCGCTCGCCGACGCGCTCGCCGTGGACCGCACGACGCTCACCCGCAACGTGCGGGTGCTCGAACAGCGCGACCTCGTGCGCAGCGTCGGGCGCGAGGGCGACGCGCGCGTGCGGATGCTGACGGTGACGCCAGCGGGCTCGCAGATGCTGTCCGACGCGCTCGTGCGCTGGCAGGAGGTCCAGGGAGCGGTGGAGCGCGAGGTCGGGCGCGAGCGGCTGCGGGCGCTGTACGGCGAGCTCGCGGCCGTCTCGCAGGCCGCGGGCGACGCCTCCTGACCGCACCCCGCGGTCTCAACCGGTCCGCCGCGTAGCGCGTATCGCGAGATCGGTGAAGGCCGCCATGGCCATCGCCGCCTGCTCGTCGCTCAGCGCGCCCGAAGCACGAGCCCTCGGACGATGTGCGTGACCACGATGTCGAGCAGGTGCGGGCCGGCCAGGTCCCCGCGCGCGCTATCCAAGCGCCTGCACGAGCACCGCCGCGAGCAGCAGCATCACGGCCGGCACGAGCACGAGCGCGACGACGAGCTGGATCTTCGGTGCCGCCTTCGCGGCCTCGTCGCGCAGCAGCCGCGCCTGCTCGGCGCGTGCCTCGGCGACGATCGCCTCGAGCGCGGGCGCGAGCGGTGCGCCGTGGCGGTCGGCGCGCGCGATCGCATCGACCAACCGCGCGACGCCGCCGATCGGACAGCGTGCGACGAGCCCGGCGAGCGTCTGATCGCGGGGCTCGCCGAGGCGCAGGCGGATCGCGACGGTGTCGAGCTCGCCCGCGAGCAGGCCGTGACAGCGCCGGCCGACCTCGGCCAGCGCACGCCCGACGGGAAGCCCCGCCTGCAGCCCGACGCGCAGCAGGTCGAGCACGTCGGCGAGCTCGTGGCGCATGCTCGTGGCACGGGCGCGGCCACGCCGCGCCAGCAGGACGTCGGGCGCGAGGAAGCCCGCCGCGGGCATGGACAGCAGCGCTGCGAACCCGAGCCGGCCGGGCAGGACGCCGAGGAACATGAACGCCAGCAGCGCCCCGACGACCGCCGCCACCACCTTCAGCGCCATCACGTCCGCCGGCGCGAGCCCGAGCGGCGAGCCGGCCGCCGCGATCTTCTCGCGCAGGCGGTCGGATGGTGGGCGCATGCCGGCGCGGCGCGCGATCCGCGCGAGCAGGATCGTCATGGCGCCGAGATGCCCGCCGCGTGGCGGCGCCGCGCCGCGCACGCGAGCCGCGGCGCGCCGCAGCGCGAGCAGGTCGGCGATCGCGACCGTCGCGCAGATGCCGGCGAGGCCTGCGAGAAGCGCGGCCGCCGTCACCGCGGCTCCTCTACGCGCGCGATCCTGCGCACGCAGGCGAACGCCACGAGTTGCAGGACGACCGCGCCGCCGATCAGCCCCGCGGTCAGCGGCGATCTCGCGAGCGTCATCAGGAACCCCGGCTGCACGAGCTCGCCGAGCGCCATCCCGGCGAACGGCAGCCCGGTGACGAGCGTCGCCGTGAAGCGGGCCTGAGCCGTCGCCGAGCGCGCCTCGGCGACGACGCGACCACGGTTCTCCAGCGCGGCGGCGAGCGAGCGCAGCAGCCCCGCGAGGTCGCCACCGGCGTCGCGCTGCAGCAGCACGGCGGCGGCCAGCGTGTCGCACGGCCCCGGCCCGGCGCGGCGGGCGAACGCCTGCAACACGTCGTCCGTGCGCTCGCCGAGGTCCAGCGCCGCCGCCGCGACGCGCAGCTCGGCGCCCGCCGGGCCGCGCACGCCGCCGCCGCGCGCCGCGGCCGCGATCGCGCCGCGCACCGAGTGCCCGCCGGCCAGCGCGTCCGCGAGCGCGCGCGCGATCGCGGGCGCCTCGTCGGCGATCGCCGTGTGCCGGCGCGACGCGCGACGGCGCAGCACGAACCGCGCAACCCACGGCGCGCCGGCGCCGAGCACGAGCCCGGCGAGCGGCCCGGAGACGAGCCAGCCGGCGGCGACGAGCGACAGCGCCGAGACGAGCACGAGCCGGCGGCGTTCCGGGCTCGTCGGCTCGCGCCCGGAGCGCAGCGCGGCGAGCGCCGGGGCCAGCCAGCGGCCGACCGAGCGCACGAGCCGCTCCTGCTCCGCGGCGGCGATCAGCTCCCACGCGGCGAGCACCGCGCACACGCCGGCCAGTCCGGCGCACGGTGCCGCGGCGCTCATGTGCCCCCGCGCCGCAACGCGCCGCGACGCCCTGCCGGCCCGCGGCCGCCGCTGACGACGCGCCCGGCGCGCCTCATGCCACCTGCGCCAGGCGCTCGGCGAGCCGATCGCCGAGCGGCGCGCGCCACGCCGGCCGGCCGTCGCGCAGCGCATAGAGCTCGCGCGTGCCGGCGCCGCCGGCGACGCGCACGACCTCGCTGACCGCGACGACCCGCCGCGAGCCGTCGGCCATCCGCGCCTGGTGCACGACGAGATCCAGCGCACCGCCGACCTGATCGCGGATCGCCTCGTGCGGCAGGCCGAGCCCGGCCATCAGGGCGAGCGTCTCCACGCGTCGCAGCGCCTCCTCGGGCGAGCCGGCGTGGACCGTCGAGAGCGAGCCGTCGTGCCCGCTGGACATCGCGCTCAGCATGTCCAGCGCCTCCGCTCCGCGCACCTCCCCCACGACGATCCGGTCGGGTCGCATCCGCAGCGCGTTGCGCACGAGCCGGCGGACCGTGACCTCGCCGCGCCCCTCCAGCGACGCGGGGCGCGCCTCGAGCCGCACGACGTGCGCGTGGCGCAGGCGCAGCTCGGCCGCGTCCTCGACGGTGACGATCCGCTCGCCCGCGTCGATGAACTCGGTCAGCGCGTTCAGCGTGGTCGTCTTGCCCGAGCCGGTTCCGCCGCTGATCAGCAGGTTGCAACGCGCGCGTACGGCGTCGCGCAGCAGGTCGTGCAGCGGGGCCGCCCAGGTGCCGTTGGCGACGAGGTCCGCGGGACCGTAGCCGCGCGGGCGGAAGCGGCGGATCGTCAGCACCGAGCCGTCGAGCGCGAGCGGTGCGACGACGACGTTGACGCGCGAGCCGTCGGGCAGGCGGGCGTCGCAGAGCGGCTCGGCCTCGTCGACGCGGCGCCCGAGCGGCGCGAGGATCCGCTCGATCGCATGGCGCAGCTCCGACTCGCTGGCGAAGCGTGCGGCCGTCGGCTCGATCTGCCCGCCGCGCTCGACCCAGACGTGGTCGTGACCGTTGACCATCACCTCGTCGACGCTCGGGTCGCTCAGCAGCGGCTCGAGCGGGCCGAGCCCGAACGAGCGCTCGGCGATCCGCGTGGCCAGCCGCGTGCGCGCGTCGCCGTCGAGCAGCCCGGCCTCGCGGTCCACGAGCTCGCGGATGCGCGCGTGCAGGTCGCCGTCGCCGTGCTGCGCCGCCTCGCTCAGCAGGCGGTCGCGCAGCGAGCCGGCGAGATCGTCGAGGGCGGCGTCGCGATCGGCGAGGTCCATGCCCTCTATAGGCCCGCGGCGACCGAAGTTCGCCCCCCCACGCGCACGTTTCCCACTCGCGATGGCGAAGCTCGCCCCCCAACGCGCACGTCTTCCTGCTCGCGATGGCGAAGTTGCCGCGACGGGCGCGGCAACGGCGCCACGATCGGCCGGCGACGGCCGTTCGCCGCGTCAGGCGGCCGGAGCGTGCGACCGGCGCGCGGCGGCGGACGACGCCTCGCGGCGCCGCCGGCGCGCGGACTCGAGCTCGGTCATGCGCTCGGGGCCCGGCTGCGTGGCGACCGGCTGCGTGGCGACCGGCTCCAACCGGCGCGGCGCCTGCGCCTCGGCCGGCGTCGCGGGCCGGATCGACTGCTGCTGCAGGCCCTCGCGAAGCTTGGCGAGGCCGAGCCGGATGCGCCCCTTGATCGTGCCGAGCGGCGCGCCGGCCCAGTCGGCGATCTCGATGTGGGTCATACCGGCGAAGTAGGCGAGGAAGACGGCCTCCTTCTGCCCCGCCGGCAGCTCGGCGATGAGCCCGAGCACGACGGCGCGCTCCGGGGCCGGCGCGTCGGCTCCGATCGCCGAGTGCAGCTGGTCGGGCCCGTGCTCGTACGCCGTGACCTCGACCGGGCGCACGGCGGCGCGCCGCCAGACGTCGATCGCGCGGTTGCGCACCATGCTCGCCAGCCAGACGCTCACGCCGCCGAGGCTCGGACGGTAGCGATGGGCGCTGCGCCACAGCGAGACGAACGTCTCCTGGGCGACCTCCTCGGCAAGCTCCCGGCTCGCGCACAGCTTGCGCGACAGCATCTGGACGTTGCGGCTGTGGCGACGGTGGATCTCGTCGAATGCCGCCGCGTCGCCGGCGGCGATCCGCGCCATGAGCACCGCGTCCGACGCCGTGGCGACGACGACGCGACCGTGGGCGGCTGACGCCAGGAGGGAGGCCATGCGAACACTGTACGAGGTTTGTCAAGAGTTTGTCAAAGGTTGGTACGGATGCGATACTCCCGCCCGTGGCAGACGACGACTCCCGCTGGAGGATCAAGGAGTTCGCCGTGCAGGTCGGTGTCGGAGAGGCGACTCTGCGCGCCTGGGAGCGCCGCTACGGGCTGCTCTCCCCCGAGCGGACCGAGGGTGGGTTCCGGCTCTACTCGCGCGTCGACGAGCAGCGCATCCGCTCGATGCAGGCGCACATGGCGCGCGGTCTCGCGCCTGCGCAGGCGGCCGCACTGGCCCTGTCCGAGGCGCTCGCCACCTCCGACACCCCGACCAACCCGGCCGCGATGGTCACCGCGCTCGTCGACGCCGTGGAGACCTTCGATGCGACACGCTTCGACATCCTGCTCGACGCCGCGTTCTCGCTCGGCCGGCTGACGGCGATCCGCGACGTGATCCTTCCTGCGCTCGTCGAGATCGGCGCGCGCTGGGAGCTGATGCAGCTCAGCGTCGGCCACGAGCATTTCGCCAGCCACCTCATCGAGCGTCGTCTGCTGGGCCTGGCGCAGGGCTGGGAATCGGGCGCCGGACCGCTCGCCCTGCTCGCCTGTCCGGCCGGCGAGCGCCACACGCTCGGCCTCGTGTGCTTCGGCCTCGTGCTCGCCGACCAGGGCTGGCGAATCGCGTACCTCGGCGCCGACACGCCGATCGAGCAGGTCGCTTCGGTCGGCGACTCGATGACGCCGGACGCCGTGATCCTCTGCGCTCGCGACGCGCGCCATCTCACCGACAACGCGGCGGAGATCCGCGACCTCGCGGCTTGCCGGCACACGATCGTCGCCGGGAACGGCGCCTCGGCCGACCTCGCGCGGCGGCTCGGCGCGCAGCTCGCGGAGGGCGACCCGGTCGTGACCGCGCTGTGGCTCGCCGAGCGCCCGGCGCGCTCGGCATCGGA
The DNA here is from genome assembly GCA_036491075.1 of Solirubrobacteraceae bacterium. Classification (GTDB taxonomy): domain Bacteria; phylum Actinomycetota; class Thermoleophilia; order Solirubrobacterales; family Solirubrobacteraceae; genus CADCVQ01. Next base: position 9,894 of record DASXCR010000017.1, read on the forward strand.
CAGCCAGCCGTCGGACGCGCGACCCCTCGACGGTGTCGCGCACCAGCCGACGAGCAGCGGCTGAAGCCTCACGGAGCGAGCGCGTCCATGCGCAGGCCGGCGTCGCGGCGCGAGCGGTCGCCGGCGGCGCGCGGGAGCAGGCGCAGCTCGCGCGCGAAGTCCTGCGCGGCCGCGAGGTACACGGCCTGGCGCAGCGTGACGCGCAGCGACACGGCCACGCGCTCGCCGGGCGCCGAGTCCGAGCCATGCCCGGACGCGGCGTCCGTGGCCGACGCGGCCGACGCGGCGAGCACCTCGACGTCCTCGAGCGCGAGCACCGCCTCGCCGCGGCCGTCGGACGCCGGTTCGGGCGTGACGAGCACATCGACGCGGCTGCCCGCCGCGATCAGCGCCGGCGAGCCGAGCGCCACGATCTGCGCGACGCGCTCGCCCGGCCGCACCGCGGGACCGCTCGCGCGCGGCCGGCCGTCGCCGACGAGGCCGGCCGTCAGGTCGACGCCGGCCGGGATGTCGACGAGCGCCTTCAGCCCGGCGATCGACGCGGGCGAGGCGACCGCGTCCTGCGGGGCGAAGCGCCGCGGCACGCGCCGGATCGCCAGCGCGTCCGCCCGCACGAACGCGCCGGCGGCGATCGGCTTGCCGGAGACGACGACGCTCACGAGTCCGCCGACGCGCCGCGACAGCGCCGCCTCGCGCCCGGCGACGCTGGATGCCGCGAGCCCGCCGAGCACGAGCGCGAGCCCGCCGAGCAGCAGGGCGCGACGGCGGCGACTCACGGCGCGCTCCCGTGCGCCACCGGGACGCGCGCTACCGCGCGCGACCCGAGCCGGAGGTGGCTCAGGACGCCGTCCTCCCAAGCGCCACGGCGCGCGCCGGCGCCCGGCTCCAGCCGGCCGGGACTCATGACGCGTGCCGCGAACACGGCAGCTCGAGGCCGATGCGCGCGCCGCGGGGCGCCGGCGCCGCGACGAGCCGCCCGCCGTGGCGCTCGGCGATCTGCCCCGCGATCGCGAGACCGCGCCCGCGACTCCCGCGCCCCGCGCGCGCACGCCGCATCAGGTCGGCGACGGGAGCCGGCAGCCCTGGCCCCTCGTCGATGACCTCGATGCACACGCGGCGCTGCCCGACGGGGCGGGCAGCCAGCTCGATGCGGCCGGGAGCGTGCTCGAGCGCGTTGGCGACGAGGTTCGCGATCGCCTGCGCGAGCCGTAGCCGATCGCCGTCGACCGTCGTGCCAGCCAGCAGCCCGCCGATGGCGATCCGGCTCGAGAACGCGCCGGCGACGGCGTGCCAGCTCTGGAACTGCTCCTCGATCAGCTCGGCGACCTCGACGGCCTCGCTGCGATCGGCGGCCCGCTTACCGCTGCGCGCCGCGGCGAAGTCGTCGAGCGCGAGCCCGGCGCGGCGCAGCTCGAGGTCGAGCACGGCGAGCCGCTCGGGCGGTGCCTCGCGACGGCGATCCATCGTGGCGAGGCTGAGGCGCGCCGCAGTGAGCGGCCCCCGCAGCTCGTGGCAGGCGCGCGCGACGAGCTCGCGCCGCCGGCGCAGTTCGTACGTCGATGCGAGCGTCGCCGCGAATCCCGTCGCGGCGAGCGCCCAGGCGATCGCGACCCCCACGTCACTCGCCCGCTCTTGTCTTGGTCATGGCCCGCGGTCCTCTCGCAGAAGTGAGATGGCAGCCGCGCCCCGGCGAGGGGCGCTGCACTCTGTAGAGGGCGCGGGAGCCCGAAGTTCGCCCCCCTGCGCCGATAAATTTCTCGACCGCCCGATTCGGCGAGCGACGTCGGGCGGTTACCTCGGCTGGAACTCGAAGGCGCCGGAGTCCGGCGCGCCGGCCCGCGCGTGGCCGAGTTGGTCGCGCTTGGGCGCGAGGTCGGCGGTGGCGTGGTCGATGCCGAGGCTGCCGGCGGCGAGCTGGAAGTTCCCGGCCGCCGCGTTGACGAACGTCGGCATGCCGATCGTGTCGGTCGAGCCGGGATGGTAGGCGCCGTCGACCTCGCCGAAGACGTTGCCGGACGAGCGGCCGACCTCGCCGGCCGCGTCGGCCGAGACGAAGTCCGCGATGTTGTTGGCCATCACGACGCCCTTCGTGTCGCCGTGCAACCGCATGCCGTGGCCGGCGTCCCACGCGGTGTTGTTGACGATCCGCGCTCCCGGGACGTTGAGCAGCTCGAACGCCCACTGCGTGAGGTCGACGAACTCGTTGTTGACGATCACCCAGTGCGTGTCGCTGAACGGGCCCTTGAACACGGGGTGCGGGACGCTGATGATGCCGCGCACGCTGCGAAAGACGTTGGAGTCGAGCGTGACGCGATCGTTGGACGCGGCGAACTCCATCGCGTCGGTGTGCGCGTGGGTGAGGAAGTCGTGGAACACGTTCCTGCGGACCGTGATGTGCGAGACGGCCTGCAGCTGCATCCCGTCGCCGCCGTCGCCGACGTACGTCGTGCGCGGCACATGGCTGAGGTCGTTGCCCTCGACGAGGACGTTCTTGTCCTGCGTGAGGATCATCCCGTTGTCGGTGTCGTGGATCCGGTTGTCCACGAACCTCAGGTCGTTGGAGAAGAACGCCCACAGACCCTCGTCGACGACCTCGTCGTCGACGAACGAGCTGCCGGGGCAGTGCTCGATGCGCACGAAGTCGAGCTTCAACCGCCGGAACGCGAGCTTGCTGCAGCTGGTGAGCCGGACCTGCGTCACGACGGCCGTCTCGCCCTTGTGGCTGCGCAGCGTGAGCTTCGAGGGCGCCCGCGTCATGTCGGTCGGGCTGACCGAGCGGTAGGTGCCGGAGCGCAGGTCGAGGATCGAGCCGGGCGGTGCGGCGTTGAGCGCGCGCTTGATCGAGCACCACGGCGTCTTGGCGCGAGCGGCCTGCGCCACGGAGTAGCCGTCCTTGCAGTGCCCGCCCTTGGATGCGACGTCGATGTGCAGCGTCCTGGCCTGCGCCTGCGCGGGGACGGCGAGGCACAGCGCGGCGAGGACGGCGCGCAGCATCGTGACGGTCGCGGACCGGTGGCGCGTCATCCGCGACGACGCTACACCCAGCGCCAAGGGGTGCCAACGCGCGACCGGGCTTCGAACCTCCCCCTGCGCCCGCGAGCGCTCACGCCGAGCGCGCGAGCGCGATCTCCTGGTCCAGCGCGGGGGCGTCGACCAGGCGGTACCCGACGCCCCATACGTTGACCACGTAGCGGTCGCCGTGCGCGCCGAGCTTGTGGCGCAGGCGGCAGGCGTGCGAGTCCAGCGTGCGCGTCGAGCCGACCGCACGGTAGCCCCAGATCGAGCGCAGCAGCTCGTCCTTGGTGAAGACGCGGGTCGGCTCGGCGACGAGCGCGCGCAGCAGCGCGAACTCCTTCTGGGAGAGCACGACCCGGTCGCCGCGCAGGCGCACCTCGCGCGACGGCGGGTCGACCTCGAGCTCGCCGGCACGCAGCCAGCCGCGCGTGCGGCGGCGGTCGGCGCGGCGCAGCAGCGCGGCGACGCGACCGAGCAGCTCCGGATAGGAGAACGGCTTGCAGACGTAGTCGTCGGCCCCGCGGTCGAAGCCGCGGATGCGGTCGAGCTCGGAGGAGCGGCCGCTGAGCACCATCATCGGCGTGTCGGGATCCAGGCGGCTCGCGAGGCCGTCGGCGCTGCGCACGCGCCGCAGCAGCTCGTAGCCGCTCGCATCGGGCAGCCCGAGATCGACGAGCGCGATGTCGGGGAACTTGCGCTCGAGCAGGCGCAGGGCGTCGGAGACGCAGTCGGCGACGAGCAGGTCGTAGCCGTCGGCGGAGAGGTTGTCGGCGAGGAACGTGCGCGTGGCGTCGTCGTCCTCGACGAGCAGGATGGTGGCTGCTTCGTCATCGGTCATGCTCCCTATAGGTCGCGGGGCACCAGAACTCGCCCCCCTTCACCGGCAAGTCGTTCGTCGTGGGGCGCGCCGGCGAGGTGGCGCCGGCGCTCGGCTACCCTCGCGTCGGTGGACGCCGGCGACGATCAGACCGCCCCGCCGGCACCGCTGTGGCAGGACCGCCCGCTGGCCCACTGGCGGCTGCGGGTCGGAGCCTCGCTCGTCGACCTCGGGATCGCGCTCGTCGTCGTGCAGTTCGCCGACGCGATCCTCGGCTCGGCCGGGATCGGCGACCACTCGCGAGCGCTGTTTCTGCTCTTCGGGACGATCGTCCTCTGGGCGGTCATGCAGACGATCGCGATGGGCGTCACCGACGGGCAGACGATCGGCAAGCGGATCTTCGGCCTGCGGGTGCTGCGCGCGGACGGCACGCCCGCGGGGTTCGACATCGGGGTCCTGCGCGAGCTCGTCTGTCGTGTGACGTTCGTCGTCCCGGTCGTGTTCCTCGTCGACGCGCTCCTGGCGCTGCGCGCGGATCGGCGCAGCCTGCGCGATCGCATGGCGCGGACCGGCGTCGTGGAGGAGGCGCCGACCGCGGCGGCCAACCGGCTGCGCGCGATCACGATGGCGCTGATCCTCGTCGGGGTCGGCGCGATCGTCGGGACGGCGCTCAACGGCGACCTGATCACCAGCGACCGCGGCTCGTTCATCAGCGACTGCACCGGCCAGGGCGAGGCCTACTCGGCGTGCGACTGCGCCTGGAAGCAGCTGACCAAGCGAATCGGCGCCAAGCGCCTGGATCAGGTCAGCAACGAGGACGTCACGCCGGCCGACGTGCAGGCCGCCACGAGCGCGGCATATGCCGCCTGCCGATGATCGCTCGCGGGTCGTTTGTGGCGATGCGCACGGCCTGCGAGCATGAGCCGTGCAACTTCCCATGCACTGCCCGTCCGGGGCAGGAGTCGCACCTAGGATGCCGACGGCCACATGGACGAGACCCAACGACGCGGAAACTACGACTCGGGGGAGGACTTCGTCCTCGAGTACGGCGAGCTGCGATTCACCTTCAACGAGCGCGATTTCAGCGAACGCTGCGAGCAGGCCGCGCTGAAGCTCGGCTTCGTCCACGGCCGCCTCTCGGAGACCGAGCTCGACGACCTCGTCAACCTCGCCGTGAACGGTGAGATCCAGGACCCGGCGTCGTCGCTGGGCGAGCACGTCAACGACTGCTGGCCCGAGCTCTGCGGTCCGTCCGATCGCTCGCTCGTGCACTGGCTGCGGCGCCTGGTCTTCCGCTCCGCCTGGCTGGACCAGCGCGTGAAGGAGGGCGAGCTGGACATCGCCTTCGACGTGCAGACGCACACCTTCGGCTACGTGCAGCCCGATCGCGGCGGTGAGGCCATCGAGCTCTCACCCGAGCCCTCCTGGGGTCGCGTCGCCTACATCCC
>DASXCR010000018.1:0-8311 GCA_036491075.1 Solirubrobacteraceae bacterium
TCGAGGGCCTGCACGTCGAGAACGGCCACCTCTCGCCGTACCTCATCCGCGACCGGATGAAGATGGAGACGGTCCTCGAGAACCCCTACGTGCTGATGACGACGCAGCCGATCTCCTCAGTGCAGGAGCTGATGGGCGCGATCGGGCAGGTCATGCGCCGGCCGGAGCCGCTGATCATCCTGGCCGAGAAGGTCGACGGCGCGGCGCTCGGGATGCTCGTGCAGAACAACCAGCGCGGCACGCTGGAGGCGACCGCGATCCGCGCGCCCGGCTCGGGCACCGCCGCATCGCCTATCTCGAGGACCTCGCCGCGTTCTGCGGCGGTCAGGTCATCACGCCCGAGGCCGGGCTCACGCTGGAGGACGTCGCCCTGGAGTCGCTCGGTCGCGCGCGGCGGGTCGTCGTGCGCGAGGACCACACGACGTTCATCGAGGGCGCGGGCTCCGAGGAGTCGGTCGCGGGCCGCATGAACGAGATATCGGTCGAGCTCGAACGAGCGACGCACGAGAGCGACGTCGACGCGCTGCGCGAGCGCCGCGCGCGCCTGTCGTCCAAGCTCGCGGTGATCCGCGTCGGCGGTGCGACGGCGGTCGAGGGCAAGGAGAAGCTGCGCCGCACCGAGGGCTCGCTGTCCGCCGCGCGGGCCGCGATGTCCGAGGGCATCGTCCCCGGCGGCGGCACCGCCCTGCTGCGCGCCGAGCGCGCCCTCGAGGACGCCGGCACGGACGGCGAACCGCGGTGCCGGCATCGACGTCGCGCGGGCCGTGCTGGCCGATCCCCTGTTCTGGATCGCGTCGAACGCCGGCTACGACGGGCAGGCGGTGGTCGACCAGGTGCGGGCGATGCCCCCGGCCACGGCCTCGACGCGCTGACCGGCACGTTCGGCGACCTGTTCGCGGCGGCGTCGTGGATCCCGTCCGCGTCACCCGGCTGAGTCTGCAGAACGCGGCGTCCGTGGCCGCGCTGATGCTGACGACCGAGGCGCTCGTGGCCGAGGAGCTGATCGGCCAGCCCGGGGCGATCATGGCGCCGGGCTTCGGCGACCTCGCCGAGGGGATGGCGCGGCCGTCGTCGCCGGTCTGAGCGCGACCTTCGTCGTGGCGAGGTAGGGCGGCGCGCGCGGTCACCGCGCGCGCCGGCCGCGACCGGCTGGTGGCGCGCCTACGGCGACCCGGGCCAGCGGATCGGCCGCTGCATCGCGAGGCCCTCGACGGACACGCCGTCGGGCATCGTCAGCTGGAAGCGCTCGCCGTCCTCGAACCCGAATGCGCGGTAGAGCGCGACGCCGGGCAGCGTCGCCCCGAGCGCGAGGCGCGTGAAGCCCTGCTCGCGAGCGGCGCGCTCGCACGACGCGAGGATCGCGCAGCCGAGGCCGCGCCGCGTCCAGTCGCCGCGCACGAACATCGCGCGCACGCGGGCCGGCTCGGTGCGCGGGTCGAGCAGGCGGGCGTCGCCCGTGGCCGCGCCCGATCCCGTGTAGAGCTTGCCGCGCCGGCTCCAGCCGCCGCACGCGACGATCTCGTCGCCGTGCTCGTGGACGAAGTACGTGCGGTCCTCGATGAGCTGCAGGTCGATCTGCGCGATGTGGACCGCGGCGCTCGCGGTCTGCCGCTCGTCGTAGAAGCGTGGGAACAGCGCGAGCGTGGAGGCGCGCATGAGCGCGGAGATGCGCGGCGCGTCCGCTGCGAGCGCGAGCCGCTGGGGCGGCAACGGGCGGGCGGTCATGGCCGCCGCAGTCTAGGAGCACCGTCAGCTGCGCCGCTCCCGCTCCCGGAGCCGACGGACCGCGCAGGTGCCTTTTCGGAGGAGTAGCGAGCGCTACTCCTCCGGGAGTAGCAGGCGGTACTCGGCCGCGCAGAGGCATGTACGTGCCGCGGTGCCGCTCGCCGCGGTGCCGCTCGCCGCGCCCGCTCGCCGTGCCGGCGCGCCCGCACGCCCCGCCGCCGGGGCACCTCAGCCGAAGCGGACCTTGCCGTTGGAGCGTGCCTTCGCCTGGCCGCGCTCGATGAAGTCCAGCCGCTTCGTCGCGGCGCGGAAGAGCCGCGTCGCGAGCCGCAGGCGCGCGTTCTCGGAGCGCAGGTCGAGCATGCCCTGCTTCGCGTCGAGCCCGAAGTCGACGGTCGCGGCCATCGCGTAGGAGTTCTTGGTGGCGATGTCGTCGAGGTCGGGGTCGTTCTCGGTCGCCTGCGCGACGAGCTCGGCGTAGGCGTCGCGGGCGGCCGTGCCGGCGGCCTCGTCGACGACCTCGTCGGCGTCCAGAAGGAACTCGACCGTCGCCGCCGGGTAGGGCAGGTCGTCCTGCTCGGCGATGATCCGAAACGGCCGCGTGCCGCGCGTCAGGACGTTCAGGCGGCCGTCCTCCATGCGTTCGATGACGCGCGCGATCTCGCAGGCGCAGCCGACATCGCGCAGCCCGTCCTCGGTCGCCCAGACGAGCCCGAACTCCGACTCGCGCTCGAGGCACTCGGCGAACATCGTGCGGTAGCGCGGCTCGAAGACGTGCAGCGGCACGTACTCGTACGGCAGCGCGACGAGACCCAGCGGGAAGATCGGGAAGTCCTGCACGGTGCGGTCGGGCATCCCCGCATGAGTCTACGTTCGCCCGATGCGCGTACCAGCAGCCAGATGCCGACGACCGCCCTGCTCTGGTTCCGGCGCGACCTGCGCGTCACGGACCATCCCGCCCTGACGCTTGCCGCCCGCGAGTTCGATCGTGTCGTGGCGGTGTTCGTCCTCGACGACGCGCTCCTGCGCGGCCGCTTCGCATCGGCTCCGCGGACGGCGTTCATGCTCGGCTGCCTGCGCGAGCTCGACGCGGCGCTGCGCGAGCGCGGCAGCGGCCTGGTGATGCGCCGCGGCCGCCCCGAGGACGAGCTCGTCGCGCTCGCGGCGAAGACGGGTGCCGCGGCAGTCCTGTGGACGAGCGACGTCGCCCCGTACGCGCGGGCTCGCGACACACGCGTGACGGCGGCGCTGCGGGGCGCCGGGATCGCGGCACGGCCGCAGGGCGGCACGTACGTGGTCGACGTCTCCAAGCCGCGCACGCAGGGCGGCAGGCCGTTCACGGTGTTCTCGCCGTTTCACCGCCGCTGGCTGCACCTCGAGCGGCGCACCATCCACCGAGCGCCCGCGGAGCTGGCGCCGCTGCCGAGCGCGCTGCGCAAGGGGCGGCTGCCGGCGCTCGCCGACCTCGTCGCCGGCGGGCACGGCGCGACCTCCGCCCGGGCCGGCACGCTGCCCGAGCCGTTCTGCGCGCCGGGGGAGACCGCCGCCCGCGCCGCGCTCGCACGCTGGCTCGACGGACCGATCGACCGCTACGCGGACGCCCACGACCTCGTCGCCGACGAGCACGGCACGAGCGGGCTGTCGCCCTACCTGCGCTGGGGCTGCGTGTCCGCCGCCGAGTGCGAGCGGCGTGCCGCGCGCCACGGCGGGGACGGGGCGGCCGCGTGGATCCGCCAGCTGTGCTGGCGCGACTTCTTCGCGCACGTGCTGCTGGCGCACCCCGCCAACGCGCGCCGCGAGCACCAGTCCAGGTACCGCGCCCTGGAGTGGGTCGACGACGGCGAAGCGTACGACGCGTGGCGCGACGGCCAAACCGGCTACCCGCTCGTCGACGCCGCGATGCGCCAGCTCGCGCGCAGCGGCTGGATGCACAACCGCGCGCGGCTCGTCGCCGGCTCGTTCCTGACGAAGGACCTGCATCTGGACTGGCGTCTCGGCGAGGCGCACTTCGAGGCGCTGCTGCTCGACGGCGAGCCCGCGCAGAACAACGGCAATTGGCAGTGGGTGTCGTCGGTCGGCGTCGACCCGGCGCCGTACTTCCGGCGGATCTTCAACCCGACGCTCCAGCAGCGCAGGTTCGACCCCGACGGCGCGTACGTGCGCCGCTGGCTGCCCGAGCTGCGCGACGTCCCGGACGCCAAGCTCGCCGAGCCGTGGGCCATGACGGACGACGAGCAGGCGGCGGCCGGATGCGTCATCGGCCGCGACTACCCCGCGCCGATCGTCGAGCACGCGCAGGAGCGCAGGCGGGCGATCGAGCGCTATCGCGCGGTCGGCTAGGGCCGCGCGAGCTGGCGCTGCCGATGGAGGACAGCTCGGCGGCGCGCTCCCTCGATCTGAGCGCCGAGTCGCCCGATGACCGCCCGGCGCGGCGCCGCGTAGGCTGCCGCGCTCGTGACCGAACCCCCGCCGAAGCTCTACGTCCAGCACGATCAGCCGCCGGGCGTCCCGCCGCTCGCGCTGACCGGCGAGCGCACGCTGCCCGACGTGCCCGAGGAGAACTACTGGTACCGGCGCCATCTCGTCGTCTACGAGTGGATCGCGCGGCAGACGAGCGGGCTGCGCGTCGCCGACCTCGCATGCGGTGAGGGGTACGGCTCCGAGGTGCTCGCGCGCGGCGGCGCGGCGGCGGTGGTCGGCGTCGACGCCAACCCCGAGGCGCACGAGCACGCGCGCCTGCGCTACGTCCGGGAGAACCTGAGCTTCACCCGCACGCTGGTCGAGCTCTACGACGAGCCCTGCGACGCGATCGTCTTCCTGCAGACGATCGAGCACGTCCGCAACCCGGGCGAGATCCTCGACGGCTTCCGCTCGCTCGTCGGGCCGGGCGGCGTCGCGTTCGTCTCGACCCCGAACGTGCTGACGCTCGCACCGCCGGGGGCGGAGCGCTCGGGCAACCCGTGGCATGTCCACGAGTACCGCCCCGAGGAGTTCGCGGCGCTGTGCCGCGCGCACTTCCCGAACGTCGAGCTCCACGGACTGTTCCACGCGCGCCGGCTGGCGCTGCACGGCGCAGCTCTCAAGCTCGGCTGGGACGCGGTGCACGCCCGGCTGCGCATCACGAAGCGCTTCTACGACCGCTTCACGCCCGCGATCGACGCCCGCGACTTCGCGCTGCGCCGCGGTGCGGCGGGGGAGCTGCACGGCGCGCTCGACCTCGTCGCGGTGCTGCGCGCGTGATGGCTGGGCGGGGCGAGGGTCCGGAGGGCGAGCTCGCGATCGTGCTGCACAGCCATATGCCCTACGTCGAGGGCTTCGGGACGTGGCCGTTCGGCGAGGAGTGGCTGTGGGAGGCGATCGCGACGTCCTACCTGCCGCTGCTGGACGTCCTCGACGCCGATCCACCCTCGCCGATCACGCTGTCGCTGACGCCGGTCCTCTGCGACCAGCTCGAGGCGCCTGGCGCGCTCGAGCGCTGCGCGGCGTTCCTCGCCGAGGTCCGCACCGAGTCGCACCGGCGCGACCTCGCGACGGCGCGCGACGCGGGCGAGACCGGCGTCGTCGCCGCGCTCGAGCACTCGGCGGCGCGCTACGAGCATGCGCGCGAGCGGCTGCGAGCGCTCGGCGGCGGCACCACGCTGCTCCACGCGCTCGGGCGCCACGTCTCGTGGACGTCGTCCGCCACGCACGCGATCCTGCCGCTGCTGGCGACCGGCGCCGGCACGCGCCTGCAGCTGCGCGCCGGCATCGACGCGCACCGGCGGCGCTTCGGCGACGGCTGGCGTGGCGGGCTGTGGCTGCCCGAGTGCGCGTACGCGCCGTGGCTCGACGAGCCGCTGCACGAGGCCGGCGTGCATGCCGTCTGCGTCGACCTGACGGACGTCTTGCGCCCCGACGAGCACCTGCGGCCGCTACGCACCGCCGCCGGGCCGCTGCTCGTGGCGATCGATCGCCGCACGATCGACCTCGTCTGGAGTCGCGGCGGCTACCCGGCCGACGCGGCGTATCGCAACTACCACCGCTTCACGCGGCACCGCCATCGCGCGTGGAGCAACGACGGCGCGCCCTACGACCCCGCTCGCGCGGCGGCGGCGGCGCGGCGCCACGCCGCGGACTTCGTGGCTCGCACGCGCGAGCGCGTCGCCGGCGGCGGACTCGCCGTCTGCGCGCTGGACACCGAGCTGCTCGGCGACTGGTGGCACGAGGGTCCGCTGTGGCTGGCCGCCGTGCTCGACGAGGCAGCCCGCCAGGGCCTGAGGGTCGCACGGCTCGACGACGCGCTGGCGCGCCGCGGGCCGGCCGCCGCGCGCGGATCGGGCTGGAGCGCCCATCCGCCGCGCGTGCACGCGCCCGTCGCCGCGCCGGCCGGCCTGCCCGTCACGTCGTGGGGGACCCCGCGCGATCTCACGACGTGGAGCGCGGCGCCGGTCGCCGAGATGGCGTGGAGCGCGCGCGACGCCGAGCTGCGCACGGTCGCGGCGGGCGCGCGCGCCGACGCGCGCGCCGTGCGCGAGCTGCTCGCGCTGCAGTCCAGCGACTGGGCGTTTCTCGTCAGCCAGGATCTCGCCGCGCCCTACGGGCGCGAGCGGGCGGCCGGTCATCGCGCGGCGCTCGACGCGGCGCTCGCCGCACCCGGCACGCTCGATCCGAGGCTGCGCGACCTCGCGCCCGACGCCTGCCCGGCGACGCTGCTCGAGCCCTGACGCCGCGAGTACCGGCCGTCGTGACCGCGATGTGTGGGGTCGCGCACACGTTTTTCCCGCTCGTTGCGGATGTTTTATGTCGCCCTGACGGGACTCTTCGACTCCGTTCTGTCCGATGTGCCCGTACCATGCACACCTGCTTCACATAAGAGCCGAATCCCGGACGCTCCGAGCGACCGGGAACGGGGGAACCACTGAGACCGGAGCTCTCCGGCCTCGGGGCGAATCGCGAGCCGCACCCAGCAACGCCCGGGTCGACTCGAGTAGCGCACGTTTCAGCGCGAGCCCGACAGCTAACCCCGTAGGCGCCGAGACGACCCGAGAGGAAGCGCCCGCCCGATGTCAAGAAGCGACGACGTTCCGGTTCCCGCCGCCGTTTCACGCCTGACCACCGACGCCGCGTGCGAGCTCGCGTACCGCCGCTCGCTGCGCGGCGCGCGCTCGCGGCGCGCCGCCGCCGTGCAGCGCCGCCGCCGGATCCTGCGCGGCCGCGGCTCCGCGCTCGTCGCCGCCGCCGGACTGCTCGTGCTCAGCGCGGGCGCGATCGCCAGCAGCGGCACGGGCGGCGCGTCCGCCGGCAGCGTGCTTGGCCCGACGACGATCTCCGCGGTCCAGAGCGCGCTCGGCATCGAGGCCGACGGCGTCATCGGACCGGGCACGCGCCGCGCGATCAAGCACTTCCAGCGCGCGCACCAGCTCAAGCCCGACGGCCTGCTGGGTCCGCAGACGCTGACCGCGCTCGGCATCGATCCCGACAACCAGACCGTCACGAGCGCCGCCGTCGATCCGCGGCTCGCCCAGATCGCGCAGTGCGAGTCCGGCGGCGACCCGACGGCGGTCTCCGCCGACGGCCGCTACCACGGCAAGTACCAGTTCGACTACGAGACCTGGCACAGCGTCGGCGGTCGCGGCGACCCCGCCAAGGCGCCCGAGTGGGAGCAGGATCGTCGCGCGACGGTGCTGCTGCAGCGCGACGGCGACGCGCCCTGGCCCAACTGCACCTGACGCGCGCCGGTAGTGTCGCTCGCGGTCAACTACCGAGGGCGGCGCGATGAGCAGCGAGCTGACGGATCCGAAGGCAGCCGAGCGAGCGTTCTGGTCGGCGGGCAACTACGACGCGATCGCCGAGCTCTTCTGGGAGGTCGGGGCGGTCGTGGCCGGTGCGGTCTCGATCGCGCCCGGGATGCGCGTGCTCGACGTCGCGACGGGGACCGGCAGCGCGGCGATCCGCGCGGCGCAGGCCGGCGCCGAGGTCGTCGGCCTCGACATCGCCGAGACGATGTTCGAGCGCGCCCGCCACCGCGCCGCCGAGGCGGGCGTGGAGGTCGAGTGGCTGCAGGGCGACGCCGAGGCGCTGCCCTACGAGGACGACGGCTTCGACCGCGTCCTGACAGCGTTCGGGACGATGTTCGCGGCCCGCCACGACGTCGCGGCCGGCGAGCTCGTGCGCGTCTGCCGCCCCGGCGGCGAGGTCGTGATGGCGAACTGGTGTCCCGACGGCTTCGTCGGACGCGCGTGGGCGATGCTGCGCCGCTACCGCCCGCTCGAGGCGCCCGAGGCGGCCACGTTCCTGGAGTGGGGGACCCACGGCCACGTGCGCCGCCGGCTCGGCGGCCAGCTCGTGCTCGCGATCGAGCCGCACAGCGTCGACCTCGTGTTCGCCTCCGTCGACGACATGGTCGACCGCTTCGCGGCGAGCTTCCCGCCGATCGTCGACGCGAAGGCGACGCTCGAGGCGGCGGAGTTCGACGCCCTGCTCGCGGAGCTGCGCGCACTGATCGTGGAGCTCGACGTCGGCGACGGCGAGACCCGCATCCCGGCGACCTACGTGCTCGTCACCGGCCACAAGCCGGTCGCCGACCTGCGCCCCAACTGCTGACCGG
>DASXCR010000019.1:0-7904 GCA_036491075.1 Solirubrobacteraceae bacterium
CGGCGCCACGCGCGCTGCGAGCGCCGGCGCCCGGCGCGCGCCTGGGCGCGCGAGCCGACGGCGCGAGCATCGACGGTGCTCCCGGCAGACCCCTGGACGCCGAGCGGACGCCGCTCGTATGGGCGGCGGTCGAGGCCGAGCGCCAGGTCCGCGACTCGCTCGACCAGGCGGCCGCGCTGGCGGCCGAGCGGATCGCCGCCCTCGAGCGCGACCTCGCGGCCGAGCGCGAGGCGGCCGTGGCGGCACGCGAGGAGCGCGACGCGGCCTCCCGGCGTGCCGAGGCGCAGCGGCGCGCGGCGGCGGCGCGCCCCGGCGCGCCGGCCCAGCCCGCGGATGGCCTCCTCGAGCCGGGCTTGGAGCTCGAGCCCGACGATGACGACCTTGCGTGGCTGCCCGACGATGACGTCGCCCCCGTGGCGCCCGCACACGAGCCGACGCTGCTGCCCCCACAGCGGGAGCGCGTCAGCCGGCACGTCAGACGCGCGCGGCAGCATCCACTGGAGCGCCGTGGCGGCGCGCGGGTCGCCACCGCGCTCGCCGGCGTCGTGGTCCTGCTGGCGCTGGGCGCCGGCGGCTATCTCGTCGGCCACCGCGACCGCGGCGGACATGCGGCGGCGACGAGCGGGCTCCCCGAGCAGGCCACGCGTGCGGGCGTGGCGCTGCGCTACCCGGCCGGCTGGCGGCGCGTCGCGCGCGATCCTCGGCTTCCCGGCCTGGATTTCACCGTCCCGCTCGTCCTGTCGGCCGGTAACGCGCGCGACGCGGGCTTGGTCGCGGGCGTGGTCAAGGACGCGGTCGGCTCGGACCTGCTGCCCGCGGCGCTGCGCAAGCGGCTGCCGGCGACCGCGCCCAGGGGCGAGCCGGTGCTGCTCGGCGATACCCAGGCGCTGCGCTACGCGCAGCTCGACGTCAGCGGCTACGCCGACGCGCTGACCGTCTACGCGGTGCCGACCTCCGACGGCTCGGCGGTCGTCGCGTGTCACGCGCCCGCCCGCTCGGCCGCGTTCTTGCGGGACTGCGCGCGCAGCGCCGCGACGCTCGCGCTCGACGGGTCGCCGTCACTGCGGCTCGACGGTGCCCGCGCGCTGCCGCTCGGCCCCTCGCCGAGCTACGCCAGGCGCGTCGCGACGGCGATCGGGACGCTCGACCGCATCGTCCGCGTGGACGGCGCCCAGTTGCGACAGGCGCAGACGGCGCGCGGGCAGGCGACGGTCGCGCGGGCGCTCGCCGCGAGCGTGACGCGCGTGGCGAACGGGCTGCGGGCGGGCAGCGTCAGCGCGCGCGACCGCGAGGGCCACGACGCGCTCGTCGGCGCGATCCGGGCGCTCGGCACGCAATACGGGAGGCTCGCGTCCGCGGCGCGAGACGGCGCGGAGAGCGACTACCGCGACGGCGCCGATGGCGTGCGGCGGGCGGGCGGTCGCCTGCGCCAGGCGGTCCGTGCCCTGCAGACGCTCGGCTACGGCACATGACGATGCGCAGCTTCAGACCGTCGCGCGCGCCGCGGCAAGCGATGACATCGTCCAGGCTTGCCCTGGGCCACCCGAAGGGAGACCGCGTGCTGGACTGCAAGCCTGCCGGGAGAACCGCGACGCGCACGATCGCCGCGCTGCTGTGCCTCGTCGCGCCGGCGCTCGTTCCGGCGGCTGCGCAGGCGGCCGTCGTCGCGACGACGACGGTCACGTTCCCTACGACCGTCGACGTCGGCCAGACGGGGGTCGGCGGATCGATCACGCTGCGCAACGCGGACACGGCGCCGAACGCCGCGGCCGTCAACGTCGTCTGCGACGCGAGCGACCCGACGCCGCCATGCTCGACGCCCGAGCAGGGGATCGTGCTCACCCCGTCCTGCGCCCAGCTCGACGGCGACGTGTGCGCGAGCCCCGACCCCGGCGTCTTCTCCCTCGCCCCGACGGCCGCGGGCCGCGCCGGGACCGCGTGCGCCGGCATGGCGTTCGACGTCGGTCTCGTCAGCGCCGCCGCCGGAAGCTGGGGCTTCACGCCGCAGGGCGGGGCGCACGTGACGCTGAGCGCGAGTGGATCGGCGTGCATCGTCGACTTCTCGTTCAGCGTGTTGAAGGCCCCCGCGTCGGACCAGAACCCGTCGGCGCCGGGCATCCAGACCGCGCAGGCGACCGCGCACACGCAGGTCCTATCGCCGTTCTCGGCGAGCTCCGCGCATGTCCAGGCGCTCGACACGTCGAAGGCGACCGTCGGCGTCGTGTCGATGCCCGCGATCGCGTCGACCGCGTCGCCGGGCGTCGCGCTCGGCGGCAAGCTGTCGGACTCGGCGACGGTGAGCGGGCTCGTCAACCCGCTCGGCGGGGCGACGATCGGCTTTCGCCTCTACGGCCCCGACGACGCCACGTGCTCCGCGGCGCCGGTCTTCTCCAGCCTGGACGTGCCCTATCCCGTCACGGGCGGGCCGGTGACGTCCGTCGCGTTCACGCCGGTGTCCGCGGGGACCTATCGCTGGGTGGCCTCCTACAGCGGCGACGCCGGCAACCCGCCTGTCGCCGAGGCCTGCGGCGCGGCCGGTGAGACGGCGGTCGTGACGGCGCAGTCCAAGCGATCGCCCTCGCCGGGCGATCGCGACAAGGACGGCGTCCGCGACGCCATCGACCGCTGCCCGAGTGTCGCGGGCGACATGAAGAACGGGTGTCCGAGCCTGCTGAACGCCGACATCCGCGGCGTGTGGAAGGTCAACGACCTGCTGTCCAAGCTCGTCTCGCTGAGCGTGCGCGCACCGATCGGCTCGCGCATCGAGCTGACGTGCAAGGGCCGCCGCGGCGCCTGCGCGTTCGCGACGAAGGTCGTCAAGAAGACGACCGCGCGCACGACCGGCCTCACGCGCGACTTCGGTTCGACGCGGATCCTGCCCGCCGGCACTCGGATCACGGTCAAGGTGATGAAGGCCCGCAGGCGCGGGACGTACGAGCGCTTGCTGACGCGCACCGATCGCAAGCTGCCGAGCGTCGCCGACCGCTGCCTGAGCGCGACGGGGGCGGTGCGGACTTGCCCATGAGCAACGTCGCGGCACGCCGGCGTCGCACGATCGTCGCGATCGCGGCGGCGGCCGTCGTGGCGGTCGCGGGATGGGGGGTCGGGACGGCGTCGTCGTCGAGCGCAGACGGCGGCGCGTCGGGTGCGCGCGGGCTGCCGCGCAGCTTCTCGCCGGCCGCCGCGCACGTCGGGATCGGCACGCTCACGCTGTCGGGCGCGGTGCCGGCGCTGCGCCAGCCGGCGACGGCGAAGAAGACGAGCGGCGCGGCCGCGCCGGCCGCCAAGCCCCCCGCGACGCACGCCGCGACGCCGCCGCCCGCGGTCGTCACTCCGCCGCCGCCCGCGGTCGTCACTCCGCCGCCGGCGTTCGTGGCACCGCCGCCCCCACCGCCGGCCCAGGGGCCGCCGGGAGGGGCGTTCACCACGGGCGGCACGACCTGACGCGGCCGTCCGCCTCACAGCGGGCGTGCTCCGACCCGCCGCGACCGCCGGCGGGAGCGGGGCCGGCCTCTTCGCGGCGCCCGGCGCCAGCGATCGTGGCAACGCCGTTCGCGATCGGGGCCGGGCGCTGCCCGCGCGACCCGCGCTCTATCGTGGGCGCGCGTGATCGCCGCCGCTCCTCTCCACGCCGCCCCCGACCCCGCGGCGCGCCGCTCGCTGCGCGCGCGCCTGACTGGCGGGCCGCTCGCCCGGGCCGCCGGCCGCTGCGACGCGCGGCTCTACCGGCTGCTGCGCGATGACGCGCACAGCGCCCGCCTCGAACGCCCGATCCGCCGCTTCTCGAGCCTCGGCGAGCACGCCGCGGTGTGGCTCGCCCTCGGCGCGACCGGCGCCGCGGTCGACGCGCCGCGCCGCGCGCGCTGGCTGCGCGCCGCGCGCGCCGTCCTGGCCGCCTACGGGCTCAACACGCTGCTCAAGCTCGTCGTGCGGCGCAAGCGGCCCGCGCTCGACGAGCTCCCCGCGCTCGTTCGCACCGCCACGACGCTGAGCTTCCCGTCCGCGCACGCTTCGTCGTCGTTCGCCGCCGCGCGCGCCTACTCGTCGCTGATCCCGGCCGCGCCGCTCTACGTCGCGGCGTCCGCGATGGCGCTCTCGCGGGTCTACCTCGGCGTGCACTACCCGTCTGACATCGCCGCGGGTGCGCTGCTCGGGACCGCCGTCGGCGCGACGGGGCGCCCGCCCTCGACGAGGACCGCATGAAGGTCGGCATCGTCGGGATGCCCAACGCGGGCAAGTCGTCGCTCTTCAACGCGCTGACGAACGCGGGCATCGAGGCGGCGAACTACCCGTTCACGACGATCGAGCCGAACGTCGCGGTCGTCGCGGTGCACGACGAGCGCCTCGACAAGGTGGCCGCGCTGCTCGGCGCGTCGAACGTCGTGCCGGACACGGTCGACTTCCACGACATCGCCGGGCTCGTCGCCGGCGCGCACACCGGCGAGGGCCTGGGCAACCGCTTCCTCGCGAACATCCGCGAGACCGACGCGCTGATCCACGTCGTGCGCGTGCACACCGATCCGAACGTCATCCACCCCGACGGCCGCGTCGACCCGCTCGCCGACATCGAGACGATCGAGACCGAGCTGATCTTCGCCGACCTCGAGCAGGCCGAGCGCCGCCACGCGCGCGTGATCCGCGACGCGCGTGGCGGCGAGCGCGCGGCCGTCGCCGAAGAGGCGTGGCTGCGCGAGCTGATCGCGGCGCTGCACGCCGGCCGCCCGGCCCGCACCGTGCCGCCGCCGAAGGATGCGCCGCATGCGCTGCGCGACCTCGGCCCGCTGACGGCCAAGCCCGTGCTGTTCGTCGCCAACGTCAACGAGGGCGACGACGAGGTCCCGGCCGCCGTCGCCGAGCACGCCGCCGCCCAGGGCGCCGTCGCGGTCGCGATCTCGAGTCGCATCGAGGCGGAGCTCGCCGAGCTGGAGGACGAGGACGCCGCCGAGATGCGCGCGGACCTCGGCGTGTCCGAGTCGGGCCTGCAGCGCGTCGTCGGCGGCGCGTTCGCACTGCTCGATCTGATCGCGTTCTTCACAGCGGGCGAGGCGAAGCCCGCCCAGTCCTGGCATCTGCGGCGCGGGCTGACCGCGTGGCACGCCGCGGGCCAGATCCACTCGGACATCCAGAAGGGCTTCGTCCGCGCGGAGGTCGTCGCCTGGGACGAGCTGATCGACGCCGGCGGCTATTCCGGCGCCCGCGACCGCGGCACGCTGCGCCTCGAGGGGCGCGACTACGCGATGCGCGACGGCGACGTGCTGACCGTGAAGTTCACGCCGTAGCCGGGCTCACGGCGCGCGCACGGCGTCAGCCGAGGCGACCTGCGGCCGGCCGAGCAGGTAGGCCGTCAGCGCGGCGAGCCCGACGACCGCGTTGATGAACAGGATCGGGCCGGAGTCGTTGGCGAGCGCACCGACGACCCCGCAGGCGAGCCCGCCGATCAGCGCGGCGGCCCAGGCGCGGTGCGGCAGCGACGCGTAGAGGCGATCGCGGTTGCGCCATGCGAACACGACCGCGAGCACCGACGCGAGGAAGTGCGCCGGCCGGCTGCCGCTCGTCAGGATCCCCCACGCGAGCTGGTAGCGGCGCGTCACGAGCTCCCACAGCTCGGTCGAGTCGTCGGCGCGCAGCAGGTTGCGCGTCAGGTGACTGCCGCCCGACAGCGCGAGATCGAGCACGATCAAGAACGCGAGCGCGGCGACCGGCACCAGCGCCGTGACCAGCAGGCGGCGCACGGTCGGCGTCCCGGGCGCCATCACCAGGGTCGCCACCGCCACCCCCGCGCCGACCGTGATCACGCCACCGACGTCGGCGCCGAGGCGACCCCAGCCGATGACCACGAGCAGCGCCAGGCCCGCGGCCGCGTAGAGGCCCACCGTCCGGCGCGTGATCTCGCGACCGCTCGTCAACGCCGCCAAGCCGATCAGCAGCACGATCGGCAGGATCGGCTCGAGCTCGTTGGAGACCCCGTAGAACCGCGATCCCGCGGCCACGCTCGGTCCCAGCGCCGAGACCGTCAGCAGCGGTCCGCCGAGCGCGAGGTCGACGGTGTAGGCCAGCATGCAGGCCGCCGCCGGGACGACCGGCGCGCGTTCCCACGCCAGCACGCGCTCGGTGACCGCGCCCAGCACGAACGACAGGCCCGCGATCAGGAACACCTCCGAGGTCTTGCTCGCCGGCTCCACGGCAGCCGAGGCCAGGACCGCCGTCGGCCACCACAGCGCTCCGAGCGCTCCGATCCGCAGCGCGAGGCGGCCCGAGGTGCGCAGGTCGCGCAGCGTGCCGAGCAGCAGGAACAGGATGGCCGTCAGCGTCACGATCGCCAGGAACGACGCCACCTGGCGGCCGTCGCGGGTGCTCGTCCAGCGCTGGCGCAGCGCGTCGAGCCGCGCGATGGCGACCGTCGCTCCGCCCTCGATCGCCAGCCCGCGCATGTCGTCGGGCGGCTTGACCCCGATCCACGTCAGGACCGTCGGCGCGAAGTCGGTCGCCGTCACGAGCCCGTCGCGGCGCGTGGAGGCCGACGTCGGGCTGCCGCCCAGGCCGTCGCCGATCGCGAAGTCGGGCTGGCGCAGGAAGCGCGCCGGCGCGATCGTGTACGTGCGCGGATCCGGGGTCTCGGGGAGCTGGACGACGAGCAGCAGCTCGTTCGCGGGGCGCGCGCGAGCGAGCCTGGTCAGCTGGGCGCGCCCCGCCGCGCCCACGGGCACCGACACGACGACGAGCCGCCGCCGGCGCGACTGCGCCAGCGCACGCGCCGCGAGCGTGGCGACCGAGCCCGACGACACGGCGCCGACGTGCCCGCCCTGGTCGGCCGCGACGATCGCGGGCCCGGTCAGCGCCCCCCGCGCTCCGACGAACGCCGCGCCGCCGGGCACGCTGCCGGCGAGCAGCCCGGGCCGCAGCGTCTGCGAGACGTCGTAGGCGCGCTTGCGAAACGGCTGCCAGTTGGTGAACGCGCGCGCGCCGGCGTCGAAGCGCAGGTCGTCGAGCACGCCGTCGCCGTTTGCGTCCACGTCGGAGTACAGGCCCGCCGGCTGGCGCGTGCCCTGCGAGATGTCGAGCAGCGCCTGCTGGCGCTGGTAGGCGCCCTGCGTCGAGCTCCACAGCCCGGTGCGCAGCGCGGGCTGGTCGCCGAAGAAGCGCAGCATCGAGTCGGTCGGCGAGCCCGACTGGCCGGGCGCCGGCTGGACGATGACGTCCTTCGGGCTCGCGGCGTAGAACGCGACGATCGCGCGGCGCTGCGGCGCCGCAGCGGCCATCGCGGGACCGAGCGCGCCGACCACACAGGCCAGCGCGCACCATGCGAGGACGCGAAGTCGCCAGCCCATCGCAGGCGACCCTAGCGGCCGGCGCCATGGGACCGCGCCGCCGTCGCACTCCCGGCCGCCGAGATGCCCGCGTGAAGGAGCGCTCCCCCCGCTCCCAACCGCCGCCCGCGCGTTGTGCGGCCGCCCGGGATCGGCGACGATGCAGGTGCCGTGGCCAATCTCGACGGGTACATCGAGCGGGTGTTGGACGATGAGGACAAGGTCCTCATCGCGGAAGCCTCCGCGTGTCTCGGCGCCGGTTCACTGCGAGCGGCGTACATCACGATCTGGCTGGCAACGGCGGAGTCGCTGCGGCGCAAGTTCACCGAAGCGGCCGTACGTGACGGCCAAGCGGGGAAGATCCTCGCTCAGATCCGCCGCGGGGAGGAGCAGCATAGGTCGGTCGACAGGATGCTCATCGATGAGGCGAAGAGCTACGGCTTCGTCACCGACGCCGAGGCCACTCGCCTCAGACACATCTATGAGAACCGCTGTGTGTTCGGGCATCCCTACGAGCAGTGTCCCAGCAAGCAGCTGGTGAGGACCGCCGCTTCGGAAGCCGTCGACATCGTGTTGGGCCGGCCGGTCGCGCTCCGC
>DASXCR010000020.1:0-12384 GCA_036491075.1 Solirubrobacteraceae bacterium
GGATCGAGCTGCGCGACGACCGCGTCGCGCTCGCCGCGAGCGCGCTCGAGCTCGTCGCGCAGCTCGGCATGCTCGGCGCGGACGAGCTCGACGTCCTCGGCGAGCTGCGCGCGCGAGGCGTCGACGTCGGACGTAGCGAGACGCAGCCGCTCCTCCAGCTGCGCGCGCAGCTTGGACGCCTGCTCGAGCTGCGCGGCGAGCGCAGCCCCGGCCTGGGCCTGCTCGTCGACGCGGCGGGTGAGCTCGGCGCGCATGCGCTCGAGCTGCTCGGCGGCCGCCTCGCGCGCCGCCGTCTGCTCCGTGAGCTGCGCGCGCAGCTCGGAGTCCGCGCGCGCCGCCGCCACGAGCTCGGCCTTGCGCTGTTTGACCTCGTCGAACGCCGCCGCCCGCTCGGCGATCGCCTCGGCCGCCGCGGCCTGCGCCTGCGCCTGCGACTCGCGCAGCTTCGCGAGCGCCGCGACGGAGGCGTCGAGGCGCTCGGCGAGCTGCGCGGACCGCTCCTCGAGCTCCCGGCGGCGCGCGGCGCCCCTGCGCAGGTCGGCGAGCTCGGCGTCGAGCTCGTCGGCGCGATCCTCGGCGTCCGCGGCCCGACCCTCGATCTGCGCGAGCGTCGCCGCGTGCCCCTGCTCGAGCTCCTCGATGCGCGCGTCGAGCTGCTCGCGCTGCGTCGCCGCGTCCTCGTGGGCCTGCTCGAGCTCGCGACCGAGCGCGTCGATGCGCTCGCCGGCCAGCTCGGCCTCGTGCGCGGACGCGGCCGCGGCACGTTCCTGCGCCTCCGACGCCGCGCGCTGGACGGCCTCCGCGCGCCCGCGCGCCTCGGTCACCTCGCCCTCCAGCTCGGTGCTGCGCCGGGCGAGCGTGCGCAGCTGATCGCGCAGGTCTCCGAGGGTCCCGGCCAGCGCGGCCCGCTCGCGCACGATGTCGCGGTGCCCGGCTTCGAGCGCGCCATAGCGGGCGCGGGACTCCGACTCGAGCTCGGCGTAGCGGGCGCCGGACTCGTCCTCGAGCGCGGCGAGACGCGCCCGCGAGTCGGCCTCCAGCGCCGTGAAGCGCGCCTCGTCCTCCGCGCGCAGCCGCTCGAGCTCGGCGATGTGCGCGTCCGCGCGCTGCTGCTCGGCCTCGAGGTCGGCGACGAGCACCTCCGCGCTCTCGCGCTCGGCGTCGAGCTGCGCGATGTTCGCCGCGGCGCCGGCCTGCAGCTCGTCGATGCGGGCGACGGCCGCGTCGCGCTCGCCCGTCAGCTCGCCGATCCGCGTCAGCGAGCGGTCGCGCTCGCCCTCCAGCTCGCCGATGCGCTTGGCGGAGTCCTCGCGACCGCGCTCGAGCTCGCTGATCCGCGTCGTCGCGCGGACGCTCTCGATCTGCAGCGCGTGGTAGCGGCCGATGAGCTTGCCGTACTCGTCCTCGAGCTCGCCGACGCGCGACTCGGTCTCCTCGCGCTCGCTCTCGACGACGACGACCCGGGCGGTCGCGGCGTTGCGCTCCTCGAGCAGCTCGCGGATCCGCGCGGCGGCGCGCTCCTGCCCGGACTCGAGCTGGGCGACCGCCTGCACCGCCTCGTCGCGCTCGCGCACGAGCGCGGAGATGCGAACGGTGACGTCGCCGCCCTCGCTCTCGAGCTCCTCGATGCGGGCGACGGCGGCGTCGCGAGCACGCTCGGCCTCGGCGATGCGGGCGAGCGCGTCCTCGCGCTCGGCCTCGAGGTCCCCGATCCGCTCGGTGGCTCGATCGCGCTGGGCCTCGATATCGCCGATGCGCACGAGGGCGCCCTCGCGAGCGCGATCGATCTCCCACACGCGCGTGGCCATGTCGCCGCGCTCGCGCTCGAGCTCGCCGATCCGGGTCGCCGCGGCCTCGCGCTCGCGCTGAAGCTCGCCGTGGCGCTCGCCGGCCGCGTCGAGCGCCAGCTCGAGCTCGCGGATGCGCTCGCGGGCGTCGTCGCGCTCCTGCTCGAGCTCGTCGCCGCGGACCGACGTGGCGTCGCGCTCGCCCTGCAGCGCGTGGTGCTCCCCGAGCAGCGTGCCGAGCTCCTCCTCGAGCTCGCCGATCCGCTCGCTCTCCGCCTCTCGCCGCTGCTCGGCCTCGGCGACGCGGGCCGCCAACTCGTCACGCTCGACCTCGCGCTCGCGCCCGATCTCGGCGATGCGCGCGGCCGACGCGACGCCGAGGGCCTCGACCTCGCGCTCGATCTCCGCGACGCGCGCGGTCGCCGCGTCGCGGGCGGCCTCGAGCCCGTCGACCTCGGCGCGAAGCGCATCGCGCTCGGCCTCCAGGGCGGCGGTCCGCCTGACCGCCGCCTCGCGGTCGGATGCGAGGCCTGCGGCGCGCGCGTCGCCCTCCTCCCGCAGCTCCTCGAGGCGGCTGACCAGCGAGCCGTGCTGGTCCTCGAGCTCGGCGATCCGCGCGTACGCCGCCTCGCGCTCGCGTTCGATGCCGTCCGCGCGGGCGGTCGCCGCGTCGCGTTCGCGCTCGAGTTCGCTCGCGCGCGCGTCGATCTCCGCGCGCTCGCGCTCGAGCTCGACGATGCGCCCGGCCTCGGCGTCGCGCTCGGCCTCGAGCTCCCCGAGATCGGCGGAGATCCGGTCGCGCTGGGTCTCGGCCGCGTCGAGCCGTGCACGGGTCTCGTCGAGCTCGCGCTCGAGCCCGGCCGCGCGTCCCGTCGCCCCGTCGCGCTCGTCGCGGAGCGCCTCGTGGCGGGCCTGCAGCTCGTCGTGCTCGGCTTGGAGCTGCGCGATCCGCGCCGCGACCTCGCGCCGCTGGAGCTCGAGGCGCTGCTCGAGCTCCTCGACCCCCGCCTGCAGCTGCGCCCGCGCGTGGCGCTCGGCCGCGAACCGCTCGTCGCGGACGCCGGCGGCCTGCGCGGCCTCCTCGCGCGCCGACGTGACCGCTCGCCGGGCCCCCGCGGTGGCGTCGCCGAGGTCGCCCACCTGAAGCTCCAGCTCGCGCGCGGACTCCCACAACCGGCGGACCTCCTCGCCGGAGCGGTGCAGCTCGGCCGACGACCTGCGGACCTCCTCCTCCGAACGGCGGACCTCCTCGGCCGTGTCGGCGTCGATCGCCGCGTCGGGCGCGTCGGAGTCGTCGACGATCGGTACGGGACGGGGGCGCACCGGCAGCGAGCGCGGCGCACTCGCGCCCGCGCGCGCCTTCTCGTGCGGCGCCGGCAGGACGATGATGCCGCGCCCGGTGTCCAGCGCGAACGCGACGTCGGGGCCGGCCAGCAGCTCGATCGCGACCGGGAACGCGCCCAGCCAGGTAGGCCCGTCGGGGCCGGCGACGGGCGTCGTATCGTCGGGGCCGAGCAGCTGCTTGACGCGGTGCGTGTGCTGCCCGTCGTCGACGAGCAGCATCGGCGGCTCGAGGCGCTCGCGCACCGCGGCCTGCCAGGTGCCGGTGATCCGGATCAGCGCCGTCGCCGACGTCGCGTCGACTCGCTCGAAGCGGTGCAGCTTCAGCTGTGGGCGTTCAGAGCTCAGGGGAACCTCGGATCGGTGCGCACTGCCGAACGGTACCGGTGGTCAGGGCGGAATCAGGTCCGCGACGATCCGCGCGACGATCGCATGGGTCCCGGCGGGCCCGTGGTCGCGTGCCCACGCGGCTCGTCCCGCCGCACCCATACGCGCTGCCTCGGCAGCGGCGCCCAGCAGTCGCGCGAGCGCGCCGGCGAGCCCGGCGGCATCCGGCGCGACCGCGACGCCATCGGCGCAACCGAGCCGCAGGCCCGCGAGCGCCTCGGGCGTCGCGACGACCGGGACGCCGTAGGCGAGCGCCTCGAGGATCTTGATCCGCGTCCCACCGCCCGAGCGCAGCGGCGCGATCACGGCGCGCGCCTCGTGATGGTGCGGCTGAAGCGACGGCGCGTCGGCGACGAGCTCGATGCCGGCCGCCGCGCACCAGCCGCGCACGTCCTCGCCCGGCCCGCGGCCGACGACGCGCACCTGCGCGGCCGGCACGAGCTCGCGCAGGCGCGGCACGATCGCCTCCGCGAGCCAGCGCACGGCATCGACGTTGGGGCCGTAGCGCAGGCTCCCGACGAACAGCACGAGCGGCGCCGTCGCGGCGACGGGCGCCGCCGGTACCTCGGGCACCGTGTTCGGCAGCACGACGACGGGCGGGCGCACCGCGCCGAGGCGCCAGCGCTCGGCCGGGGTCGTGACGGTGACGACGTCGAACAGGCCGGCCCGGGAGCCCTCCTCGTGCGCGAACGCGGCACCGAGCGCGCGGCGATAGGCGCGCTGCGCCGCGCCGCCCCCCGCGAGCGTGCGCAGGTCGGCGCTCGGGACGTTGTCGATGTCGAGCACGCGCGCGCCCGCGGGGACGTCGTGCGCGGCGCGCGCGAGCAGCAGCGCGTGACACCAGACGAGGTCGTAGCGCTCCAGCAGCTCGCCGTCGCGCGTCAGCGCGCGCAGCCGCTCGGCGACGCGCGCGCCCTGCTCGTCGGCGTAGTACGCGCCGCCGTGAACGAGCATCGCCAGGCGCCGCGCCGCGGGCGGGCGCCCGGGACGCGCGATCAGCCGCGCGGCCGGATCGGCGAACGCCGCCTCGCCGTCGAACGCCAGCGCCACGACGTCGACGCGCCGGAAGATGGTGCGCAGCGCCGCGAGCGAGCCCGCGCCCCGGACGGCCGAGCCGGTCCCGCCGCCGGGCGGGTGGGCGCTGATCATGAGGGCGGACTCCCGGATCGCTCCGATGGTGCCAGCCGGCGATGTTGTATGACTGTTCGAGTGCCGTATCTGATCGTCTTTCGGACGTCGCCCGACGTCGACCACATGGCCCCGTTCGCATGGAAGCTGCTGCAGGAGGGCGAGACGGTGCACGCGGTGATGTCGATGCCCTACGACGTGGCGGGCGACCACCGCATCGAGCTGCTGCGCGCGTTCCCGAAGTTCACGCTGCACGAGCTGCGCCCGGCGCCGCGCAGGGCGTCGCGGCGCCATCGCCTCGCCGGCCGCTGGCGCGCGACGCTGCCCTACGCGATCTGGATGCTGCGCCGCCATCGCGTGCGGCTCGTGGCGGTCGAGTGGGGCTACGGACTGGCGCCCGCGTATGACCGGCTGGGCTCGCCGGCGGGCGCGCTCGCCGTCGCGCGCAGCCTCGTCGGCTCGCTGCTGCACGGCGATGAGCCCCAGCAGCCGCGGGCGAGCTTCATCGTCGCGGCGAAGCTGCTCGGCGTGGCGACGGTCTGCCTGCCGCACGGCCTCAGCATCAAGCTCGACCCGATCCCCAATGACGAGATCGCCGGGCTCGTCGCGACCGGGGACCTCGACTTCTCCGACCGCAACCGCTTCGCCGCGTACGTGCTGGACTCCGAGCACCACCGCCGCATGCACCTCGACCTCGCGCGCGGCGACCCGGACGTCATGCAGACCTGGGGTTCGCTGCGCTGGGCGCCGGACTGGTTCGAGGTCAACCGCCGGCTCGCGCCGCCGTTCGCGTGGCCCGGCGGGGACTCGGGCGCGGGCGTGCGCGTCGTCTTCATGGTCCCCAAGTGGCGCAACCGCGTCGACGCACCGGCCGCGATCGAGCTCGTCCGCCGGCTGCAGCACGTCGACGGGATCTCGCTGGCGGTGATGGGCCACCCGCGCTCGCGGGGCGACGACAGCGACCCCCTGCGCGCCGATCCCGGGATCGACTGGGAGCGCATCCACGACCTCACCGGCCTCAACTCGGTGTCGGTGATCCGCGAGGCGGACGTCGTGATCGACGTCGGGTCGTCGATCGGGCTCGAGGTGGTCCTCCAGGGCAAGGTGCTCGTGAACCCGGCCTACGTGCACGAGATCGAGACGCTGTTCGACGCGCTCGACGGTGCGGCCGTGACGGCGGCCAGCGCCGACGACGTCGTGGCGTACCTCGAGGCGCACGTCGCCGGCCGCGTGCACGAGCTGCCGGCGGGCGTGCGCGACGAGCTGCTGCGGCACGCGGTGTACGGGTCGCGCGAGCCGTTCGACGTGCCCGAGCTGTACTACCGGCGTGCGCGCGAGCTCGCGTCCGGGGGCGCGGGACGCGGCGGCTCGTGAGCGGGCTCGTGCGCCGGGTTGCGAACGAGCGCTACCGCTGGAGCGAGGCGATCCGACGATCCGCCGTGGTGCGCGGGCGCGGGCGCTTCGTCTGGCGCGAGATCCGCCGGCGGCCCGGCACGGCGCGCTACCCGCTGCGCGGATCCGGCCAGCCCGTGCACGTGCGCCACGACACGGGGGACGTCGCGGGCCTGCGCGAGATCTTCCTCAACGGCAACTACGACCCGCCGCCGCGCGTCGCCGCCGCGCTGGAGCGGCTCGCGCGGCAGCGGCCGCTGCGGATCGCAGACCTCGGCGCGAACATCGGCCTGTTCGGGCTGTCTGTCTACGCGCGCTTCGACGCCGCACGGGTCGTCGCGTTCGAGCCGGACGCCGACAACGCGCGCGTGCTCGAGCTGACGCGCCGCGCGAGCGCGCACGCCGCCGACTGGGAGCTCGTCGCGGCGTGCGTCGGCGCGTCGGCGCGTCGGGTCGCGTTTCGTGGCGGGCTGCACATGGAGTCGCGCGTCGCCGAGGACGGCGACCCCGATGCCGAGCAGGTGCAGATGATCGACGTCCTGCCGCGGCTGCAAGGCATCGACTGGCTGAAGATGGACGTCGAGGGCGGCGAGTGGGAGATCCTCGCCGACCCCCGCTTCGCCGCGCTCGAGATCCCCGTGATCGCGCTCGAGTACCACCCCTTCGGCTGCCCGGCGGCCGACGCCCGCGCCGAGGTCGTGCGGCTGCTCGGGTCGGCCGGCTACGAGATCGAGCCCTACGTCGAGCGCTCACCGGGGCTCGGCGAGCTGTGGGCCCTGCGCCGCTGATGCGCGTGCACATGACCTCGCGGGGCCTGGATCCGGCCCGGCTGGTGCCTGGCCGCGACCTCGTGCTCGACATCGCGCCGGGGCAGGGGCTGGACGTCCCCGAGGGCGTGCTCGTCGAGGACCATCTCGACACGGCCGTGCGCGCGGAGATCCACCGCTGCGGCCTGCCGGCGATAGCGCGCTGCCGCGAGGCGCTGGACGCGGCGCTGACGGTCGACGGCCTGTGCCTGCCGTGGCTGTGGGAGCTGCCGCTGGAGCGGGCGCTGGTCGCGACGATCGAGCGCGCGGAGGCGCTGCGCCGTGCGGTCGAGCGCTACGGCGTGCGCGAGCTCGTGCTGGTCGGGCCGGACGAGCGCACGCGGCTCGTCGCGGCGGCCGTGGCAGCGTGGAGCGCCCGCGCAGGCACCGGCCGCAGGCCGCACGTGACCGAGGAGTCCGCCCCGGGCGATCCCGCGAGCGGCGCGACGCGGCCGACGATCGCATCCGCTCGGCGTCGCGTCATGCAGGCGGCGCGCGCGCTCGGCATCCCGACGCGACTGCGGCCCGGTTGCGTGCTGTTCGTGAGCTACTGGCCGCTCCTGGCGCTGCTCGATCGCATGCTCGCCGACCCCGGCCGGCGCCCGGCGGTGCTGTCGCAGCGGCTTCCCGCCGACCCGCGGCGCTCGGCGCGTGCGGCGATGCGCGGCGGGTGGGTCGGCTCGGCCGGCCCGATCGAGCGTCGCCGCGCCCGGCGCGCGGCGACGGCCGCGCTTCGTCGCGCGAGCGCCGCGACCGCGCCACAGCTGCGAGCGTTCGGGCTCGATCTCGGGGAGGCCGCGCGCGCCGAGGTCCTCGCGATCGCCCGCGAGCGCGCCACAGGCGACCTCGCCATGGCCGCCACGCTGCGCCGCGCGTTCGCCGGCGCGCGCCCCGCGGCGGTGCTCAGCGCCTGGGACGTCGAGCCGCTCGCCCGGCTCGTGACCGTCGCGGCGCAGGCGGCCGGAATCCGCACCATCGCGCTCGCGCACGGCGCGTTCCTGCTGCCCCAGACGCTCGTCGACCTCGACCTCTGCGACGAGGTGCTGCTGTGGTCCGAGGCCGTCGCCCCGCCGATCACCGACCGCGACCGGCCGATCCACGTCGTCGGCTACCCGGAGCCGCGCGCCGCCGCGCCCCCGACGAGGCCGGCCCCGCCGGATCGCGCGCCGCGCGTGCTCGTCCTCGCCCAGCCGACCCTGCCCGGCATGGGCCTCACGAGCCCGCGCATCGCCATGCGCCACTACGCGACGGCGGTCGACGCGCTGCTGGCATGGCGTCCCGAGACGAGGATCGTCCTGCGCCCGCACCCGTCCGCCGGCCTCGACGCCGAGCACGCCCTGATCGCCCGCCACCCTGGCACGCACTTGCAGATCGACCGCGCCTCGACGATCCTCGACGCGCTCGCCGCCTGCGATCTCTGCATCGGCACGATCACGACGGCAACGCTGCAGGCCGCGCTCGTAGGCACGCCCGTCGTCGCGCTCAACTCGATGGGATTCGAATGGGCGTGGCCGCTCGGCGGCGAGACGACCGTCCCGGTGGCCTGCGACCGCGACGAGCTGACGGCGTGCCTCGAGCGCTACGACCGCGCGCCGCTGCCCGGCCGCGACGATCTCCTCGCCGCGCTCGGTGCCGATCCCGCCGGCGACGACCCCACCGGCCGCATGCTCACGATCCTCGACCGAAGCCCTGCCGCGGCGTGACGCCCCTTCGCAGCGGATGACCGGGAGCCGACCCTGAGCGGGGCCCCCTGATCCACGCGGCGCAGATCGAGGTGTTCGCCTCGTAGGGGTCCGGCCGGAGGGTGCTACGTCTTGCGCACGAAGCAGGGCGTCATCGCGAACTCGAACTTCTCGATCGTGACGCCCTGGCCGGCGAAGTACTCGTCGACCGCCGCGGTCTCGCCGGGCCAGGTCGTGTAGTCGTCGAGGATCAGCACGCCGCCCCGGACGACCCGCGGGTACAAGTGCTCGAGCACCGTCACCGCCGGCTCGTAGATGTCCGTGTCGAGGTTCAGCAGCGAGATCCGCAGCTCGGGGTTGCGCGCCGCGTACTCCGGCACCGTCACGTTGATGTCGCCGGCGATCAGCTCGACGTTCTCGTGGACGCCCTTGTGGCGCAGGACCTCCTCCATCTGCGCCACCGACACGCCCGACTCCCCCGCCGTTGCCACGAACTCCGAGCGATGCGCGACGTCGTCGGCGAACGCCGTCTCCGGGAACGCGCCGAACGCGTCGAAGCCGATGATCCTCTTGCCGTGCGCGTTGCCGAACAGCTCGCGGAACATCGCGAAGCGCGCGAGCGACGCGCCCTTGAACACGCCGCATTCGACGATCGCGCCCGGCAGGCCGGCCACCGAGCGCATCAGCTCGTAGTGCGCGAGCAGCTTGCTGATCCGCGTCGCGTCGCACGACAGGTAGAAGTTGTTCTCGTACTCCCAGCTGCGCGAGAAGTCCGGCAGCTCCATCATGCGCCCGCGGCCCGCGGTCCGCGCAACCGCGCGACGAGCTTGCGCAGCCCGTCGCGCAGCCGGCTCATGCCCTGCACGCGCTTCTCGGCGAGGACGAGGCACGGCGTCAGCGCGACCATGAACAGCGCGAGCTTCAGCAACCCGACGAGCGCATCGGGCACGAGCGCACCCGCTCCCGCGCCCACCAGCGCCTCGATCAGCCATAGCAGCCCGCAGACATAGCCCGTCGCGACGAGCAGCTCGGCGATGTGGGCGACCGTCGTGCGTCGCCCGATCATCATGTCCAGAGCGTATCCGCTGGTCGCGACGAAGACGACGAAGTAGCTGAACACCGTCGCGACCGCCGCCCCCTCGATTCCCCCGTGCCAGACCGCCACCGCAAGGTAGTTGGCGAGCGCGTTGACGCCGAGGCAGCCGCCGACGATCAGGATCAGCGCGAGCCGCTTGCCCGCCGTCAGCATCGCCTTGATCGGCAGGTTGCACAGCGCCATCACGAAGCTGCCGGCGACCATCACGTGCACGACCGGGATCGCCGGCCTGTAGGCCGGCAGCACGTGGCGGATGAGCACCGGCATGAGGAAGTACGCGCCCGCGACGAACACCGGCACGACCATGTACGCGAGCAGCCGCTGCGCGTCGATCGCGTAGTGCGCGAACGAGTTCACCTCGCCCGTCTCGCCGAAGCGCTCGGCCATCCGCGGAAACAGCGCCTGGCCGATGCTGCGCGGCAGGTTGAGGATGTAGTCGGTCACCGACACCGCCATCGCGTAGTAGCCGAGGCTCTTGACGTCGATGAAGCCGGCGACGATGAGGTTGTCGATCCCCATGAACATCAGCCAGATCTGGCCGAACGCCATGAACGGGAAGCCGTAGGCGATCAGCTCGCGCATCCGCATCCAGTCGATCCGCAGCCGGAAGGCCGGCCGGCGAAAGCCCGTCAGGCCCATGCGCGCGTAGAGCCACAGCGCCCCCACCGACGCCGCGACCGCGCCCGCGAACATCCCGTAGAAGCCGAAGGCCGCGACGAGCGCCGTCTGCAGCGTGAGTCCGATCGCCGCCTGCAGCACGGTGGCCGCCGATGCCGCGCCGAAGCGCCGCGTCTCCTGCAGCAGGTTCATGTGCGCGTCGGCGAGCAGCCGCAGCGGGCCCGTCACGCCGAGCAGCACGAGCCCCCAGCGCATCTGCGGCGCCCAGCCCGCGCCGAACGCCAGCGAGAACGTCGCCAGCAGCACGCCGAGCACGGCGAGCGCGAGCAGCGAGAACGAGAACCCGGTGTCGGCGGCCGCGGCCGCGGCCGCGTAGTCCTTGCGCCCCCGGTGGATCGGGACCTGACGGCTCGTCCCGTCGAAGACGCCGAGCTGCGCGACCTTCGACAGCTGCCAGAAGGACTGCATCAGCGCCCAGAAGCCGGTCCCGACCGGGCCGAGCAGCCCCTTCTGGACGAGACCGGCGAGGAAGTTGAAGACCTGTGCGACGTACGTCGAGCCGGCGATGACCGAGACGTCGCCCATCGCGCTGCGCTCGTTGCGATCGCGCGAGCCCGCGAGGCCGGGCACCTCGGCGCCGAGCCCCGACTCGGCGTCCGGCGCCGCCGCGACCTCGCCTTCCGCGAGTGCCGAGGACGCGGTCGCCGCGGCCGGCGGCGGGGGCGGAACCGCGCCCATCACGGCGTCAGCTCGCGATCGGGCACGAGCCGGATCACGTCGAGGTACACGGGCTTGTTCAGGTTCGTCGTGTAGTCGTCGTCGGCGCCGGCCTGGCTGAAGATGTAGATGTTGCCGCCGGGCGCCTGCACGGCGTTGGGGTAGTAATGCGGCGTCCACCCGCGCGAGAACGTGAGCTTGGCCCACGTGATGCCGCCGTCGCCCGTGTACTCGATCCCCTCGTCGGCGATGTGCAGGATCCCGCCGCGCGCCGGCCCGTACTCGATGCTCACGAGGTCGGGGTGCTGCGGCCCGTCGATCTGCGGGAAGCTCGGCGGCGTCAGCTGCGGCGTGCCCATCTTCCAGCCGCCGTCGCTGCGGGTGCCGGTGTTCGTCGTGATCGTGTCGTCGGTCTTCGACAGGATGACCTGCTTGCGGACGGCACGATCGCCGTCGCGCGTGCGCATGACCGCGAGCAGGTCGCCGCCGGAGAGCTCGGCGACGTCCCACTCGTTGGCGGGCGCGACGGCGCTCGCGGAGGTCGGGACCTCCAGCGCGTTGTGCCACGTCCGCCCCTCGTCTGTGGACTCCATCAGCAGCCACTGGCCCTGCGCCCCCGAATGCGACGTCAGGCGCTGGCCGGCCGGGACCTCCCAGAACCCGCCGAGCGCGATCAGCGTCTTGCCGTCGCGCAGGCGGTGGATGCGGCTGATGTTGTAGGTGAAGCGGGCCGGGTCGAGCAGGATCTGGCGCCCCGTCCAGCCCGCGGCGCCCGGCGCGCGGCGCTGCAGGAACGCCGTGCCGGGAACGCCCGAGAACTCGGGGAACTGGCTGATGTCCTCGCCGTTGACGCGACGCAGCAGCGTGCCGTCAGGCTGGCCCGGCGCGGCCTTCAGCGCGATCACGGGCTGGCCGGTGTAGGCGTACGGCTGCGCGTCGACGACGGTCTCGTCGGGGAATGGCGCCAGCCACGTGCGCCCCTGGTCCTTGGACTGGCGCACGTCGAACTGCTCGGGCGCGCCGCGGAAGCCGCGATCGTCGCAGCGCGCCGGGACGTTCGGGCGCGTGCAGCGCGGCGCCGCCGGCCCGCTGACATGCGCCCACGCCGTCGCGACCGCGCCGCTTCGCATGAGGAAAGCGCCCGTGAACGCGTTGTAGGCGCCGCTGGAGAGGACCTCGTCGCGGATCACGAGGTCGCCGGTCACCGCGGCGGGTGCGGTCGGCCCGGAGGACCCGCCGGAGTCGTCTCCGCCGCCGAACGCGAGGAAGGCGACACCAGCGATCGCCAGCACCCCGAACAGCACCGCGAGAACCGCCTCGCGGCCGGGCCGGCGGAGGCGATTCATCGCCCAAACTGGAGTTCCATTGGGACGGCAGGGTACTCTTTCGCCAGCGCTCCCGAATCGGGTCGGGGCCTGTCTGGGGTCGGG
>DASXCR010000021.1:0-3461 GCA_036491075.1 Solirubrobacteraceae bacterium
CAGCGGCACGGTCGTCTGGAACGTCGTAGCGGTCGGCGTGCCGACGACCGCGCCGTCGACGAGCACCTCGTAGCGCACCGCTCCCCAGAGGTTGAACGCCGGCTGCCAGCTGAGCTTGGGCGTCGCGGTGCGACAGCAGGCCTGGGCGGTGTAGCCGAGGAAGCCGCCCGGCTCGCGATCGTCATAGCCGGCGACGAGCCGGCGGCTGCCCGGAGGACCCTGCACCCAGGCGACGAGCACGCCGCCCGCGCGGTCGGCCGCCGCGTCGAAGCCGAGGTCCGGGTCGACGGGGCCGAGCTCGGGACGCGACAGCGTGCCCGAGAGCCCCGGCTTGCCGTCGGTGTAGGGCTGCACGATGACCGCCGGATCGCCCGTCCCGCCGAGGACCGTCGCGACCAGCGCGCTGTTGTTCTCCGACACGGCCGGCACGGCCGCGGGTCCGACGAGGCTCGGCCCCAGGATCCGGCCGCCCGGGCCGAAGACGTTGTGCACGTCGATCTGCGCGACCATCGGCTGCAGGCTCGTCGCACCCGACATCGTCGCGACGCCGATGCCGCGGCCGTTGAGGTCGATCCGCGGATCGGTCGTCGGCTCGTCGCCCGTGTCGACGGCGACGGGCGGGTCGAACGCGGTGCCCCGCTGGCGGCGCGCGAGGATCCGCGAGCCGCCGTCGGCGAAGCCCTGGCGAAAGACGACCCAGGCGTAGCTCGAGTCGTCCTCGGTGTCCACGTCGGGCAGGTCTGAGACCGTCGAGACGCGCCCGTCGAAGGTCGCCGGCGTGAGGTCCTGCGGCGCGTCGGAGAGGCCGGTGTTGAACATCTTGCGGGCGAAGACGTGGCCCGCCTCGCCCCACGTCACGATGCCGATCCCGTCCGCGGAGATCGAGACCCTCGAACGACCGCTGCCGACGCCGGCCGGCCGCGACGGATCGACGTCCGCCGGCTGCGAGAGCGTCGTCCACGCGTTCGTCTGGCGATCCAGGCGCGCGATGCGCACGTCGCCTGCGGAGGTGAACGACGCGTACGCGGTGCCGTTGATCGACAGGTCGACCGACGGATCGACGCCCGGTCCCAGCGCGACCGGCGCCAGGAAGGAGCCGCCGGCCGGTCGCACCACGCCGTAGACCGTGCCCGCGTTGACGAACGCGATCGCCAGGCGTCCGCTGTCGGATGCTCCGACGACCGGCTGCGAGCTGACGGCCGCCAGGCCGCCGTCGATCTGCACCGGTGGCTGCACGATGCCGCCCTCGAAGCGCGCGACGAAGACGTGGTCGACGCCTCCCACCGCCTTGACGTAGACGATCGCGCCCGTCCCGTCGCGCGCGAGATCGACGTCGCCGAGCGACTCGATGTCGGCGCTCGGGCCGTCGACCGCGTCGCCGAGGAAGAACGCCGCGTGGGCGGGCGCGCTCAGCGCGAGCCCCGCGAGCAGCGTGGCAACGGTCAGGGTCAGGGTGCGGATGCGGCGCATCGGCCGAGAGGGCTCCTTGGTGAGACGGGGCGGGCGGTCGCTTGAACCCGCGACGGCGCGCAAGGTTACGGGCTGCCGACGACGCCTTCGGCAGTCGCCTCGGCCACCCATGCCCGCAGCGCGGTCGCGACGCCGGCCGCATCCCACCCGAGCTCGGGCGCGAGCGCGGCCGCGACACGGCCTGCCGAGGCGCCGCGCGCGGCGATCTCGCGGCCCGCGAGCAGCGCCAGCCTGGTGCGCCGCAGGAACACGTCGCCGAGCGAGCGCGCCTGCTCGCGGCGCGCCGCGTAGACGGCCTCGGCGAGCAGGTCGGGCAGCCCGGCGACGATCGGCGCGGCGAGCTCGGGGCGCTCGCGCGCGATCGCCAGGACGTCGTGCGCGGCGTGGCCGTAGCGACCCGCGAGCGCGGCGTAGGCGGCGGACGGCACGCCCTCCACGCGCGGCAGGTCGGCGACCGCGACGGGCGCGCCGAGCGGGATCTCGTGCGTGCGGCAGGGAGCGTCGCGCGCCTCGCGCTCGACGAGCCGGTCGACGGTCATCTTCGCCATCCGCCGCCACGTCGTGAGCTTGCCGCCGGTGATCGTCACCATCCCGCTGGAGGTCTCGTACAGCTCGGCCTTGCGCGAGATGTCGACGGACTTGCGCGGGTCGCCCGTCGAGATCAGCGGGCGCACGCCGGCGTACGCGCCGGTCAGGTCGCTGGCCGCGAGCTCGGTGGCGAAGTAGGCGTTCGCGGCGTCGAGCAGGTAGGCGACGTCCTCCTGTGCCGGGGGCACGTGATGATCGAGCAGCGGCCCCTCGAAGTCGTTGTCGGTCGTGCCGAGCAGCGTGCGCCCGAGCCACGGCAGGGCGAAGATCGTGCGCCCCCCGCCGGCCGGCACGATCGCCCCGCCCGCGGCGAGCGGCAGGTCATCGTGGCGCAGGGTGATGTGCGTCCCGCGGCTCGGCCGGATGCGCGGGACCTCCGCCTCGTCGTGCAGCTCGTCGGGGCGCAGGCGATCGGCCCAGACGCCGGTCGCGTTGACGACGTTCGCGGCGCGCACGACGAGCTCCTCGCCGCCCGGGCTCTCGCGCACCCGCACGCCCGCGGCACGGCCGGCGTCGTCGCGCACGAGCTCGGTGACGTCGAGCCCGTTCGCGCAGACGGCTCCGAAGCGCTCGGCCTCGGCGAGCACGGTCAGCACGAGCCGCACGTCGTCGGTCTGGCAGTCATAGAAGAGGTAGCCCGAGGTCGGCGCGCGCGCGGCGAGCGCCGGCACGAGCTCGAGCACCTCGGCACCGGAGATCGTGCGGTGGCGCTCGGGACTCCAGTCCGCCGGGTCGCGCCCGTTGCCCGCCACGGCGCCCGCCGCCCCGGCCGACCCCCGGCCGCGCAGCCGCGGGCGCGCGGTGCGCCGCCGCCGCTCGACGGACATGACGTCGTAGAGGTTCAGTCCGACGCCGGTGCGCCGGTCCGGTCGCTCGCCGTCGAACGCCGCGACGACGAGCGCCAGCGGGTGCACGAGATGGGGGGCGAGCGCGACCATCAGCTGGCGTTCGAGCAGCGCTTCGCGCACGAGCCCGAGATCGAAGCTCTGCAGGTAGCGCAAGCCGCCGTGGACGAGCTTGGAGGAGCGGCTCGACGTCCCCGCCGCGAAGTCCGCGCGCTCGACGAGGGCGACGCTGTAGCCGCGCGTGGCGGCGTCGAACGCGACGCCGGCGCCCGTGATCCCGCCGCCGACGACGACGACGTCGAAGGTCTCGGTGGCGAGCGCGTGCAGCGCGTCGGCGCGGGAGATCATCGGCGCCAGTCTGGCACGCGGTCGCCGGGCGTCAGGCGGACGGGCACGTCCAGGACCCGCTCAAGCCGGCGGCGCCGGATGCCGATCCACGTAGCAACCCCGCCGGCTCCGCCCCCGGCAGATCGATGACCAGGACGGCGATCCACGGCCCACCCGCTTGCGCCCCCGCCGAACAGGCACCGCGTGAGCCGGTCGGGCCGGGACCGTCCC
>DASXCR010000022.1:0-6328 GCA_036491075.1 Solirubrobacteraceae bacterium
TGCGGATCGGGCGCCTGCGCCAGGTCGTGCTGAAGACGCTCGAGTTCTACTTCGCGATCGTCGGCAAGGACACGGTCTGCGAGGGCGCTACGCTCGAGATCGTCGACGTGCCGGCGGTGCTGCGCTGCAAGACCTGCCTGAGCGAGTGGGAGATCGAGATCCCCGCGTTCATCTGCCCCACGTGTGGGCCCGGCGCGGTCGAGGTCGCGACGGGCGAGGAATTCATGGTCGAATCGATCGAGGTCGAGGACGAGGAGAAGGCCGCATGCACCGCACCAAGGTGAGGATCGTCGAGGACGCTCTCGACGCCAACAACACGATCGCCCAGGCCAACCGCGATGACTTCGACCGTTCGAACGTCACCGTCGTGAACCTCATGAGCGCGCCGGGGGCCGGCAAGACGACGCTGCTGGAGCGCGGACTCGAGGGCCTGGCCGAGGACGGCCTGCGCGTCGGCGTGCTCGAGGGCGACGTCGCCGGCAGCTTCGATGCCGACCGCCTGTCGATCCTGCACATCCCCGTCGTGCAGCTCAACACCGACAACGGCTTCGGCGGCGAGTGCCATCTCGACGCGAACATGGTGCGCTCGGCGCTGCCCGCGGTGCCGCTCGGCGAGATGGACGTGCTGATCGTCGAGAACGTCGGCAACCTCGTCTGCCCGGCCGAGTTCCGGATCGGCGAGGACTCGCGGATCATGGTCTGCTCGGTGACGGAGGGCGAGGACAAGCCGCTGAAGTACCCGCTCATGTTCCGCGCCTGCGAGCTCGTCGTGATCAACAAGATCGACCTGCTCCAGCACCTCGACTTCGACGTCGACCGGCTGGAGGCGAACATCCTGCAGGTCAACCCGCAGGCCACGGTCATGCGCGTGAGCGCGAAGACCGGCGAGGGGATCGAGGAGTTCCGCGCGTGGCTGAAGGCGCTGCCGGCGCGGGTCGGGCCGGAGTCGCACGACCACGACCACGCGCACGACCATGACCACGGCCACGACCACCACGATCACGGGCACGGCGAGCACGACCACGAGCACGCCACAGCGTGAAGCCGGCGCTCGGTGGGCCGTCTGACACCGGCGTGAGTCCGCCTGCCGACACCGCGGTCGCGCGGGTCGAGGCCCTGCTGCGTGCCCGCAGCGAGGCCAGCGGCCTGTTCTTTGCGGCCGAGGCCGCGCGCCTCGCGACGCTCTGCCACAAGATGGCCGAGCGCTTCGCGCGCGACGGACGGCTCGTCGCGTTCGGGGCCTCGCCCGCCGACCGCTCCGACGCGCGCCACGTCGCGGTCGAGTTCGTGCACCCGGTGATCGTCGGCAAGCGGGCGCTGCCGGCGCTCGGCCTCGCGGGCGAGGGGGGTCAGATCGCGCCGCAGGTCGCGCTCGAGGCCGAGGCCGAGGACATCGCGATGGCGTTCGGCGGCGAGCCCGACATCCTCGCCGCGCTCGCCGCCGCGCGCGAGCGCGGCTGCCTGACGATCGCCTTCACCCCTTCGTCGGGGGCGGAGTGGGAGTTCGACCTCGGGACGATCGCCGACCCGCTGATCCGCCAGGAGGTCGCCGAGACGCTCTACCACACGCTGTGGGAGCACGTCCACATCTTCCTCGACCAGCGCGGCCTGCTCGAGGGTCGCTCGGCGCGGCCCGTGCACGACTCCGGCGCATCGAGCTTCCTCTATCCGTTCCTCGGCCAGCAGGAGACCGATCTCGACGGGATCCTCACCGACGTCCGGCAGTCGATCCTGCTGAAGGCCGAGGAGATCGCGGCGCTGCGCACGCAGACGCTGACCGAGTTCGGCGACGGTCTCGTCGCCGCGGCGCGCGTGCTGCGCGAGCGCCTGGACGCCGGTGGGCGGCTGATCGCGCTGGGCAACGGCGGCTCGGCGACCGACGCGATGGACGTCGTCGCCGATTTCCGCACCCCGATGTTCGGCGGGCCGCCGCGACGAGCGCTCGACCTCACCGAGGACACCGGGATCATCACCGCGGTCGCCAACGACATCGGGACCGACGCGATCTTCCTGCGCCAGGTCATCGCCTACGGGCGCGAGGGCGACGTGCTGCTCGCGCTGTCGACGAGCGGCAATTCGCTGAGCATCCTCGAGGCGCTGCGCGAGGGTCGCAGGCGCGGGATGGTGACGATGGCGTTCGTCGGCTACGACGGCGGCAACGTCGCGGCGAACGCGCTCGCCGACCACGTCTTCGTGAGCCGCTCGGAGAACATCCCGCGCATCCAGGAGGCGCACGCGAGCGGCTACCACGTGCTGCGCGAGCTCGTCGAGCTGTCGCCGCCGGCCTCGTCGTAGGCCAGGTGGCGGTGAGCCCGGTGCGGCGCGTCCGGGCGCGCGTGGACGGCACGGTGCAGGGCGTCGGCTACCGGCCGTTCGTCTACCGGCTCGCCCACGAGCTGGGCCTGTCGGGTTGGGTGCTCAACGACGAGCGCGGCGTGCTGCTCGAGGCCGAGGGCGCGGCGGTCGCGGTCGCGACGCTCGTCGCTCGCCTGCGTTCGGACGCGCCGCCGCTGGCCGACGTGCGCGGCGTCGACGCGCAGGACGTGCCGCCGCTCGGCGACGACGGCTTTGCGATCGTCGCGAGCTCGCGCTCGGGGGCGGCCACGGCGCCCGTCACGCCCGACACGGCGACGTGCGCGGATTGCCTCGCCGAGCTCGCCGATCCAGCCGATCGGCGCTATCGCTATCCGTTCTTGAACTGCACGAACTGCGGACCGCGCTTCACGATCGTGCGCGCGATCCCGTACGACCGCCCGACGACGACGATGGCGGAGTTCGCGATGTGCGCGGCATGCCGGGCCGAGTACGAGGACCCGCTGGACCGGCGCTTCCACGCCCAGCCCAACGCGTGCGCGGTCTGCGGGCCACGTGCGCGGCTGCTGGAGCGCGACGGGACGGAGGTCGCGGCGGCCGGCGGCGGGGATCGCGACGCGGTGCGCGCGGCCGCCGACGACCTGCTCGCGGGCCGCATCCTCGCGATCAAGGGGCTCGGCGGCTACCACCTCGCCTGCCGTGCCGACGACGAGGCCGCGGTCGCCGCGCTGCGGGCGCGCAAGCACCGTGAGGACCGCCCGTTCGCGCTGCTCGTCGCCGACCTCGCCGCCGCCCGCCGGCTCGTGACGCTCGACGACGCAGAGGCCGCGCTGCTGACCTCGCGCGAGCGGCCGATCGTGCTGGCCGCCCGCCTGCCCGATGGCGCGGTCGCGCCGTCGGTCGCACCGCGCGCGCCCGAGCTCGGCCTGATGGCGCCCTACACGCCGCTGCACCAGTTGCTCGCCACCGACGCCGGCGTGCCGATCGTGCTGACGAGCGGCAACGTGTCCGACGAGCCGATCGCGTTCGAGGACGGGGACGCGCTCGCCCGCCTCGGCGAGATCGCCGATCGCTTCCTCGTTCACGACCGCCCGATCGCGACGCGCACGGACGACTCGGTCGCGCGGGTGGTGCGGGGGCGGCCGCTGCTGCTGCGCCGCTCGCGCGGCTTCGTTCCCGCCGTGCTCGACCTGCCGCTCCCGGCGCCGTGCGGGATCCTCGGCTGCGGCGCCGAGCAGAAGGCGGCGTTCTGCCTGGCCTCCGGAACGCGCGCGTGGGTCAGCCATCACATCGGCGACATCAAGAACTACGAGACGCTGTGCTCGCTGCGCGACGGCGTCGCGCACTTCGAGCAGCTGTTCGAGGTGACGCCCGAGATCGTCGCGCACGACCTGCATCCCGACTACCTCTCGACCCGCTACGCGCTGGAGCGCGACGGCGTCCGGCTCGCCGGCGTGCAGCATCACCACGCCCACCTCGCCGCGACGCTCGCCGAGCACGGCGAGCGCGGCCCAGCGATCGGGGCGATCTTCGACGGGACCGGCTACGGGACCGACGCGACCGTCTGGGGCGGCGAGCTGCTCGCCGGCGGCCTGGACGGCTACGAGCGCGCCGGCCATCTGCGGGCCGTGCGGATGCCGGGCGGCGAGCGCGCCATTCGCCAGCCGTGGCGGATGGCGCTCGCGTGGCTCGTCGAGCTGCACGGCGAGGACGTCGCGCCGCCGCCGGTGCTGCGCGCGATCGATCCGCAGGTGTGGCGGGCCGTCGCGCGGATGGCGGCGACGGGGACGTCGGCGCCGCTCACGACGAGCATGGGCCGGCTGTTCGACGCCGTCGCCGCGCTGTGCGGGGTGCGCACGGAGGTCAGCTACGAGGGGCAGGCGGCGATCGAGCTCGAGGCGCTCGCGGATCCGCGGGAGAAGGGCGCGTACGAGCTCGCGTTCGGTCCCGCGACCGGCGCGCCGCGGATCCTCGACCCGGCACCGGCGATCGCTGCGATCCTCGCCGACCTCGCGGCCGGCGTCGCCGTCGCGACCGTGTCCGCACGCTTTCATGCCGGCGTCGCGAACGCCACCGCCACGGCGTGCGCGGACCTCGCCCGCGGGGCCGGGCTCGACACGGTCGTGCTGTCCGGCGGGGTGTTCCAGAACCGCCTGCTGCTCGAGCGCACGGCGGCCGCGCTCGAGCGCGCCGGCCTGCGCGTGCTCACTCCCGAGCGCCTGCCCCCCAACGACGGGCAGATCGCGTTTGGCCAGGTGGCCGTCGCCGCCACGCGCGCGGCCGGCTGAGCGGGCGGTTCGGCGATCTGTCGACAGCTGGCGGCGAGCTGCGGGCAGGCCTATGCTCTGGCGCATGGACAGCTTCGCGCTCAGCGAACGCTGGAACGGCTGGACGGACCTCGACGCGATCGTCCGTGCCGCACGCGCCGCCACGGCCGCCGGACCGCTGGAGCCGCCGATCTGCGAGATCGCGATGGAGTCCGACGAGGACACGACGACGACGATCGCCGATCTCGACGAGCTCCGGGCGCTGCTCGCGGCCGGCGAGGACCCTGTGTCGCTCGAGATCGTCGTCGCGCACGTCGTCGAGGCGGACGCGAGCGTACGGCTGGTGTACAACGGCCGCTGGCTGCAGATCTACGGCGCGGGCGACGACTGGACGCGCGCGAAGGCGGCCTACGACGCGGCGCAGGCCGAGATCGCGCTGGTCGCCGGCATCACGACGTTCAAGCTGCCGGCCCTGCCGCGCGACACGGTCGCCGAGACGCGCCGCCGGCTCGACGAGCCCGACGGCTAGCGCAAAATCCCTGGGTGAGCGAACGCGCCGGGACGCTGCGCCGCTAGGCCGCGTCGTCGGCCGGCAGGTCGTCCGGCTCCGCGCCGGGGGAGAACCAGTCGGGGATCGTGAGCGTGCCGTCCGGCGCGTCGGCGATCCCGTCGGGTGGCCAGCGCTGCGGATACGGCGGTCGCTTCCAGACCCACTGCTCGCCGGCGTAGGCGTAGTGGAAGCGGATCGACTTCAGCAGCTGCCTGCGGTGATCCGGGCACGCGTAGCGCCGCGGCCCGAGCAGCCCGCCGGCGTGCCAGACGAGCCAGTTGCCGGGCATCGCGTCGATCAGCTCGCCGAACAGTTCCTCCCGCGTGGAGGCCCCGATGCTGCTGCGCGTCGCGTCGTCGGGGACGCACGCGCAGATGTCGCAGCAGAACCAGTAGCGGACCGGCATGCGTTCAGCGTAGGCCCGATCGCTCCGCGGCGCCATCAATTCGAACGCTCGTCCATCCGGCCACGGCGGGGTGCACCTGTCGCGACCGCCGGTGGCCTGCTGTACGGTCGGATGGTTCATGGGCACGTGGGCACACCAGCATGCGAGCGTCGCCGGGCTCGGCTCGGTGGCCGTCGCCGCGGTCGCGCTCGGCCCGACGCCCACGGGCGTGGCCCTGCTCCTGTTGCCCGCCGTCACGCTGTTCGCCGTCCTGCTGCTCGGCTTCGCGCCCGGCGCCCAGCTGCTCGATCGCCTGCGCGCGCGCCGCCGGTCGGTGCGCCTCGAACGTGCCCCTCGCGCGCTTGTCGTGCGGCGCGCCGTCGTCGCGCGGCGCATGACGTCGCTCGCGGCCTCGGCGCTCGCGATGCGCCCGCCGCCGCTCGCGCCGTCGCGGTACCGCTGAGCGCGCCGGGCCGCCCGCCCGATCCGGCCGCGCTTCACAAGATCGTCACCGAGGGCGTCACGCTCTCGCAGACCGCGCCACGTGCGCGCACCCCCCACCACCGTTGGAAGGTCCAAATGAGCAGTCGCCAACAGCAGAAGGAGAAGGCGCGCGCCGAGCGCCAGGCCCGCGAGCGGGCAGACGCCCAGGCCCAGCAGCGGCGCAGGCGCGTGCAGCAGCTCGGGGCGGTGCTCGCGGTCGCGGTCGTCGTCGTCGTCGTGCTCGTGCTCGTCAGCCAGGGCGGCAAGGACAAGCCGAACGCCAGCAACGGCGGGGCCGTCGCCGGCGCGAGCGATGCCCGCGCGATGCTC
>DASXCR010000023.1:0-12430 GCA_036491075.1 Solirubrobacteraceae bacterium
AGGCGCGCGAGCTGAAGGCTCGCGTCGCCGAGCTCGAGGCGATCTGGAGGGCGGCCGCGACGCGAGTGCCCGATCTCGAGCGCGATCTGACGGCAGCCCGCAACGACCGCGGCGCAGCCCAGGCCCGCGCCGAGCAGGCCCACACCGAGCTCGGCGAGCTGCGTGCCGAGCACGCGCGCACGCTCGAGCAGGCCGCCCGCCTCGAACAGGCCGACGCCGAGTCGCGGCGGCTCCTCGCGCGGATCGCCGAGCTCGAGCAGGCCGCGCAGGCCCGCGAACGCGCCGCCGGAGAGGCGTCGAGCGCACACGAGCGCGCGCTGCGCGCCGAGCGCACTCGGGCCGAGACCGCGCTCGCGCAGGCGACCAAGAAGCTGCGCGCCGAGACGCAGCGCGCGGCCGCGCTCGAGGCGACGGCCAGGCGCGTCTCCGCCGAGCTCGAGCGGCGTGCCGAGGACGAGGCCGAGGGCCTGCGCGACGC
Source organism: Solirubrobacteraceae bacterium (assembly GCA_036491075.1). GTDB lineage: Bacteria > Actinomycetota > Thermoleophilia > Solirubrobacterales > Solirubrobacteraceae > CADCVQ01. The sequence goes on from DASXCR010000023.1 coordinate 479, forward strand.
GAGCGCCCAGGTGAGAGCGCTCGGCAACCGCGCCGCCGCCGCCGAGCGGCACGCTGCGCAGCTCGAGGATCGCGCGCTCGAGCTCGAGCAGGCACGCGACGAAGCGGCCGGCGGCCTGGAGGATCTGCGCACCGAGATCGAGCAGCGCGCCGAGCGCGAGCGCGAGCTCGACGCGCGCGCGGCGCAGGCCGAGCAGCGGCTGACCGAGCTCGAGCAGCTGACCGCCCAGGCACGCGAGCGCAACGCGGTCGAGGCCCGCGAGCGCGCCGGGCTGATGCAGGACGCCCACACCCGCGTGGCGGCGCTCGAAGCGCAGCTGCGATCCGCGCGCGAGCGCGAAGCCGATGCCCGCGGCGCGGCGGCGGAGCTCGACGAGCTGCGCGACGAGCGCGGCGCGCTGGCCGAGCAGATCGCCGAGCTGCAGGCCGCCGCGATCGCACAGGCCGGGGAGCTGACGGCGCGTCTCGCCGAGCTCGAGGCCGACCGCGACGGGGCGCGCCGCGATCTGGCGCGGGTGGCGCAGCAGCACGAAGCCGCAAGCGCCGGCACGCGCACGGCCGCCGCCGAGCTCGCGGCGGCCCGCGCCGAGCTGCGCGACGCCGAGACGCTCTACGAGGAGGAGGCGACGGCGCGGGAGCAGGCCGAGCGCCGAGCGGCCGAGGCCGACGCCGCGCGCGAGCAGCTCGCCGCCACCGGGGAGGAGAGCGCGGCGCAGGCGCGCGCGGCAGAGCGCGAGGCGCAGGAGCTGCGTGACGCGCTGCGGACGGCGCAGGCGGCGGCCGAGCAGGCGCGCGCGGCCGCCGGCGCCGAGCGCGACCAGCGCGCGGCCGCGCTGCGCGCCGCCGAGCAGGCCGGGGAGCTGCGCGCCGCGCTCGAGCAGCGCGTCGCCGAGCTCGAGCCGGCGACCGCGCGCCTGACCGACCTGCAACGGCGCCTCGACGTCGCGCTCGCGGACGCCGCGCGGATCCCGGAGCTCGAGGCCGAGCTGGAGAGCGCGCGCGGAAGCGAGACCCAGGTCCGACAGGGTGCCGAGCAGCGCGCGATCGCGCTGCGCCGCGAGCTCGAGCTGCTGCGCGGCCAGGCGGCGCGCGCGACGAAGCTCGAGGTGCAGCTGCACACGGCGCTCGAGCAGGCTCGCCACGGCGCCCACCTCGAGCAGCGCGTCGCCGAGCTGACGGCGCGCGTGGCGACGGTCGACGAGCTCGAGGCGCAGCTCGAGGCCGTGGCGTTCAAGGCCGCCGGCCGCGGCAACGAGCTCGAGGCCGCCCGGGAGCAGGCCGCGGCCCACGCCGCCGAGCTTCGGACCGCGCGCGACGAGACCGCCAAGCGCGAGCGCCAGCTCGAAATCGCCCTCGAGCGGATGACGGCGCGCGAGGCGGAGCTCGAGCGCACGTCGCACCTCGCCGCGGCGCACGCCGCCGAGCTCGAGCGCGCCGGCGAGCTCGCGGCGCGACGAGACGCCGACATCGAGCAGGCGGGCCGCCACGCCGCGCGCCTCGACGCCCAGCTCAAGCGCACGGCCGACCTCGCCGCCACACGCGCAGCCGAGCTCGAGCGCGCCGGCGAGCTGGCCGCCGCACGGGGGGCCGAGGTCGGCGCCGCACGCGAGCGCGCCGAGGCGGCCGAAGCGGACCTCGCGCGCGTCCGGGAGCTCGCCGCCGACGGCGAGGGCGCGCTCGCGCAGGCGCGCGAGCAGGCCGTGGCCCGCGAGGCCGAGCTCGAGACGGTGCGAAGGCGTGCCGCCGCCCGTGAGGCGGAGCTCGACGCGGCGCGTGCGCAGGCCGCCGCGCGCGAGTCGGAGCTGGCGAAGGCCGCGCAGGCGCGCGAGGCGCAGCTCGCGCAGGCGGCCCAGGAGCGAGAGGCCGAGCTCGAGCGCGCCGCCCGCACGCGCGAGGCCGAGCTCGAGCGGGCCGCGCGCGAGCGCGAGGAGACGCTGACATCCCAGCTCGACGCCGCGCTCGCCGAGGCGAGCGGCCAGGTCGGCGACCGCGACGCCGCGCTGGAGCGCGCCGGCTCGCGGATTCGTGACCTCGAGACGGCGCGCGGGCGGGCCGCCGACGAGCTCGAGCAGGCGCGGCGACAAACCTCCGAAGACCTCGCGCACGCACGGGCCGACGCGGCGCAGCAGCTCGAGCGGGCACGCGCGCAAGCGCACGGCGAGCTCGAGGAGTTCCAGGCACGCGCCACCGCGGAGCTCGAATCCGCGCGCGCCGCCGCGGCCGAGCTCGAGGCCGCCCGCGAGCGTGTCGAGACGGAGCTCGAAGCGGTGCGCGCCACCGCCGCGCGGCTTCCCGAGGCACAGACGCGAGCCGAGCAGCTCGCCGCCGAGCTGGAGGCCGCTGGAGCGATCGCCGCGCGGCTGCACGGCGTCGAGGCCGAGGTCGCGCAGCTCACGCGCGAGCGCGACGAGGCTGAGGCCGTCGCGGCGCAGCTGCCCGATGCGCAGGCGCTAGCCGAGCAGCTCGCGGCCGAGCTCGACGCGGCGCGTACAGAGTCCGCCGAGCGCGCCGGTGAGCTGCGCCTCGCACGATCCGGCCTCGCCGACCTCGCGGCCGCGCTCGAGCGCACCCGTGTCGAGTCCGCGCGCCATGCCGGCGAGGGATCGGCTGCGCTCGAGGCCGCGGGTGCCGAGCTGACGGCCCTGCAGCGCGAGCGCGGCGAGCTCTCGGCGACGCTGCAACGGCTCGAGAGCGAGCGCGTCGCCACCGGCGAGCGCCTGCGGGCGTCCGAGGCGCGCGCCGGCGAGCTGGCCTCCGAGCTCGACGCCGCCCGCGCCGCCGGCGAGCGCGCGGCCGAGGAGGCCGGCGCCCATGCCGCGCAGCTGCGGCGAGACCTCGAGGACGCCCGCCGCCGGCTGGCCGCGGGCGAGCAGGAGCTGGCGGCCTCGCTGGAGCTCCGTGCGGGACTCGAGCAGCGCCTGCTCGACGTCGGCGGCGACGCCGCCGAGCAGGCGGCGGCGCTGGACCGCCAGCAGGCGCAGACCGCCGCCATCGGCGAGCGGCTCGCTACCGCGAATGCGCAGATCGCCGAGCTGCACACCCAGCTCGGCGACGCAGGCGAACAGCGCTCGCAGCTCGAGGCCCGCATCGACGCGGCGCTCGCGCAGACCGAGGAGCGCACGGCCGAGCTCGAGGCCGCGCAGGCGCGCGAGGCCCGCACGACCGCGGCCCTCGAGCAGTCGCTGGCGGCGCGAGCCAAGGTCGAGGCGTCGCTGGAGTCCGCGCTCGAAAACGCCCTGCGCGTCGAGGACGACCGCGAGGCCGCCGCGCGTCAGGTCGCGGAGCTGACCGCCGAGCTGCGACTCGCGCGGACCGAGATCGAGCGCGCCGAGGCGCGCGGCGACGAGCTGACCGCCGATCTCGACGCGGCGCTGGCCGCGGGCGAGCGTGCCGCCGAGGAGAACGCCCAGCTGCGCGAGCGCGGCAGCGAGCGCGCGACGTCGCTGCTGGCCGCCAACGCGGAGCTCGCGGCGACGCGCGAGCGCGCGGAGGCGCTCGGGAACGAGATCGGCGCCGCCCGCGACGAGATCGACCGCCTGGCCGCCGAGCTCACGACGGCGCTGCAGGAGGCGGACGCGGCACGTTCCGCGCTCGACGCCGCCGCGACCGAGCGCGACGGCGCGCGCGCCGAGTCGGCGACGCATGCCGCGCAGCGCGACGACGCCATGGCCGCGCTCGAGGAGCTCTCGGCCGCGCACGAACGCGCCGAAGCGCGAATCGCCGCGCTGGCGAGCGAGCGCGGCGAGGCGCAGCGCACGATCGCCGCGCTGACCGCGGGCGACGCCGAGGTCGCCGTGCAGATCGCACGCACCAGCGAGCAGATCGGGGAGCTGACCGAGCAGCGTGCGGCGGCGCTCGCCGAGGTGCAGCGCCTCCAAGGCGCCCGCGCGACGGCCGAGGCCGAGATCCAGGCGCTCGCCACCAGGCTCGACGAGGCCGCCGCGCACGCTGCCGACCTCACGCAGCAGCGCGAGCGGGGAAGCGCGGACATCGAGACCCTCAGCGGCCGGCTGACGCGGACGCTCGCCGAGCGCGATGCCCTGCGCGCGGAGGGCGCGCAGGTGCGCGACGCGCTCGCGGCGCTGACCGCCGAGCGCGACGCGGCGCACGCCCGGGTCGACGAGCTCGGCGGCGAGCGCCGGCGCCTGCGCAGCGACATCGACACGCTCGTCGAGCAGCGCGACGACGCCCGCATCCAGATCGAGGAGCTCACGGCGCAGCGCGTCGCGGCCACCGAGGAGATCGGCGTGCTCGCCACCGAGCGCGACGGCGCGCGGCGCCAGATCGTGTCGCTGTCCGAGGCGCTGGACGTCGTGCGCGGCGAGCGCGAGGCGATGGCGGACGAACGCGACGACGCGCTCGCGGCCCTCGAGCGCGTCGCCGCGCAGCTGCGAACGGAGCGCAGCGAGGCGACGCAGCGCGACGAGGAGGACGCCGAGCGCCAACACGAGCTCGAGCGGCGGCTGCGCGCGACGCTCGCCGAGGCCGACCGCCTTGCGGGCCTCGAGCAGGCGCTCGGCGGAGATCTCGAGGACGCGCTGGAGGACCTGCGCCGCGCCACCGAGCGGATCGCGCACGGCGAGCGCGAGCGCGGCAAGCTCGAGCGCCTGCTCGACGAGTCCGTCGCGGCGACGATGGCCGCGGAGGAGCGCGCGATGGTCGAGGAGGCCGCGCGGGCCGCGCTCGAGAGCCGCATCGAGGACCTGTCGACGTCGAGCGACGAGGCGGCGCAGCAGGCGCGCCGGGCGCGTGCCGCGGCACTCGAGGCCGCGGGCGAGGCGGCCGAGGAGGCGCAGCGTCGGTCGGCGGCCGAGGCCGACGCGCGTGCTCGGCAGCGCGCCGCCGAGGATCAGGCCCGCGCGCGGGCTCGCGAGCGCGAGGCGGTCGAGGCGCAGCGGCGCGCGGCCCGGCGCGAGGTCGAGGAGGACGAGCGTCGCGCCGGCGCAGAGCGCGAGCGCCGCGAGCAGGAGGACGCCGCGCAGGCGCAGGCCGAGGCGCGCGCGAAGGCGCGCGCGGCCCGCCGGGAGAAGGCCGAGCGGCTCGCCGCGCTGGAGCACGACGGCGTCGCCGAGCGCAGCCCGCGCCCGCGACCGACGACGCGCGACCCACACCCCGACCGCGCGGCGCCGTCCGAGCGCTCGCGCGAGCCGGGTCGCGACCATGAGGCGTCGCCCGAGCGCGGGGCGACGCGCGAGCGCGAGGCCGTGGCGCACGGCCCGCGCACGCGGCCCGCCTCGACGCGCGTCGCCACGCTCCCGCGCGAGCGTCCCGCGCGCCTGCGGTCGAGGTCGAACCTGCTGCCGTCCGAGCTCGCCGTGGGGATCCTGCTCGCGGTCGTGGCCACCGCCGCCGCCGCGCTGCTGGTCTTCGGCGTGCTGCGCGTCGCGGTCACGTAGCGACGCGGGCCGCGGTCAGCGACTGGCGGGCGACGTCGCGGCCGGGGTCGTGCCCGTACCCGACGCCGGGCCCGTCGCGGTCCCCGCGCCCGCTCCGACCCCCGTCGTCGCGGCGCCGGCTGCGCCCGTCGCGGCGGCCGGCGGTGGTGGCGGCGGCGTCCCGGACGCCGCTCCGGTCTGCGGCGTCGGGATCGTCGTGGTCGTCGCGTTGTAGGCGGGGCTCAGCGGCGTGCCGGTCGCGGTCGGCGAGCCGTTCGCCGGCGCGGAGAACAGGATCTCCTGCCCGACGAGCGCCAGCGTCCCGTCCTGGATGCCGAGCGGGTCGAGCTCGAGCAGGCGCTTGGCGGCGGCCCGCGCCCCCGGGCGGTCCGCCGTCACGAGGGCGAGCCGCAGCACCGCCTTCCACGCCTCGAGGCTGTAGGGCTGGCGATCGACGGCCTTCAGCAGGTAATGGCGCGCGTCGAGCAGCCGACCGCGGTTCTGCGCGAGGTCCGCGGCGGCGAGCAGCGAGCGCACGGCCGTCGGGTCCAGGCTCGATGCCGTCTGCGCCTCGGCGGTCGCCGCGCGCAGCTCGGGATCGCGGGCGTTCGTCGACACCGCGAGCGCGTCGCCGGCCTTGGAGTCCGCCCACTCCGGCAGCCACGACGACACGGCCACGACCCCGAGCAGGACGCACGCCAGCGCCAGCGCCACCGCGCGCGGGCCGACGGCGCCGCCGCCCGGAGCGCTCGCCAGCGCCTCGCGCTGCTCGCGGCGCACCGGCGTCGCGACGAGCACGCCGAGGAACATCAGCGCCGGGACCGTGACCCCGGGGATGTCCCAGTCGAAGTCGACGAAGCCGTGCACGAGCCACGCGACCGCGCCCGCGAACAGGGCGGTCGCGATGTCGCGCTCGCGACCCTGCGCCATCGCCCGTATCCGCGCGAGCGCGGCGAAGATCAAGAAGCCGAAGGAGCCCATCGCCAGCAGCAGTCCGATCGCGCCGGTCTCGGCGAGGAACTGCAGCGCGACGTCGTGCGGCTGCATGACGTCGAGCTCGACCTTGCGGTACATGAGGTGCAGGACGGGGAACGAGCCGCCGCCCCAGCCCTCGACCGGACGGTCCGACCACGCGCCCGCGGCCTCCTTCCACCACACCCAGCGGTTGCCGGAGTTCGACGAGACGATCCGCGCCGGGTCGGAGTCCTTGTCCTGGCTCGTCTTCGTGAATTGATGCCACGCGTCGTGGGCGAACTGCTTGGGCCCGCCCTTCGACGTCGCGATTCCGAGCAGCACGATCAGCGCGAGCACCCCGGCGACCGTCGCGAGGCCGCGCCACACCATCCGCGTGCTCTCGTCGGTCCATGCCAGGCGCTCCTCCAGGCGCAGCAGCCCCCATGCGGCGATCAGCAGCCCGATCAGGCTGCCCGCCATGACCATCGCGAGGATGATCCCGTCGGGCGTGCGCTGATCCAGCGGGATCCGGATCCCCTTCAGCGCCGGCCGGCTGAAGGCGAGCGCCAGCACGGGGATCAGCGCCACGATCGTCGTTCCGAACACGGCCAGCCCGCGCAGCCGCTGCCCGCCGAGCACCGTCATCACCGCGATCGCGCACGTCAGCGCGACCAGGCCGCCGCGCGAGTACGTCATCCCGAGGCAGACGAGCAGGACGTACAGCGCGCTCAGCGCCGCCACGCGTGCGCCGGGCCTGCGCGTGACGTCCGTCGTCATCCGCAGCGCGATCGGCACCGCCAGCACGGCGACGAGCGCGAGCGCGTTCCAGTACTGCAGCGGCTCGCGCAGGCGCGAGTACAGCGACGTCTGGTTGAACGACAGCCCGAGCACGTCGACGCCCGGGATCAGCTTGCCGCCGAGCGCGTACAGCGAGCACGCGACCGCGACGATCAGCCAGCCGAGCGCCACCCGCTCGATCGCGCGCGCGGCACTCGAGCCGGCGGCGATCGCGAGCACGACGACGAGCGTGTAGGCGACGCTGCGGTTGACCTCCTGCCACGTGCGGTCGGGCGCGATCGACCACAGCATCGTGATCCCGCACCAGACCGAGAAGCCGGCCAGCAGCCCCGCCCCGATCCACGCCTGCGCCCGCGCGCGCAGCGACAGCGTGCGCGAGAACAGCCAGCCGATCGCGGCGCCGATCGAGACGACCACGACCCCGAGCTCCAGGCGCGGCTCGTTCGGCAGCCCCTGCGCCCCGTGGGCGAAGACGGCATATGCGCAAGCGGCCACGAGGGCGACGACGAGCGCGGTGCCCGACGCCGGGAGGCGGCTGCGGGCCGAAGCCACGCCCGCGCGCGTGGCGACCCGTACGCTGGCGGGGGTCGTGACGGCCATGGGCAACGGCCGACGATGCTAGCGTGAGGGAACGTGACACGCCGCATTGCGTCCATCCTGCTCGTCGCCGCGATGAGCCTGGCCTCCGCCGCGCCCGCGCTCGCGGGTCAGCGCGACATCAACGCGGTCATCCTGGCCCAGTACATCAAGAGCGGCGGCAGGCTCGACGCGTGCAAGTTCACGCCGAACCAGCTGAAGACCGCGAAGGACTCGATTCCGGAGGATCTGAAGCAATACGGCGCCTCGCTGGTCGCCGCGATCGACGACGCGATCGCGACGCAGGCGCAGGGCGGCTGCAACAAGTCCAAGCACGCGGCCGCGCCACCCGCCGCGAGCACGACCGCCCCGCCCTCCTCCGGCCAGTCGACCCCGCCGCCGGCATCGAGCTCGCATGCCGCGACGCAGGCCCCGGCCGCGCCCGCGAAGGCCCTGGCGCCGCCGACCCCGACCGCCGCGCCGACCCCCGTCGCGCAGATCGCGACCGACGACGCGATCCCGCTCGCCGCGCACACGACCGCGGTCGTCACGGATCCGCCCGTCCCGCTGATCGTGCTCGCGATCCTCGCCGCCCTGCTGGCGCTCAGCGCGCTGCTGTTCGGCGTCGTGCGCTGGTTCGCGTGGGAGCCGGCCTGGAGCGTGCGCCTGCGCCACGCCACCGGCGAGGCCGGCTGGCGCGCCGCCGGGACGTGGGCGGACTTCGCCGACTTCGTCCGCCTGGGACGCTGATCTCGCTGCTGCTCGAAGGCCGCCGCCTGCTCATCACGGGGGTCCTCACCGAGGGCTCGATCGCGTTCGCCGTCGCCAGGCGCGCGCAGGAGGAGGGCGCGCAGATCGTGCTGACGGGCTTCGGCCGCGGGATGCGGATCACGACGCGGATCGCCAATCGCCTGCCCGACCCGCCCGACGTGCTCGAGCTCGACGTCAACGATCCCGAGCACATCGCGGCGGTCGTCGCGGACATCGAGCAGCGCTGGGGCGCGCTCGACGGGATCCTGCACGCGATCGCCTTCGCGCCCCCCGACGCGCTCGGCGGGGCCTTCCTCGAGACCCCCGCCGCGAGCGCCTCGACCGCGTTCCTGACGAGCGCCTACAGCATGAAGGGCCTCGTCGCCCCGTTCGTGGAATTGCTGCGAAAGGGCGAGCACGGCTCGATCGTCGGCCTGGACTTCGACGCCACGGTCGCCTGGCCGGCGTATGACTGGATGGGCGTCGCCAAGGCGGCCCTGGAGTCCGTCAACCGCTACCTCGCGCGCGACCTCGGCGCGCATGGCCTGCGCTCGAACCTCGTCTCCGCCGGCCCGATCAAGACGATCGCCAGCGGCTCGATCCCCGGCTTCGAGATCCTCGCCGGCGCGTGGGACGCGCAGGCGCCGCTGGCCTGGGACGCGAAGGACGCGGGGCCTGTCGCCGACGCCTGCCTGTTTCTGCTCTCAGGCCTCGCGCGTGGCGTGACCGGCGAGATCGTCCACGTGGACGGCGGCTATCACGCGTTGGGCGCGCCGCTCGCGGCGCCGTCGTCGACCGACGCCGACGAGCCCGCGGCGAGCGAGTAGACCGCCCGCCACCACAGCTCCGCGAGCACGCGGATCGCCTCGTGGATGTCGCGCCCGCCACGCAGCACCTCGACGGTGAGGTGGCGCTCGACCATCGCGCACAGCGCCTGCGCGGCGATCCGCGCGGAGATGTCGTCGGGCGCGATGCCGCGCTCCTGGTCGCGTGCGATGCGCGCCTCGGCGCCGGCGACGAAGCGCGAGATGTACGGCTCCCACTCCTGCGGCACGTGCTCGTGCTCGCCGTTGAGGTGCGCCGCCAGCAGCAGGATCCGGCCGTTGCGGTTGACGACCGCGACGAAGCGCCCGATCGCCAGGCGCAGCTCCATCCGCGGCTCGCCGGCGCCCTCGAAGTAGACGGCGCCCGCGGTGTACATGTCGGTGAAGGCCTGCTGGATCAGGCGATCCATCACCGCGCGCTTGTTGGCGAAGTAGAAGTAGACGGTCGTGCGGCTGACGAACGCCCGCCGCGCGATCCGGTCGATCGTGACCTGCTCGTGCGAGCCCTCGCCGAGCAGCTCGCGCGCGGCGGCGAGGATCGCGTCCTCCGTCGCGTTGCGCGGAGCGAGCGCCTCAGCCGGCGGAGGGTTCATCGATGCGCTCCGAAGTGCGCCGAGATCCGCTCGCGCGTCTGCCACGGCTCGACGATCTCGTCGACGAAGCCGGCGGCGGCGGCCACGACGACGGGCAGGTGCTCGTCCTCGTAGGCCTGTGCGAGCACCGCCGGATCGCCGCCGGCCTGCAGTTCGCGGCGCGCCGTGATCTCGATCGCCTGGGACGCGCCCATGACGCCGATCCTGGCACTGGGCCAGGCGAAGGTGAGGTCGTGTCCGAGGTCGCGGCAGTTCATGACGATGTGCGCACCGCCGTACGCCTGCCTCAGGGTAACGGTCACGCGCGGCACTGTCGAAACGGCGAACGCGCGCAGCAGGTTGGCGCCGCGCCGCAACACGGCCTCGCGCTCCTGGCGCACGCCCGGCCGGAAGCCCGGCGTGTCGGCGAGCACGACGATCGGCAGGCCGAACCTGTTGCAGAAGTCCACGAACCACGAGCCCTTGTCGGCCGCGTCGGCATCCAGCGTGCCCCCGAGGTGCTTGGGCTGGTTGGCGATGACGCCGATCGGACGTCCGTCCATCCGCGCGAGTCCGACGACCATGTTGCGCGCCCACTTCGGGGCGAGCTCGAGCAGCCCGCCGCCGTCGACGAGGTGGCGGATGACGTCGCGCACGTCGTAGACCTTGCGCTGGTTGGCGGGCACGTGGCGCGCCGGGTCCCCGGCCGGGGGCTCGCGCGGCGGCGCCAGCGGCAGCGCGCCGCCGGCCTTGCCGGGCAGGTGCGCCAGCACGTTGCGCACGAGGTCGCCGGCGGCGACGTCGTCCTCGGCGTCGAGATGCGAGACGCCGTTCTGCGCGTGCACCTGCGCCCCGCCGAGCTCGAGCGCGGTCACGCGCTCGCGCGTCACGCGCTCGATGATCTTCGGGCCGGTGAGGAACATCCGCGCGTCGGGGCCGGCCATCATCACGAGGTCGCCGAGCGCCGGCGAGTACGCGCCGCCGCCCGCGCACGGGCCGCCGATGACGGAGATCTGCAGCGCGCTCGAGCGCGCCTGCGCGCGGAAGATCGCGGCGTACGCGGCGAGCGCCGCGACGCCCTCCTGCAGGCGCGCGCCGCCGGAGTGCGGGAAGCCGACGACCGGCGCCCACGCGCGCTCGGCCATCTCGATCGTGCGCACGATCGTCTCGCCGCCCGCGGCGCCGAGCGAGCCGCCCTTGAACGTGCCGTCCTGCGCCCAGACGTAGACCGCCCGCCCGCCGACCTTGCCGCTGCCCGCGATGACGCCGTCGCCGACGGCCGTGCGGTGCGGATGGAACGTGCCCGGGTCACACAGCAGCTCGGCGCGGGCGCGCGCGAGCTTGACCGGCTCGCGGATCACGGCGGCGGTCGTCGTGTCGGCGGCGGCCTGGGCCTTCGCGGCGCGGCCGGCGGGCGCCATCGGCGCCCCGGCGGCAGCGCCGTCGAGCCGGACGTCAGCGGGGTGTGGCACGGGGGTCATCTCACGCCTTCCTGAATGCGAGGCACGCGTTCTGGCCACCGAAGCCGAACGAGTTGCTCATCGCCAGCTCGAGCTCCGGGGCCTCACGCGGGCCGTCGGGAACGTAGTCAAGATCGCAGTCGGGGTCGGGTTCCTCGAAGTTCAGCGTCGGGGGGAGGATCCCTCGCGCCAGCGCTCCGAGCACGGCGACGGCCTCGACCGCGCCGGCCGCCCCGAGCAGGTGCCCGATCGCCGACTTCGTGCTCGACACCGGCGGCGAGCCGCCGTTGAACACGGAGTGGATCGCGAGCGTCTCGATGCGGTCGTTGTACGGCGTCGAGGTCCCATGGGCGTTGATGTACCCGACCTCGCTGCACGCGGCGCCGGCGTCGGCGAGCGCGGCGCGCATCGCCTTCTCGGCGCCGCGGCCCGTCTCGTCGGGCTGCGTCATGTGAAACGCGTCGTTGGACGCGCCGTAGCCGGCGACGTAGCCGTAGATCTTGGCGCCGCGCTCGCGTGCGAGGTCGCCGCGCTCGAGCACGAGCACGCCAGCGCCCTCGCCCATGACGAAGCCGTCACGACGCGCGTCGAACGGCCGCGAGACGCCCTGGCGCGAGAGCGCGCCCATGCGCTCGAAGGCCGCC
>DASXCR010000024.1:0-2878 GCA_036491075.1 Solirubrobacteraceae bacterium
TTCGCCGAGGGCGAGGTCGCACCGGTCGCCGGCGAGCTCGACCGCACGCACGCGGTGCCCTACGAGATCATCGCCAAGCTCGGCGCGCTCAACCTCATGGGGATCCCGTTTCCCGAGGAGTACGGCGGCGCCGGCGGCGACACGCTCGCCTACACGCTCACGGTCGAGGAGCTCACGCGCGTGGACTCGTCGGTCGCGATCACGCTCTGCGCGCACACCTCGCTCGGGACGCAGCCGATCTACCTCTACGGCACCGAGGAGCAGCGCCTGCAATGGCTGCCGCGACTGTGCGCGGGCACGATCCTCGGCGCGTTCGGGCTGACCGAGGCCGAGGGCGGCTCGGACGCCGCGCACACGACGACGCGAGCCGTGCGCGACGGCGACGAGTGGGTGATCGACGGGGCCAAGCAGTTCATCACGAACGCCGGCACGGACATCTCGGGCATCGTCTCGATCACCGCACTCAGCGGGGAGCGCGAGATCTCGAACTTCCTCGTTGCGAACGGCACGCCCGGCTACGAGCAGGGCGAGCCGTACCGCAAGATGGGCTGGCACGCGTCCGACACGCGTCCACTGACGTTCACCGGCTGCCGGATCCCGGCCGAGAACCTGCTCGGCCACGCCGGGCGCGGGCTCGCGCAGTTCCTGCACGTGCTCGAGATCGGGCGCATCGGCGTCGCCGCGATGGGCCTCGGGCTCGCGCAGGGCGCGCTGGACCAGGCGCTCGCCTACGCCAAGCAGCGCCGCGCCTTCGGCCAGGCGATCTCGAAGTTCCAGACGATCCAGGGCAAGCTCGCCGACATGGCGACGGAGATCGAGGCGGCGCGCCTGCTCGTCTACCGCGCCGCATTGCTGAAGGACGCGGGCCGCCCGTTCGGCATGGCGGCCGCCCAGGCGAAGCTCAAGACGGGCCGGCTCGCGGTGCGCTGCGCCGACGAGGCGGTGCAGATCCACGGCGGGTACGGCTACATCGAGGAGTACCCCGTCTGTCGCATGTATCGCGACGCGAAGATCCTGACGATCGGCGAGGGGACCGACGAGATCCAGCAGATGGTGATCGCGCGCGGGCTGGGCGCATGAGCCGGGCCGCCGACGCCGTGCAGCGCGGACGGCTCGAGCTGCCGTCGGCGGTCGACATCCGCGAGGTCGGGCCGCGCGACGGGCTGCAGAACGAGCCCGACATCGTCGCGACCGCGGACAAGGTCGCGCTCGTCGACCGCCTCGCCCGCACCGGCCTGCGCCGCATCGAGGTGACGAGCTTCGTGCGCCGCGACGTCATCCCGCAGCTGTCGGACGCGTGCGAGGTGCTCGAGGCGATCGACGTGCCGGCCGGCGTCGCGCGCAGCGTCCTCGTCCCGAACTCCCGTGGCCTCGATCATGCGCTGCAGCTGCGCGACCGCTTCGAGGAGGTCGGTGTCTTCCTGTCGGCCTCCGAGACGCACAACCTGCGCAACGTCAACCGCTCGGTCGCCGCGTCGCTGGACAGCCTCGGGCGGGTCGTCGGCCGTGCCCGCGAGGCCGGCCTGCGCGTGGAGGCCATCATCGCGACGAGCTTCGGCTGCCCGTACGAGGGCGTCGTGCCACGCGAGCGCGTGCTCGAGATCGCGGCGCGGCTCGTCGCGGCGGGCGCGCAGGAGATCGCCTTCGGCGACACGACCGGCATGGCCAACCCGCCGCAGGTCGTGGCGCACTTCGCGGCTGCTCGCGCCCTACTCGGCGGGGACGTCGAGCTCACCGCGCACTTCCACAACACCCGCGGCCAGGGCCTGGCGAACGTGCTCGCCGCGCTGCAGGCCGGCTGCACCTCGTTCGAGTGCAGCGTCGGCGAGCTCGGGGGCTGTCCCGTGCCGCCCGGCGCGACCGGCAACATCGCCACCGAGGACCTCGTCAGCATGCTGCACGAGATGGGGATCGCGACCGGCGTCGACCTCGACGCGCTGCTCGGCGCGGCGCGCGAGATCCAGCGCGTGCTGGGGCGCACGCTCGGCTCGCACACGCTCGTCGCGGGGCCGGTCGACTGGCAGCCGCACGCGGGCGGGGACTGACATGGCGACCGTCGCGATCGGCGTGCGATGAGCGTCGTCCTCGGCACGAAGGCACGCCCCGGCGCGAAGTCGTTCGCCGCCAACGTCGCCGCGCATCGCGAGCTGCTCGCGGATCTCGACGCGCAGCTCGAGCGCGCGCGAGCCGGCGGCGGAGCGGTCGCGGCCGAGCGTCACGGGGCACGCGGCAAGCTGCTCGTCCGCGAGCGCGTGCGGCGGCTGCTCGACGACGGCGCTGCGTGGCAGGAGCTCTCGCCGATGGCCGCCCACGGGCTCTACGACGGCGACGCGCCGGCGGCCGGGATCGTGACCGCCGTCGGCCGCGTGCACGGTCGCGAGGTCGTCGTGGTCGCGAACGACGCGACGGTCAAGGGCGGCGCCTACTTCCCGATGACCGTCAAGAAGCACCTGCGCGCGCAGGAGATCGCGCTGCACAACCGCCTGCCGTGCATCTACCTCGTCGACTCCGGCGGCGCCTACCTGCCGCTGCAGGACGAGATCTTCCCCGACCGCGAGCACTTCGGCCGGATCTTCTTCAACCAGGCGACGATGTCGGCGGCCGGCATCGCGCAGATCGCGGCCGTGATGGGCTCCTGCACCGCGGGCGGCGCGTACGTCCCGGCGATGAGCGACGAGACCGTGATCGTCCGCGAGCAGGGGACGATCTTCCTCGCCGGACCGCCGCTCGTGAAGGCCGCGACCGGCGAGGAGGTCAGCGCCGAGGAGCTCGGTGGGGGAGAGCTTCACGCGCGTCGGTCGGGCGTCGTCGACCACCTCGCCGACGACGACGCGCACGCGCTGTCGATCGTGCGCTCGATCGTCGCGACGCTAGGCCC
>DASXCR010000025.1:0-2988 GCA_036491075.1 Solirubrobacteraceae bacterium
CAGCTGCGTCCAGCTGATCCGGCCGTGTTGGCGGGCCGCGATCCGCGACGTCGTGTCGAACAATCCCCGCATGTAGGGGTATAGGCGACACGACCCGCGTTTTCGCCCCCCTCGAACGCCGGCTGGGCCGCGGGACCAGGCCCCGCGTGCCGCCGACTCAGCGCGAGCAGGCGATGTGGTGGGAGATCTGCGGCTCGGCGGCGGCGTCGCCGAGCTGCGCGAGAATCGCCGCGACGGCCTGCTTCTTGGACTCGCCGTACGTCGCGCTCTGCGTGCTCCAGCCCGCCAGATCCGGGCTGTCGGCGGTCCAGCCGTCGGTGTGCGAGTTGCAATGCAGGACCCGAATCGTCTGCACCTGAGTGTCCATGCCTCAAGCCTAGCTCAGCGCGCGCCCGTAGCCGCGCCAATCGCCGCCGCACCTGGGACGCTACGTCGATGCTCGCCACCTTCTCCGCCTACACCGTCGTGCTGTTCGTGCACATCACCGCGGTCGTCATCGCGTTCGGCGCCACCTTCGCCTACCCGCTGCTCGACGCGTACGCGCGCAGCACCGGCGTCACCGACCTCGTCGCGCTGCACCGCTTCCAGATCTTCCTCTCGCGCCGGCTCATCACGCCGGCGATGGCCGTCGTCCTGCTCGCCGGCTTCTACCTCGCCTCGCAGCAGCCGTGGAAGTTCAGCGATCCGTGGATCGGCGCGGGGATCGCGATCATCGTCGTGATCTTCGGGATCGTCGGCGCTGTGCTCTCCCCCGCGGAGCGCAAGATGCTGCAGATCGCCGAGCGCGGCGAGCAGCAGGGAGGCGGCCTCGGCGACGAGTACGACGCCGTCGCCCGGCGCTACGCGCAGCTCGGAGCCCTCGTCTCGCTGCTCGTCGTCGTCGCGATCTTCGTGATGGTGACCAAGCCGGGCAGCTGATTGCAGCCGGACCGCCGGCAGGAGACCGCCGCGGTCGGGCGAACCCCACGGCCATGGAGAAGTCCACGGCCACGCGCCGAATCGTCAAGTCCCCGCCCGAGCTGTGGGCCGAGGTCAGCAGCGAGGATTCGCTGGGCCGCCATCTCGCCGAGTTCGGCGAGATCCGCATCACCCGGGTCGTACCCGAGACCACCGTTGCCTGGGAGGGCGACCGCGTGAGCGGCACGGTGAAGCTCACCCCGACCGGTTGGGGCACGAAGGTGCACCTGACCGCCACGCCGGAGGCCCAGGCCCCCGACCGCACCAGCGCGATCCTCGCGGACGTGCTCGAGGACCTCGGCGGGTTCTCGCGCGACTGAACACGACCACCGGCCAGAGCCTCGTCTCGGGAGCCGTCGCTCCCACCACCCGAGGCGAGGCGAGCGCCGCGACCGCGCTCGCTTACCATCGAGCGTCATGTCCCGACGCTCCAAGCCCCCCGAGACCGCGGAGCAGAAGCTCGCCCAGCTCGACAAGCTGCGCGCGTCCGCCGGGCGCGTCACCGGCGAGACCGAGCGCAAGCAGCACGATCGCGGGCGCTACACCGCGCGCGAGCGCGTCGAGAAGCTGCTGGATCCCGGCACGTTCCAGGAGCTCGACACGTTCGCCCGCCACCGCACGACGGACTTCGAGATGCAGCGCAAGCGTCCGTGGGGCGACGCGGTGGTCACGGGTCACGGCACGATCGACGGGCGGCGCGTCTGCGTCTTCTCGCAGGACTTCACGATCTTCGGCGGCTCGCTGGGCGAGGTGATGGCCGAGAAGATCTGCAAGGTCATGGACCTCGCGGCGAAGATCGGCTGCCCGGTGATCGGGATCAACGACTCCGGCGGCGCGCGGATCCAGGAGGGCGTCGTCTCGCTCGGCGCCTACGGCGAGGTCTTCATGCGCAACGTCAACTGCTCGGGCGTGATCCCGCAGATCAGCCTGATCATGGGGCCGTGCGCCGGCGGCGCCGTGTACTCGCCCGCGATCACCGACTTCATCTCGATGGTGAAGGAGACGTCGCACATGTTCATCACGGGCCCGGACGTGATCCGCACCGTGACGGGCGAGGAGGTCGAGTTCGAGGAGCTCGGCGGCGCGATGTCGCACAACTCCGCCTCGGGCGTCGCGCACTTCGCCTGCGAGGACGAGGACCAGTGCCTGTCGGACACGCGCTACCTGCTGAGCTTCCTGCCGTCCAACAACCTCGAGACCGTGCCGCGCGTGCTGCCCACCGACGACCCGCTGCGCTGCGACGAGGAGCTCGACCACGTCGTCCCGGCCCAGCCGAACAAGCCCTACGACATGCGCGACGTCGTGCGCCACATCGTCGACGACGGCGAGTTCTACGAGGTCCACGAGCACTACGCGAGGAACGTCGTCTGCGGCTTCAGCCGCCTGGACGGCTACGCGGTCGGGGTCGTCGGCAACCAGCCGGCGAGCATGGCCGGCGTGCTCGACATCGACGCGAGCGTCAAGGCGGCGCGCTTCGTGCGCACGTGCGACGCGTTCAACGTCCCGCTGCTGACGTTGGTCGACGTCCCCGGCTTCCTGCCGGGCACGACGCAGGAGTGGGGCGGCATCATCCGCCACGGCGCGAAGCTGTTGTACGCGTTCGCCGAGGCGACGGTGCCGAAGATCACCGTCATCACGCGCAAGGCCTACGGCGGCGCATACGACGTCATGGCGTCCAAGCACCTCGGCGCGGACTTCAACCTCGCGTGGCCGACGGCGGAGGTCGCGGTGATGGGCCCCGAGGGCGCGGTGAACATCATCTACAAGCGCGACATCGCCCGCTCGCCGACGCCCGACGCGCGCCGCGACAAGCTCATGGACGACTACCGCGCGCGCTTCGCCAACCCCTACTCGGCCGCCGAGCGCGGCTACGTCGACGACGTCATCGTGCCGCACGAGACGCGCCCGAAGCTGATCACGGCGCTGCACACGCTGCAGAGCAAGCGCGAACCAGGACCGAAGCGCAAGCACGGCAACATCCCGCTGTAGCGAGACGGCGCTCGGCCTACCGCCTGCGCCGCCCCACCTTCT
>DASXCR010000026.1:0-5297 GCA_036491075.1 Solirubrobacteraceae bacterium
GACGTCACGATCGCCGCCTGGGAGTGGGGCTCCTACCTCGGCGAGGAGGGCAAGCAGAACGGCATCCGCGCGAAGGTCTCCAGCTGGCGGCGCATCAGCCCGGGCTCGCTGATCCCGGCCTCGAAGGCCTCGGGGCAATACCTCAACAGCGTGCTCGCGAAGATCGAGTCCCAGAAGGCCGGCTATGAGGAGGCGATCCTGCTCGACGACCACGGCAACGTCTGTGAGGGCTCGGGCGAGAACATCTTCGTCGTCTGGGAGGGTCACCTCGTGACGCCGCCGCCGGCCGCCTCGATCCTCGACGGGATCACGCGCAAGTCGATCATCCAGATCGCGCGCGACCTCGGCTACGACGTCATCGAGCGCAACATCGCGCGTGCGGAGCTGTACCTCGCCGACGAGGTCTTCATGACGGGCACCGCGGCCGAGCTCGTGCCCGTGCGCGAGGTCGACGACCACATGATCGGCGGCGGCTCGCCGGGCGAGATCACGAGCACGATCCAGACGGTCTTCGAGGACGCCCTGCACGGGCGCAGCGACACGTACCGGGAGTGGCTGGACCCGGTGCCGGCGACGGCGAAGGTCGCATGACACGAGCCGGGTCCACGAACGCGCGCCTGCGCGGCGCGGCAGGACGGCGAATTCCGCAGGCGGCCTGACGCTCGACGCGTCCGGGTCGCCCTGCCCAGCAACTCGCCCTCCGAACTTCGAAAGGACCCCACCCACGATGACCCAGATCGAGCTCTACGACGCCACCCTGCGCGACGGCATGGGCGGCGGCGGCCTGTCGCTCACCGCCGAGGAGAAGATCCGCCTCGTCCGCCGCCTCGACGACCTCGGCGTGCACCTGATCGAGGCGGGCTTCCCGGCCTCGAACCCGAAGGAGGCCGAGCTGTTCGCGCTGCTCGAGCACGAGACGCTCTCGAACGCCACGGTCGCCGCGTTCGGCATGACGCGCCGGCGCGGTGTGCAGGCCGCCGAGGATGCCGGCCTGCGCGTGCTCGCCGCCAGCTTCGCCCCCGTCTGCACGATCGTCGGCAAGGCGTGGACGTTGCACGTCGAGAAGGTCGTGCGCGTCTCCCGCGAGGAGAACCTCGCGATGATCGCCGAGTCCGTCGCGTTTCTCGTGAGCGAGGGCAAGCGCGTGATCTTCGACGCCGAGCACGTCTTCGACGGCCTGCGCGCTGACCGCGACTACGCGATCGCCTGCCTGCGCGCCGCCGCGGGCGCGGGCGCCGAGCGGCTCGTGCTGTGCGACACGAACGGGCCGTCGCTGCCGAGCCAGATCGCCGTCGCGGTGGCCGACGTGGCGCACGCACTGCCGGGCGTCAAGCTCGGGATCCACTGCCACGACGACGGCGGTTGCGCGGTCGCCAACAGCCTGATGGCCGTCGAGTCCGGCGCGACGCAGGTCCAGGGCACGATGAACGGCATCGGCGAGCGGACGGGCAACGCGAACCTCATCACCGTGATCGCGAACCTCCAGCTCAAGATGGGCCATGGGGTCGTGTCGGACGAGCAGCTGCGCCGCCTGACCGAGACGGCGCACTTCGCCGACGAGCTGCTCAACCGCCAGCCGGTGGCCGCGCAGCCGTACGTCGGCAAGCACGCGTTCGCGCACAAGGCGGGCCTGCACGCGGCGGGCATCCGCGCGGACGCGTCCACGTTCGAGCACGTCGATCCCGCGCTCGTCGGCAACCGCCGCGACCTGCTCGTGTCGGAGCTGTCGGGCCGCGGCACGGTCGCCGACAAGGCCGAGAGCGCCGGCCTGGATCTCGACGACGACGTCACGGCGCGCGTGCTCGAGCGGATGAAGGCGATGGAGCACGACGGCTACCAGTTCGAGACGGCGGACGGCTCGTTCGAGCTCCTGCTGCGCAAGGAGGCGGGCGAGTACGAGCCGCTGTTCGAGCTCGAGTCCTGGCGGGTGATCGTCGACCAGTCCGCCGACGGCCATGTCGAGACCGAGGCCACGATCCGGATCCGCGTCGACGGCGAGCGCTACGTGCACACGACGCGCGGCAACGGCCCGGTCAACGCCCTCGACGCGGCGCTGCGGGCTGTCCTGACGGAGGCGCACCCGCACCTCGCGGAGACGTGGCTGTCGAACTTCAAGGTCCGCATCCTCGACGAGACGAAGGGCTCGGACGCGACGATCCGCGTCCTCATCGACGCGACCGACGGCACCGAGACCTGGGGCTCGATCGGCGTCTCGACGAACCTCATCGCCGCGTCGTGGGCGGCGCTCGTCGACTCGCTGGAGTACGCCGAGCAGGCCGGCCGCCTGCGCGGCGTCGCCGCGGCGAAGTAGTCGGCCGCGTGGACGAGGAGATCCAGCTCGCCCGGCCGATCCTCGGCGCGGCCGAGGAGCAGGCGGTCATCGAGGTGCTGCGCTCGCGCCAGCTGTCGCTCGGGCCGCGCGTGCCGGCCTTCGAGCAGGCGTTCGCGGCGCGCCTCGGCGCCGCGCATGCGAGCGCGGTCTCGAGCGGGACCGCCGGCCTGCACCTCGCGCTGCGCGCGGTCGGGGTGGGGGAGGGCGACGAGGTCGTGACGTCGCCGTTCTCGTTCGTGGCGAGCGCGAACGCCGCCATCTACGAGCGTGCGCGCCCCGTGTTCGCGGACATCGACGCGCGCACGCTGAACCTCGATCCGCAGGCCGCCGCCGCCGCGATCACCGAGCGCACGGCGGCGATCCTGCCGGTCCACATCTTCGGCTTCCCGGCCGATCTCCCGGCGTTCGAGGCGCTCGGCCCGCCGATCGTCGAGGACGCGTGCGAGGCGCTCGGCGCCGTGCACGCCGACGGCGTCGCGGTCGGCGCGCGCGGTCACCCGGCGGTGTTCGCCTTCTACGCCAACAAGCAGCTCACGACCGGCGAGGGCGGCATGGTCACGACATCCGACGCGGCCGTCAAGGAGCGCATCGACTCCGAGCGAAACCAGGGCCGCGCGCCGAACATGGACTGGCTGGACCACGACCGCCTCGGCTTCAACTACCGCCTGTCGGACATCGCCTGCGCGATCGGGCTCGTCCAGCTGCAGCGCCTCGACGCGATGCTCGCCGGCCGCGCGCGCGCTGCGGCGCTGTATCGCGAGGCGCTGGCGGACGTCGAGGGGCTGGCGCTGCCGTGCGAGGACGCCGGCGGGGACCGTCGCGGCTGGTTCGTGTTCGTCGTCCAGCTCCCGCGCGGCAGCGACCGCGACGCGACGATCCGCGCCCTGCGCGAGCGCGGCGTGCCGTCCAAGCCCTATCTGCCGGCGATCCACCTCATGTCCTACTACCGCGAGACGTTCGGCCATCGCGAGGGCGAGTTCCCGGTCTGCGAGGAGGTCGCCGCCCGCTCGGTCGCCCTGCCGTTTCACCCCGAGCTGTCCGAGGGCCAGGTCGCGCGCGTGGCGGCGGCGCTGCGCGCCGTGCTCGGTCTAGGAGAGTGACCCCGCCAGCGATGCGAGGTGCCCGCCCTCGTTGAAGCTGCGCACCGACCAGCGACCGTCGGGGAACACGATCAGGCGCGTGATCGAGCAGTTGTCGGCATGGACGAACGCGAACGGCCGGCTGCCCGAGGCCTGACGGCAGAGCTCGCCGATCACGCCGCCGTGGACGACGGCGGCGACGGTCGCCCCGGCCGGGACGCTCGACACGATCTGCTCGATGCCCGCCTTCGTGCGTGCCGCGAGCTCCTCCATCGGCTCGGCGCCCTCGATGACGTCCCAGCGCTCCTGCAGGAAGACCTCGGGGATGCGCGGATCGCCCGCGTGCAGCGCGATCCGAAACGCGCCGCCGTCGAGCTCGCCGAGATGCACCTCGCGCAGCTGCGAGACGACGACGGGCTGCAGGCCGGTCATCGCGCTGATCGGCGCCGCCGTCTGCGCGGTGCGCTGCAGCGGGGTGATGAACAGCGCCTGCAGCGACGGCAGCTCGGCGAGGAAGACCGCGACGGTGTGCGCCTGCAGGCGGCCGTCGGGCGACAGCGGCGGGTCGGCCTGGCCCTCGAGCAGCTCGAAGTCCTCGCCCGCGACGGCGTCGGCGGACGCGCCGTGGCGGACGAGCAGGATCTCGACGGCCTCGGGCGGGCGCGAGTAGTCGCGCTGCGGATAGCTGCGTTCGCTCACGGCGGGGAGGGTAATGGCCGCGGTCACCGGCCGGGCGCCGCTCGGCGGACGCGAAGTCGGCGATGACCTCCGGGTCGGTCCCTAGACTCGCCCCCGCGATGTCCCGCTTCTCCGAGCCCCAGGACCCCGTCTTTCGCCGTCTGAACACGTCGCTGGGCTTCGACCAGCGCCTCTGGCCGCACGACCTCGCCCAGTCGCGCGCGCACGCTCGCATGCTCGCGGCGCAGCGGATCATCGGCGACGACGACCGCGACGCGCTGCTCGGCGCGCTCGACGCGGTGCAGGCCGAGCTCGCCGACGGCACGTTCGGATTCGAGGAGAACGACGAGGACATCCACATGGCCGTCGAGCGGCGGGTGACCGAGATCGCGGGCCGGGCCGGCGGCAGGCTGCACACCGCGCGCTCGCGCAACGACCAGGTCGCGACGGACGTCGCGCTCTTCACGCGCGACGCCGCGGGCCACGCGACGCGCGCGATCGACGCCCTCGCCGGGGTCCTGATCGACGCCGCCGAGCGCCATCTGGACTGGCCCCTGCCGGGCTACACGCACCTGCAGCGCGCGCAGCCGGTCTACCTCTCCCACCACCTGCTCGCCTACGTGTGGATGCTCCTGCGCGACCGCGAGCGCTTCGCGTTCGCGGCGTCCCAGACGGCCGCGCTGCCGCTGGGTGCCGGCGCGCTCGCCGGCGTGAACTTCGACACCGACCGCGCCGCCGTCGCGGCCGAGCTCGGCTTCGAACGTGTCGCCCCGAACTCGATCGACGCGGTCTCCAACCGCGACTTCATCCTCGACTACCTGTCGGCGGCCGCGACCTGCGCCACCCACCTCAGTCGGCTCGGCGCCGAGCTCGTGCTGTGGTCCAGCGAGGAGTTCGGCTTCGTCACGCTGCCCGACGCCTGGACGAGCGGCTCGTCGATCATGCCCCAGAAGAAGAACCCCGACGCCGCCGAGCTGCTGCGCGCGAAGGCGCCGCGGATCGTCGCGCATCTCGGCGCGCTGCACGGCGTCATGCACGCGCTGCCGCTGACCTACAACAAGGACCTGCAGGAGGACAAGGAGCACCTCTTCGACACCGTCGACACGCTCGACCTGTGCCTCGCGTCGGCGGCCGGGATGATCCGCGGCGCGGGCTTTGACCGCGACCGCATGTCCGCCGCCGCCTCGGACGACCTCATCGCCGCCACC
>DASXCR010000027.1:0-2604 GCA_036491075.1 Solirubrobacteraceae bacterium
GTCGGCGCGCGCGCGGCGAGCGCCGGCACGAGCTCGAGCACCTCGGCGCCGGAGATCGTCCGGTGGCGCTCCGGGCTCCAGTCCGCCGGGTCGCGCCCGTTGTCCGCCCCCGCGGCGCTCCCCGCCCCGGCCGACCCCCGGCCGAGCAGCCGCGGGCGCGCGGTGCGCCGCCGGCGCTCGACGGACATGACGTCGTAGAGGTTCAGTCCGACGCCCGTGCGCCGGTCCGGTCGCTCGCCGTCGAACGCCGCGACGACGAGCGCCAGCGGGTGCACGAGATGGGGCGCGAGCGCGACCATCAGCTGGCGTTCGAGCAGCGCCTCGCGCACGAGCCCGAGGTCGAAGTTCTGCAGGTAGCGCAAGCCGCCGTGGACGAGCTTGGAGGAGCGACTCGAGGTTCCCGCCGCGAAGTCGGCGCGCTCGACGAGCGCGACGCTGTAGCCGCGCGTGGCGGCGTCGAACGCGACGCCGGCGCCCGTGATCCCGCCGCCCACGACGACGACGTCGAAGGTCTCGGTGGCGAGCGCCTGCAGCGCATCGGCGCGGGAGATCATCGGCGCCAGTCTGCCACGGGGTCGCGCGGCGTCAGGCGGACGGGCACGGAGACGATCGGCTCAAGCCGGCGGCGCCCGATGCCGATCCAGGTAGCAACCCCGCCGGCTCCGCCCCCGGCAGGTCGATGACCAGGACGGCGATCCACGGCCCACCCGCTTGCGCCCCCGCCGAACAGGCACCGCGTGAGCCGGTCGGGCCTGGACCGTCCCGGATCGGCCGGCTCCGCGCCGGCCGCCGCCGCCGCCGCCAGACGGTCCCCTACCGCCGGACCTTGAAGATCCGCGTCACGTGGCTGCCCTTGCCGCCGATCGGCTTCACCGTCCCGCCGAGGCGCAGCGTGGCGTGCGAGCGGCCCTTGAGGCGGTTGCGTACCTTGCCGGTCGGCCGCACGACGATCGTGCGGGTGCCCGCCCGCGACAGCGTCACGGTCTTGTGCGCGAGCGCGACGCCGAGGTAGCGCAGCGACCCGGTCGCGACGCACGCGCCCGAGCAGGTGACGCGCAGCCTGGCCCCCGAGATGAGGACCGCGCCGAGGCTCTTCGGCAGCGCGAGCGGCGCGATCGACCCCGTCGAGTGCGCGCCGCCGGCAAACGAGGCGGGCAGCGCGGTCAGCGGCTTGGAGCCGACCGGTGCCGGTGCGCCCGCGGTCGGACCGCTTCCGGTCGGCGCGTCGCCGGGAATCTGCGGCTTGGCGTCGTCGATGACCTGCACGTCCGAGGTCAGCTGCTGCGTGCCGTCGGTCGCGGTGACCTTGAAGTAGTAGCGACGGTCGCGAACCATCGGATACGCCGCGGTGTAGGACGTGGTCGTCGGCGTGCCGGAGCAGCTGTCGGGCGGAGCCGCGCAGCTGAAGCCGGCGAAGTTGCCGTCGGTGAAGAACTCGGGCAGCGCCGGGTCGGGCGTCGGGACCGTCGCGAAGTCGGCGTGCGAGAAGGTCGTGCCGGGAGCGAGACTCCAGGTGGCATAGAGCTCGTCGGCGGCGTTGATCCCGGCGGACAGGACGGTCGGCGGGTCGGCGGCCAGCGCGGACGCGGGCGCCAACAGCGCCGCGGCGACGAGGGCGAGCGCCGCCGCGAGCCGCGCGCGCCCGCTCCCGCGAGCTGCCGATCCTGCGGCCATCCGTCAGAGCTGGCCGAGCTCGGACGTGATCTCCGACACGCTGGACTTCGCGTCGCCGAAGAGCATCTGCGTCTTGTCGTTGTAGAAGAGCGGGTTCTCGATGCCGGCGAAGCCCGACGCCATCGAGCGCTTCAGGACGATGACCTGCTTGGACTCGTCGACGTTGAGGATCGGCATGCCGTAGATCGGCGAGTCGGCCTTCATCCGGGCGTCGGGGTTCGTGACGTCGTTGGCGCCGATGACGATCGCGACGTCCGTGCGGCCGAACTCCGGGTTGATGTCGTCCATCTCCTTGAGCTGCTCGTACGGCACGTCGGCCTCGGCCAGCAGGACGTTCATGTGACCGGGCATCCGCCCGGCGACCGGATGGATCGCGTAGAGCACGTCGATGTTGCGCTTCTCCAGCGCCTTCGCCATCTCGCGCACCGCGTGCTGTGCCTGCGCGACCGCCATCCCGTAGCCCGGCACCACCACGACCTGGCGCGCGTAGTTCAGGAGGATCGCGACGTCGGCAGCGCTCGTCGAGCGGACCGTGCCCTCGATCTCCGAGCCCTCTCCCCCGCCCGCGGCCGGCGCCTCGCCGCCGAAGCCGCCCATCAGCACCGAGCCGATCGAGCGGTTCATCGCCTTCGCCATCTGGTCGGTGAGGATCGTGCCGGAGGCGCCGACGATCATGCCCGCGACGATCAGCGCGGTGTTGTGCAGCGCGATGCCTGCGGCCGCCGCGCTGAGGCCGGTGAACGCGTTCAGGGTCGAGATCACGACCGGCATGTCGGCGCCGCCGATCGGCAGCACGGCGAGGTTGCCGAGGATCCCCGCGGCAACGAGGATCAGGACGAACAGGCCCTGGCTCGTCGAGCCGGTGAGGATCGCGACCGCGGCGCCGATGGCGACGATCAGCAGGCCGATGTTCACGAACAGCCCGGCCGG
>DASXCR010000028.1:0-12633 GCA_036491075.1 Solirubrobacteraceae bacterium
CTTGTCGCAATCCGAGCGTCACCTGCGCAACCTCGTCGATCAGCGTCCGACGCATGGCGAAGAAGTACCGGGAGGTTCGCAAGGCGCTCCGAAACTGGGCTGGTCGCCCGTGCGCACTACCGGCTCCCACGAGCAGTGGACGCATCCCGATGGACGCCACGTCACCGTGGCCGGTGCTGGCAAGGCCAACGGGGATGTGCCGGCTGTTACGCTGGCGAACATCAGACGGAGTACCGGCTTGGAGGATCTGCGATGACCATGTTCGCTGTCATCTACGAGCGAGCGGAAGATGGAAGCTGGTGGGCCCGCGCCGCGGATCTTCCGGTATTCTCGTGTGCTGACTCCCGCGAGAAGGTCGAGCAGGAGATCCGCGCCGGCATCGCGTTTCACCTCGAGGGGATGCTCCTGAACGGCGAGCCCCTGCCTTCCCAGCTCTCCCATGATGCTGGCATGGTCAGGGTCGAGCTGCCGGCCGTCGTACCGCAGTAGCGCGCTCAGAACAGCAGGTGCTCGAGCCCGACCACCGGCGACTCGGGCAGCGACCCGACGCGACGGATCGCGAGCAGCACCCCCGGCATGAACGACGCCCGATCGATCGAGTCGTGGCGGATCGTCAAGGTCTGGCCGAGGTCGCCGAGGATGACCTCCTGGTGTGCGACCAGGCCCGGCAGGCGAATCGAGTGGATCGGCACGTCGCCGTCCATCATCTCCGCCGTGCGCGCCGCCGTCCCCGACGGCTGGTCGAGCTTGCCGTCGTGATGCAGCTCGACGATCTCCGCCTTCGCCATGTGCTTGGAGGCCTCCGCCGCGAAGCGCATCATCAGCACCGCGCCGATCGCGAAGTTCGGCGCGAAGAAGACGTTGGCGGGCGGGTGGGGGCCGATCTCGTAGAGCGGCTTCATGTCAAAGCCGGACGTGCCGATCACGACGTGCACCCCCGCCGCGACGCACTCCAGCGCGTTGGCCAGCGCGGTGTCCGGTCGCGTGAAGTCGACGACGACGTCGGCATCGCCGAGCACGTCGGCGAGCGCCGTCCCGAGCGCGGGGTCGGCGCGACCCGTCAGCACCATGTCGTCGGCGCCCTCGACGGCGCCGACCACGGCCTGCCCCATCCGGCCCGCCGCACCCGCGACCGCGACGCGGATCAGGTTCACGCGACCATCCGCGAGGCGGCCGGCAGCAGCGGCTCGAGCGCGTCGCGGAAGACGTCCTCGTCGGTCCCGATCCCAGCCGCGCTGAGGCGCTCGGGAGCGAGCAGCTCCGCGGTCAGCTCCGCGAGGTCGTCGAGCGTCACCCGCTCGACGCGCGCGACCGCCTCGTCGAGCGTCAGCAGCGGCATCTCGTTGAGCAGCGCCGCCCCGAGCCGGTTCATCCGCGCCGCCGTGGACTCGAGCGACAGCACCATCCGGCCCTTCACGTTCTGCTTGGAGCGATCGAGCTCGTCCGCCGTGAAGCCCTCGCGGCGCAGGCGATCGAGCTCGTCGGCCACCACCTGCAGCGCCGGCGCGACGTTGTCCGGCCGCGTGCCGAGGTAGAGGCCGATCTGCCCCGTCGACGCGAACAGCGACTGAAACGAGAAGACGTTGTAGGCGAGGCCGCGGCGCTCGCGCACTTCCTGGAACAGGCGCGAGGACGACGTTCCGCCGAGGATGTTGTCGAGCACGCGCAGCGCGAAGCGACGATCGTCGTGGCGCGCGAGTCCGGGCGCGCCGAGCGTCAGGTGGTACTGCTCGGTGTCCTTGCGCAGGAAGCGCACGCGCGGCTCCGGCGGCCCGGGAGGCGCCGGCATGACAGCCGGCGGTCCCGCCGCCGGGATCGCGATCGCCCGCGCCAGCTCGACGACCGCGTCGTGCTGCAGCGAGCCCGCGGCCGCGATCACCATCTCGCCGGCGACGTAGTGCGCGGCGTGGAAGGCCGCGAGACCGTCGGCGGGCGTATCCGCCACGACCTCGGCGCGCCCGATGACCGGCCGCCCGAGCGGGTGGTCTCCGAAGACCGCCTCGCCGAGCACGTCGAAGACCTGATCCTGGGGATCGTCCTCGTACATCGCGATCTCCTCGAGCACGATCTCACGCTCGTTGGCGAGATCCTCGGGATCGAAGCGCGGATGCCAGACCATGTCCGCGACGACGTCGAACGCCGCCGGCAGATGCTCGTCGATGACGCGCGCGTAGACCGACGTCGACTCCTTGCCCGTGCCCGCGTTGAGCTCGGCTCCCATCGTGTCGAAGATCTGGTCGATCTCCAGCGAGCCGTAGCGGTCGGTGCCGCGGAAGAGCATGTGCTCGACGAGGTGCGACAGCCCGGCCTCGGCGACGGTCTCCGCCGCCGAGCCGGTGGGGATCCAGAATCCGAGCGTCACGGATCGGACGGTGGGCATTGCCTCCGTCACGACCCGGACGCCGGAGTCCAGGACCGTCAGCGCGTGATCCGGCAGGGGGCTAGCCCCGGTCGGAGTCGCCGTGGCGCGGGCGGCCCGAGCCGCGCCGCGGTCCGCGGTCCCCGCCGCGGTCGCGTCCGCCACCGCCGTTGCGCTCGCCGGCGCCGCTGCGCGGGGGCCGTCCGCCACCGCCGCCGCTCGAGGCGCCGGCCGCGACGAGCTCGTCCTTCGTCTTGCCCGCGACGTCGGGATCCTGCGCGAGGCGCAGCCCGATGCGACCGCGCTCGCGGTCGACCTCGTACACGCGGACGTGGATCTCGTCGCCCTTGTTGAGGACGTCCTCGACGGTGTCGACGCGCTGGCCGGGCGACACGTTGGAGATGTGCAGCAGGCCGTCGGTGCCCTTGGCGAGCTCCACGAACGCGCCGAACGTCGTCGTCTTGACGACCTTCGCGGCGGGGAACTCGTCGCCGACCTCGACCTCCTTGGTCATCGACGCGATCCGCGCGGCGAGCGCCTCGCCGAGCGTGCCGTTGGCCGAGTAGATCAGCACCTGACCCTCGTCGTTGACGTCGATCTGCGACTCGAACTCCTCCGCCAGGCCACGGATCGTCTCGCCGCCCTTGCCGATCAGCAGGCCGATCTTGTCGGTGTCGATGTGGACGGTCATGATCCGCGGCGCGTGCTCGGAGAGCTCGGAGCGCGGCTCGGCGATGACCTTCGCCATCTCACCGAGGATGAACGTGCGGGCCTTCAGCGCCTTGCTCAGCGCGTCGCGCAGGATGTCGAACGTGACGCCCGTGATCTTGATGTCCATCTGCAGGGCGGTGATGCCCTCCGACGTGCCGGCGACCTTGAAGTCCATGTCGCCGAGGTGATCCTCGACGCCGGCGATGTCGGTCAGCACGACGTAGTCGTCGCCCTCCTTGATGAGCCCCATCGCGATGCCGGCGACCGGCCGCTTCAGCGGCACGCCGGCGTCCATGAGCGACAGCGACGATCCGCAGACCGACGCCATCGACGACGAGCCGTTGGACTCGAGGATGTCCGACACGACGCGAATCGTGTAGGGGAAGTCCTCGATCGACGGGACGACCGCCACGAGCGCACGCTCGGCGAGCGCACCGTGGCCGATGTCGCGGCGCTTGGGGCCGCGCATGAAGCCGGCCTCCCCGACCGAGAACGGCGGGAAGTTGTAGTGGTGGAAGTAGTACTTCTTCGTCTCGAGGCCGAGCGTGTCGAGACGCATCTCCTCCTTCAGCGTGCCGAGCGCCGCGACCGACAGGGCCTGCGTCTGGCCACGCGTGAACAGCGCCGAGCCGTGCGCCCGCGGCAGCAGGCCGGCCTCGATCGAGATCGGGCGGATCTCGTCCTCGCCACGGCCGTCCGGGCGCTTCTTGTGGATCGCGATGCGCTGGCGGATGATCGTCTTCTCGAGCTTGTCGACGGCCATCTGCGCGGCTGCCTTGCGATCGCCGAACGCGGGGTCCTCGGAGTCGCCGGAGTGCGCCGCGACGGCCTCCTCCATGACGCGATGCGACTCGTTCTGGCGCTCGAGCTTGTCGAAGATCTGCGTCGCCTCGTCCAGCGCGGAGCCGTGGGACCCCTGCACCGCGGCGTACAGCCCGTCGTCGACCTTGGGGACCTCGATCTCCATCTTGTCCTTGCCGGCCTTCTCGCGCAGCTCGCGCTGCAGCGCGCACAGCTTCTTGATCTCGCCGTGGGCGATGTCGAGCGCGTCGAGGATCTCGGCCTCGGGGATCTCGTTGCAGCCCGCCTCGACCATCAGGATGGCCTCGTCGGTGCCGGCGACGATGAGGTCGAGGTCGGAGTTCTCGAAGACGTCCTCCTCGGTCGGGTTGACGACGAAGTTGCCGTCGACCTTGCCGATCCGCACCGCGCCGACCGGCGTCGGGAAGGGGATGTCCGAGACCATCAGCGCGGCGGACGCGCCGTTCATCGCGAGGATGTCGTACGGGTGCACGTGATCGACGCTCAGCGTCAGCGTGACGAGCTGCGTCTCGCGCCGCCAGCCCTTGGGGAACAGCGGGCGCAGCGGACGGTCGATCATGCGAGCGGTCAGCGTGCCCTTGTCGCCGCTGCGGCCCTCGCGCTTGAAGAAGGAGCCGGGGATCTTGCCCGCGGCGTACATGCGCTCCTCGACGTCCACCGTCAGCGGGAGGAAGTCGACGTCGCGAAGGTTGCCCGCCGTAGCGGTGCTCAGGACAACGGTGTCGCCCTGGCGGACGACGACGGCGCCGGAGGCCTGTTTGGCCATCTTGCCGGTCTCGAAGGAGATCTCGGATCCTGCGATCTCAACGGAGACACGGGTCTCGGCAGAACTCATATGAAGTTTTTCCTTTACTCGGGCGGGCCCGTCGGTCGGCCGGCCTGCATCAGCTTGTCTTCGGTATCCGAACGTGGCCATCGTAGCCCAGGCGTACCAGGTAGGCGCTGTCCGGCACCCCGGACAGGACCTCCCCGCCCGCGTAGAGCATGGGCGTCGTCGTGGCCCCGGCGGCGAGCGCGGCGCGGGTGTCGCGCTGCACGCGCTCGGCTGCCGGCGAGCCGCGCCGGTCGGCGTCGAAGCGGTCGATGTCGAGGTCAAGCGCGCGTGCGCGCTCCCACAGATGCGGGTCGTCGAGGTGCCCCTGGTCGGCATACAGAGCGTCGGCGAACGACCAGAACGCGCCCTGGGCGGCGGCGGCCTCGGCGGCGCAGGCGGTCGGCAGCGCACGCTCGTCCTTGGAGCGCAGCGCCATGTGGCGAAACACGACGTGCGCGCCGACGCGCGTCAGCCGCTCGTGGGCGAGCGCGCAGCGCGGGCAGGTGAAGTCGGCGTAGAACACGATCAGGCGCCCCGCCGGGTCGCCGCGGACGTAGTCCTCGGCGCAGGGCGGTGCAGGCGGTGCGCTGCGCAGATCCTCCATCGTGTCCTGAGCGTAACCATCGCCATGAACGCACACGCGCACACTCTGCGCCGCGAGCAGCGGCTCCCCGGATCGCCCGACGACGTCTTCGCGTTCTTCGGCGACGCGCGCAACCTCGAGGCGATCACCCCGCCGCTGCTGCGCTTCCGCGTCATGACCCCGATGCCCATCGCGATGGGCGTCGGGACGCTGATCCGCTACCGCCTGCGCGTGCACCGCATCCCGGTCGGCTGGCTGACGACGATCCGCGCGTGGGACCCGCCGCATCGCTTCGTCGACGAGCAACTGCGCGGACCGTACGCGCTGTGGCATCACACCCACACGTTCGAGCCGATCGAGGACGGCGCCGCGACGCTGATGCGCGACGAGGTCCGCTACGCGCTGGCGTTCGGGTTCGCCGGCGAGATCGCGCGGCGGGCGTTCGTGGCGCGCGACCTGAAGGCGATCTTCGACTACCGCGCGGAGCGGATCCGCGAGCTGCTGTAGCGCAGCGTCACCGGCCGATGCGTCGTCTACGCAGCCAGGCCGTCGAAGATCAGGTTCGCCCCGGGCAGCACGCCCGGGTTCTCGCCGATCCACGACCACTGCACGACCTGGTCCGGCCCCACGATGACGAGCGCGCGGGTGGTCATCCCGCCGGGCTCGAAGTAGGCGCCGAACGCCTTCGCGGTCGCGCCCTTCGGCTCGAAGTCCGAGAGCATCGCGATCGTGACGCCGAGCGACTCGCGGAAGGCCGTCTGGCTGTAGGAGGCGTCCGTCGAGACGCCGTAGAGCGTCGCGCCCTTGGCCGCGAAGTCCTCGAGGACCTCCTGATAGATCTGGAACTGATCGGTGCAGACCGAGCTGAAGGCGAACGGATAGAAGACGAAGACCGTCGTCTTGCCGGCGAGGTCCTCGCGGGTGAAGGGCTCGCCCGCCTCCGTCTTGAGCTCGAACTCGGGAGCCGCGGTGCCCGGCGCGATGATGCTCACCGGCGCAGCCCCAGCTCCTTGATGAGCGAACGGTAGCCCTCGAGGTCGTGCTTCTGGAAGTAGTTCAGCAGCCTGCGGCGGCGACCGACGAGCATCAGCAGTCCGCGGCGCGAGTGGTGGTCCTTCGAGTTCGAGCGCAGATGCTCGGTGAGCTGGTTGATGCGCTCGGTGAGCAAAGCGACCTGCACACGCGTGCTTCCGGTGTCGTGATCGTTGTCGCCGAACTGCGTGACCAGCTCTTGCTTGCGTTCCTGTGTCAATGCCATAGCGACGGGCTACTGTAGCGGGGTCACGCGCAGATGCCCCGCGCGGCCCGCACGTCGAGGGCCATCTGCTCGATCAGCGCGTCGACGGACTCGAAGCGCTTCTCGCCGCGCAGGCGCTTGCGAAACGCGAGCTCGAGCGTTTCGCCGTACAGATCGCCGGCGAAGTCCAGGAGGTAGGCCTCGATCAGCTCGCCGCGACCGGTTACGAACGTCGGCCGCACGCCGATGCTCACCGCCGCGGGGACCGCGTCGAGCACCGCCCCGCCGTCGAGCGTCCGCGCGATCGCCGCGTAGACGCCGTGGCCGGGCGTCACGAACGCCGCGTCCGGGATCAGGTTCGCGGTCGGGTAGCCGAGCTCGCGGCCGCGCTCGTCGCCGTGCACGACCTCGCCCGACAGCGTGAACGGGTCGCCGAGCAGGTGCCCCGCGTACTCGACCGCCCCGCCCAGCACGAGCCCGCGGATGTGGCTCGACGACACGACCTCGCCGTCGACCTCGAGCAACTGCACGATCCGCGTCTCGAAGCGCTCGTCGGCCGCCAGCAGCTCCGCGTCCCCGAGCGCCTTGTGGCCGAAGCGGAAGTTCTCCCCGACCGAGACGTGCGTGGCGCCGAGCGCGCCGACGAGCACGTCGTCGACGAACTGCTGCGCGCTGCGCGCGGCGAAGTCGCGGTCGAACGGGATCACGACGAGCTCCTGCGCGCCGAGCGACGCGATGAGCTGCGCCTTGCGGCGCGGATCGGTCAGCAGCCGCGGCGCGGCCCCGGGCTGCACGACGGACGTCGGGTGCGGCTCGAAGGTCAGCACGGTGTCGGCGCCGGCGATGACCTCGCGGTGGCCGAGGTGGACGCCGTCGAACGTCCCGACCGCGACCCGTCGCGGGCGCGGCCGGACGTCGGGCAGGCGCGTGACCCTCACGCGCGGAAGCCTACGACGGGCTTCAGCGCCCCGTTGCGCGCCTCGGCGACGGCGATCGGGCCGTCGGCATCGACGAGCAGCACGGGCGCGCCGTCGTCGCCCTCGGCCGTGCCCACGGCGACGCCGTGCGCGGCCCGCTGCGCGTCGTCGCCCGCGAGGCGAAGCGACGGCATGAAGCTCAGCGCGTCCGCGAGCGCGACGAGCCGCGCGGGGTCGGCGTCGTCGATCGAGAACGGCCCGATCGCGGTGCGCCGCAGCTCGGTGCAGTACGCGTCGCCGAGGTCGGAGATCAGCGTCCGCACATACGTCCCGGCGGAGCATTCGATCGCGAACGCCGCGCGCTCGGGCTCGCGCCAGAGCTGCTCGAAGCGATACACGCTGACCGGCCGCTCGGCGAGGACGACGTCCTCGCCGGCGCGGGCGCGGTCGTAGGCGCGGCGACCGTCCACCTTCACGGCGCTGTGGGCAGGCGGGCGCTGCATGATCTCCCCGGTCGGCAGCTGCGGCGGGTCCGGCGGCACGACGCCCGTCTCGACGATCTCGCCCTCGGTGTCGCCCGTCGTCGACGTCGCTCCGAGCCGTGCGACGGTCTCGTAGGACTTCGGCAGTGCCATGAGGTAGCGCTGCACCCGGGTCGCGCGGCCGACGAGCACGAGCAGCAGGCCGGTGGCGAACGGGTCCAGGGTGCCGGCGTGGCCGACCCGCCTGCCGCGATGCTCGCGCCGCACCGCAGCCACGACGTCGTGCGACGTCTTGCCCGCGGGCTTGTCGATGAGGAGGATGCCATCGGTCACGACGGCAGCGTCGCAGACGGCTCCGGCGAAAGGCCGGAGCGCGATGGTGCGTCGATCGGCAAGGCCGGCGTCAGCTGCCGTCCAGCTGCGCCGCGACCTGCTCGCGCATGAATGCGACGAGCTCGTCGCGATCCATCTCGGTCGCGAAGCCGGCGGCCTGGCGGTGGCCGCCGCCGCCCTGCACGCGCGCGATCACCGATACGTCGACGTCGTTGTCGGTCGCGCGCAGCGACACCTTCGAGAAGCCGCGGCGATCGTCGCCCGTCAGCTCGCGCGCGAGCGCGGCGACCTTCGTCCCCTGGACCGAGCGCAGGTGATCGATGATCCCCTCGGTGAAGGACTCCTCGGCACCGGTCGAGGCGAAGTCCTCGACGGTCAGGCGCGCGAGCGTGAGCCGCCCGCCGTCGAAGCGCTGCACCGCCGCCAGTGCGCGCGTCAGCAGCGCGAGCTTCGGCCCCGGCACGCCCTCGTACAGGCGCCGGTAGATCTCGTGGACGTCGACCCCGGCCTCGATCAGGTCGGCCGCCATGACGTGCGCGCGCGGTCCGGTGTTCTCGTACATGAAGCGGCCCGTGTCGGTCACGAGGCCGACGTAGAGGGCCTCGGCGATGTCGGCGGTCAGCGCGACGTCGAGCCCCTGCATGAGGTCCCACACGACCTCGGCCGTGCTCGACGCCTCGGGCACGACGTGGTTGATCGTGCCGAAGCGCGTGTTGTCGTGGTGGTGGTCGACGTTGACGATCGGCGCGCCGCCGACGTCGACGGCGTTGCGGTCGAAGTTGCCGCAGTCCAGGAAGACGATCGTCCGCTCCCCGACGTCGTCGGGCACGTCGGAGATCAGGTCGTCGCCGAACTGAAAGAACGCGTACTCGTAGGGCAGCGGGAACTCGCCGCGTGCCATGTACATGAGCGTGTCCTTGCCGAGCGCGCGCAGGACGGCCTGCATAGCGACGAGCGAGCCGAGCGCGTCGCCGTCGGGGTTCTCGTGCGTGACGAGCACGAAGCGGCGGCCATCGCGGAGTGCGGCGAGCGCCTCGTCGCGCGTGGTGGCGCTCAGGTCGGCGATCGTCACGCCTCGTCGACCTCGTGCCGCTCGATGAGCTGCTCGAGGCGCATCGCGCGGTCGGTCGTGTCGTCGTAGAGGAACTCGAGCGTCGGCGTGCGCTTCATCCGCAGCTCCCGCGCGAGGCGGCGCTGCAGCGCGCCGTGGGCCGACTGCAGGCCGGCCAGGGTGTCCGCTCGCTGCGCCTCGTTTCCGAGCACGCTGACGTAGACGCGGGCATGGCGAAGGTCTGAGGTGGTCTTGACGCTCGTCATCGTGACGAATCCGATCCTGGGGTCTTGCAGGTCTTGTGCGACCGCGTCGGAGAGGACCTGCCTGACGGCCTCGTCGACCCGGCGCATGCGGTCGCTGGCCATCCTAACCCGATACCTCGTCGAAGGACGCGACCGTTCGCTCGACTCGACAAGACTCCGGAAAACGGTCGGTGACGAAGCGCTCGACGCTGTCGGCGGCGTGCTCGACGGCGGTGATCGAGCCGCCCGTCAGCGCGGCCGCGAGCGTCGCCCGCTGCCACAGATCCTGGTGGGCGACCTCGGACACCGCGACGCCCATGCGGGTGTTCAGCTGGGCCTTGACCGAGGCCAGGTCCTTGCGCTTGGCCTTCAACGAGCCCGCCTCCGGGAAGTGCAGATGGATGAGCAACAGCGCGACGTAGGCGTCGGCCACGGCTAGTGGACCACTGAGCCTGAATCCACGCTACGCCAGCGCGCGGTCGACCTTGCGCGTCTCGTAGACCTCCAGCACGTCGCCCTCCTTGACGTCCTGGAAGTTGCGCAGCACGATGCCGCACTCGAAGCCGGCCGCGACCTCGCGAACGTCCTCCGAGACGCGCCGCAGCGAGGCGATCTCGCCGTCGTAGACGATCGTGCCGTCGCGGACCAGCCGCGTCCGCGCGCCGCGCGTGATCTTGCCGTCGGTGACGTAGGAGCCGGCGATGACGCCGATCTTCGAGGCGCGGAAGATCTGGCGGATCTCCACGGTGCCGACCGAGTCCTCGACCTCCTCGGGCTCGAGCATGCCCTCCATCGCCGCGCGCAGCTCGTCGAGCACCTTGTAGATGATCGAGTAGTTGCGGATGTCGACGCCCTCGCGCTCGGCGGCGGCGCGCGCGTCGCCGACCGGTCGCACGTTGAAGCCGATGATGATCGCGTCGGAGGCGGCCGCGAGCATGACGTCGGACTCGTTGATGCCGCCGACGCCGGTGCGGATGATGTTCACCGACACCTCGTCCTGGGGCAGCTTGGCGATCTCGTCCTCGAGCGCCTCCGCGGAGCCCGCGACGTCGGCCTTGACGAGCAGGTTGAGCTCCTTGAGCTCGCCCGCCTGGATGTCCTTGAAGATGTCCTCCAGCGAGCGCTTGCGCCCGCTGCGGCGCGCGTGCTGCTCCTGCTTGAGGCGCTGCTCGCGCTCGTGGGCGAGCTGCCGGGCACGGCGATCGTTCTCGACCGCGTGGACGTGCTCGCCGGCCTCCGGAACGCCGTCGAAGCCGAGCGCCTCGACCGGATCGCCCGGGTGGGCCTCCTTGACGCGCTTGCCCGTGAAGTCGTGCATCGCGCGCACGCGGCCCCAGTTGGCGCCGGCGACGAGCGCGTCGCCGATCTTCAGCGTCCCGCGCTGGACGAGGATCGTGACGACCGGGCCGCGGCCCGGGTCGAGCTTGGACTCGACGACGACGCCGGATGCCGGCGCGGTCGGATTCGCCTTGAGCTCCTCGAGCTCGGCGACGACGAGCAGCGTGTCGAGCAGCTCCTCGAGGCCGACCTTCGACTTCGCCGACACGTCCACGAACTCCGTCTCGCCGCCCCACTCGACCGGCTGCAGCCCGCGCGTGGTCATCTCGGTGCGCACGCGCGTCGGGTCCGCGCCCTCCTTGTCGATCTTGTTGACCGCCACGACGATCGGAACGTCCGCGGCCTTCGCGTGGTCGATCGCCTCCGCGGTCTGCGGCTTCACGCCGTCGTCGGCGGCGACGACGATGACCGCGATGTCCGTCACGCGGGCGCCGCGGGCGCGCATCGCCGTGAAGGCCTCGTGGCCCGGCGTGTCGAGGAAGGTCACGAGCTGCCCGTTGTGATGCACCTGGTAGGCGCCGATGTGCTGCGTGATGCCGCCGGCCTCGCCGGCGACGACCTCGGTGGAGCGGATCGCATCGAGCAGCGAGGTCTTGCCGTGGTCGACGTGGCCCATGATCGTGATCACGGGCGGGCGCGGGACGAGATCCTCGTCCGCGTCCTCGTAGACGGGCTCGGTCGCGACCTCGTCGGCGGCGTGGACGAGCTCGACCTCCTTGCCGAACTCCTCGGCGAGGACGAGCACCGCCTCGTCGGCGAGCGTCTGCGTCAGCGTCGCCATCTGGCCGAGCATCATCAGCTTCTTGATGATCTCGGGGACGGGCACGCCCATCGACTCCGCGATGTCCTTGACGGTCGATCCGGAGTTGATGCGAACGAGATCGGTGTGCGTGGCGGCGGCCTCGTCGAGCGGGCGCACCGTGTCGTCGTACGTGCCGCGGCGGCGGCGCCCGCGACGCTGGCGGCGCGGTGGCTGCTGCTGCTGGCCCGGGGTGCGGCGCGACGCCTGCGAGTCGATGACGACGCGGCGGCGGCCGCCGGGACCGGCGGCACCGGGAGCGCGTTCGCCCGACAGCGAGGAGCGCGTCGGGCGCTGCTGCTTGGCGGGCTCGCCATTGGCCGCGGCGTCGCCGGCCGGCGGCGGCGTCGCGGGCGGACCGGCCTGCGATTGCGCAGGGCGCGCGGCGGAGGCCGGGCCGCCGGGTGCGGAAGGGCTCGCGGGACGTCCTCCCGCGGCTGCGGGGCGAACGCCGTCGCGCGGGCGGGCGGGGGCGGGCGAGCGGTCGGAGATCGCCGGCGGCGGCGGCGGGCCGCGGCGGATCGTCACCGCGGGCGGCTGGGGCGGGGCCGGTGCCTTCGCGGACTCGGCGGCGGCGCCGTTGGTCGGCAACGGGCGACCGGCGATCGCCGCAGCGGCCTGGTCGACGTCGACTGCGGAGGCGGGAGCCTTTACGGAGATCCCGGCCGCGCGCAGCTTGTCGATCACGTCCTTGGAGGACATGTTGTGGGTCTTGGCGAGCTCGTGAACGCGGACTTTGGCCATCAGAGTGAGTCTACGAGGTCGGCATCGATACGCACGGCCGAGCGAAACGAGCGCTGTAAGCCCGACCGCTTGACGGCGAGCTGCGCGCATGCGCCATCGCACACGTACGCGCCGCGGCCGGGCCGCCGCTGCGCGGGGTCGGCCTCGACGCGCCCGGCGACGAGTACGACGCGATGTAGATCGGGCTTGTCCGCCACC
>DASXCR010000029.1:0-3583 GCA_036491075.1 Solirubrobacteraceae bacterium
GCGCGGCCCGCTGGAGTGGCTGCTCGCGGCGACGGTCGTGCTGTACGCGCTGCAGTCGGCGTACTCGCCGGACTTCGATCGCGCGCTGTCGCAGGTGATCTTCTTCTACGTCCCGTTCGCGCTGCTGTACGCGCTGCTCGCACGCATCGAGTGGACGCCGCGGCTCGCCGGGCGCTGCCTCGTCGTGCTGCTCGTGCTCGCGGTCGCGTTCGTGGCGATCGGCTTCGTCGAGTACGACAAGCGCGAGCTGCTGCTGAACCCGAAGGTGATCAGCTCCAACCAGTTCGAGTCCTACTTCCGCGTCAACTCGCTGTTCTTCGATCCGAACATCTACGGGCGCTTCCTGGCGACCGTCATGCTCGGCCTGGCCGCGGTGCTCTTGTGGAGTCGCAACCGGCGGGTCGTCACGGGCAGCATGGTCGTGCTCGTCCTGCTGTGGGCGGGCCTCGTGCTGACGCTGTCGCAGTCGTCGTTCACCGCGCTGCTCGCGGGATTGACCGTGCTCGGCGGGCTGCGCTGGGGGGCGCGCAAGGCGGTCGCGCTCGTGGCGGTGTTCGCGATCGCGGGGGTCGCGGTCGTGCTGATCGCCCCGGGCGCGGTCGGGGCGGACCAGTCGACGAGCAACGCCACGAGCGGTCGCTCGACGCTCGTGTCGGGGGGCCTGAAGCTCGCGCGCGAGCGACCCGTGCTCGGGTGGGGCGCGGGCTCCTTCCGCCACGAGTACCGCCGCTCGGAGAAGTCCTCCGACGCGCGGGCGTCCGCGGCGTCGCACACGATCCCGATCACGGTCGCGGCGGAGCAGGGCGTCGGCGGCCTGCTGCTGTACCTCGCGCTGCTGTTCGTCGCGATCCGCGGCCTGCTGCGCGGGGCGCGCGGATCGATCGCGCGCGCGGCGGTCGCCGCCGCCTTCATCGCGCTCGTCGTGCACACGATGCTCTACGCGGCGTTCCTCGAGGACCCGCTGGCCTGGGCGCTGCTCGCGGTGGGGGCGGTGCTGCCCGTCGCCGGCCCCGCGCCACGGAGGGCGACGACCCCGCAGCCGGTCGAGCCCGCCGCGGCCGCGCCGTGACCGCGGCCCGCGGCGAGCGCGCCGGGCTCGCCGCGCTGCTCCTCGCGGCGGTCGCCGGCTGGGCGCTCGTGCCGACGTACCCCGACTACGACGCCTACTACGACCTGATCTGGGGTCGCGCGGTGATGCACGGCGTCGCGCCCGGCTTTCAGACGTTCGCCGCGCCGACCGAGCACCCGCTGTACATCGCGCTTGCCGGGCTGCTGTCGCTCGCCGGAACGGGCGCGGATCGCCTGCTCGTGCTGGTCGGGATGCTGAGCCTCGCGGCGCTGACGGCCGGGTCCTACGTGCTCGGGCGCGAGCTGTTCGGACGCCTGCCGGCGCTGCTCGGGGCGCTGTGCGTCGGATCGAGCTTCGCGCTCCTGCTCTACGCGGTGCGCGCGTTCGTCGACGTCCCGTTCCTCGCGCTCGTGATCTGGGCGGCGGCGCTGGAGGCGCGGGGGTCGCCCGCGCCGTATGCGCCGCCCGCCCTGCCCGCGGGCGGCGAGCCCAGGAGCGAGCGGGCCGGCGAGCCCGAGGCCCAGCGGGCGCGCGGGCCCGGGGGCGAGCGGGCCGGCGAGCGGGTGGGCCGCGGGGTCGTGCCGATGGCACTGCTCGCGGCCGCCGGGCTGCTGCGTCCGGAGGCCTGGGTGCTTGCGGGGCTGTACTGGCTGTGGTGCTGGGGGGGTCGCGACGCGCGCGCCCGCATCGGCCTGGCGGCGCTCGTCGCGGTCTCGCCGCTCGTCTGGGCGCTCGTCGACGACGCGGTCACGGGCGATCCCCTGTTCAGCCTGCACGCGACGAACAAGCTCGCGACCGCGCTGGGCCGCGAGCGCGGGATCGTCCACGTGCCGGCGTCGTTCGTGACGTTCCTCGCCGACGTCGCGCGGCCGCCGGTCGCGCTCGCCGGCGTCATCGGCCTCGTGCTCGCGGTGCGCCGCTTCGGGCTCGCGCGGATGGCCGTGCCGATCGCGCTGCTCGCCGGGGGGGCGCTGACGTTCGTCGGGACGGGCCTCGCCGGGCTGTCGATCATCCAGCGCTACCTCACCGTGCCGGCCGTGGCGCTGTGCGTGCTCGCCGGCTACGCCGTGCTCGGCTTCACGACGCTCGAGCCAGGGCCGCTGCGCACGCGCTGGCGCCAGGGGGCGATCGGCGCGCTCGTCGTGGGCGCCGCGTTCTTCGTGCTCAAGGTCGCGAGCTTCGGGGCCCTGCGCGGCGAGCTGCGCTTCATCCAGTCCTCGCACGCGGAGCTGCGCACGCTGCTGGCGCAGCCGCGCGTGCGCTCGGGCATGCGCTGCGGCGCGCTGACGTTCCCGACCTACCGCCTCGTCCCCGACGCGCGCTGGCTGCTGCACCTCGACGCGCGCGCGGTGCGCACGCGCGCCGCCGACCCGGCCCCGGGCGCGGTCGCCGTCTACATCACGGGGGGTCAGACGATCGAGAAGCGCTTCGGCCGCGCGGACGGCGTCAACCGCTCGACGAACGAGCCGCCCGCGGGCTCGCCGACGCTGCGCTCGGGCCCGTTCGCGGTCTACGTCCGCCGCGGCTGCTGACGGTCGCCTCGCGCGCTGACCGGCGCTGGGCGATACTGCGCCTCATGAGCGAACGCAACGTCCTCGGCGCGGCGCTCGAGCCATGCGGCACCGAGCCGCTGACGGGCTTCTACCGCGACGGCTGCTGTAGCACGGGCCCCGAGGATCTCGGCAGCCACACGATCTGCGTCGTCGTGACGGCCGAGTTCCTCGAGCATCAGCGCGCCATCGGCAACGACCTCAGCACGCCGATGGCGCTGTACGGCTTCCCCGGCCTCGTGCCCGGCGATCGCTGGTGCGTGACCGCGCGTAACTGGCTGCGCGCCCACCAGGACGGCGCGGCCGCCTACGTCGTGCTGGCATCGACGCACGAGCGCGCGCTGGAGATCGTCTCGCTCGAGGCGCTGCGCGAGCACGCCGTCGACGTCCCGAGCGATCTCGGCTCGCTCGGCGAGTAGCCGTCGCCGCGGTCAGAGCGTGCCGCGTGGCGCGAGCCAGACGCTCGCGAAGCGCAGGTCCGTCCTCTCGCGCAGCACGTCGAAGTCCGCGTCGTAGTGCAGGACGCCGACGTCGTGCACGTCGGCGACGGCGGCGAGGATGAGGTCGACCGGCGGTAGGCGATGGTGCCCGGCGCGGGCGAGCTGGCCCTGCGCGTCGATCGCTCGGCGCTCGATGCGCGCGTCGATGTGCAGCAGGGGCAGCGCGA
The DNA here is from genome assembly GCA_036491075.1 of Solirubrobacteraceae bacterium. GTDB lineage: Bacteria > Actinomycetota > Thermoleophilia > Solirubrobacterales > Solirubrobacteraceae > CADCVQ01. Next base: position 3,287 of record DASXCR010000029.1, read on the forward strand.
GCAGGTCCTCGACGAGCTCGGCGTGGTCGCGGGCCGCGCGCGCCGAGTAGCCGGCCTCGAGCAGGAACGGCAGGCAGACGGCGATCCTGCGCTGCGCCATCAGGTCGGCGATCTCGTCGACCCGCTCACCGGGCACGGTGGCGAGGTCCAGGCGCGCCCACGCCGAGTTGTCGAGCAGCAGCTCGACGCTCACCCGCGCGCCCAACCGCGGGCGCGGACCTCGTCCGCTGCCGCGACGTCGGCGCAGACGCGGCGGGAGCGCACCCGCTGCGCCAGGCGCTCGAGGCGCGCGCGCTC
>DASXCR010000030.1:0-10987 GCA_036491075.1 Solirubrobacteraceae bacterium
AGGGAAGGCCGGGGGGCATGTTCCGTATCAGTGGGGTCGCACTTGCGACCACGGCGCTGCTCGCCAGTGCGCCGGGGATCGCAGCCGCGAGGAGCACCGTCAGATCGGCTCCGTCGTGCGCGGGCGCGTGGACGGTCGCGACCGACGAGCCGTCGCGCGAGCAGGCGGTGTCCGCCGTGCTCTGCCTGATCAACGCAGATCGCACGACGCACGGGCTGTCGGCGCTGCGCGCGTCGACGCCGCTGGCGACGGCCGCGTCGGGGCACAGCAGCGAGATGGTCGCCGGCAAGTTCATGTCGCACGCGAGCCCCGGGGGCGGCAGCCTGCGCACGCGAGCGCTGAAGACCGGCTACCTGAGCAGCCTGACCTGCTCGACCATCCTGGGCGAGACGATCGCGTTCGGCTCGGGCGCGTGGGCGACCCCCGCGCATCTCGTGTCCTCCTTCATGCAGGATCCCGCGCATCGCCGCACGATGCTCGACCGCCGCTTCCGCGATGCCGGCGTCGGGCTCGCGCTCGGGGCGCCGATGGCCGGATCGAGCGGCAGCGCCGCGACGGTCACGGTCGACTTCGGCCGTCGGTAGTCCGGCCTGGCGGCGCGCGGACGCCCTCCCGTTCGCGCCACCCGCGATCATGCGCCGATGGCGCTGTGCGACGACGTCCGCGAGTCCTGCGCGCGGATCGTTCGCGATGCGAGCTGGGTGAGCATCGAGCTCGACGCCCTCGACGAGGTGGTCCCGGGCCCGGCGCCGCAGCTCGACCCCGTCCGCCACTACCTCGAGGGCAGCGAGGCGGACGTCGCGACGTACATGCTCGTCGTCGATGCGGTGAACTTCGGCTCCGGCTGGTTTCCGACGCTCGCCAAGCGCGCGGGCTGCTCCGGCTACTTCACGATCGCGGGGGCGATCGCCGATCGCTTTCGCGCGCATGGCGCATGGTCGGCGTCCGAGCTGCGAGCGCTGCGCACCGACGAGCTCGCCGACGTGCTGGGCCAGCGCCGCGACCACGAGCTGATGGCGCTGTACGCGCAGGCGCTGCGCTCGCTGGGCGCGTTCCTCGCCGATCGCGGCGCGCTGGCCGTGGTCGCGCAGGCGGGCGGCTCGGCCGAGCGCTTCGCGACGATGCTCGCCGCCGGCATGGCCCTGTTCGACGACCGCGGCTTCTACAAGCGCGCGCAGATCGCCGCGGCCGACCTCGCCCTGGCGGGCGTGGCGTCATTCGGGGATCTGCAGCGCCTGACGATCTTCGCCGACAACCTCGTCCCCCACGTCCTGCGCTGCGATGGCGTGCTGCGCTACGAGGCCGGCCTGGCCGCCCGGATCGACGCCGGCGTGCTGCTGCGACCCGGCCGCGAGGAGCGCGAGATCCGCGCCTGCGCGGTGCACGCATGCGAGCTCATCGCCGCGAGCGTGGGAGCGTCGCCACACGAGCTCGACAACTGGCTGTGGACGCGCGGGCAGGCGCCGCAGTACAAGGCGCGGGCGCGGCATCGCTGCCGGACGGTGTACTACTGACAGAGGCCGTCCAGCATGTGCGGTCGACTTCAGCCGGGAGCGGCACGCGGGATCCCGAGACGCTCGTAGAGTGCTCATGGCGCGACCTCGCACCGCTGCCCTGCGGCAGGACCAGCGCCTGTCGTGCCTCGAGTCGCCCGGCCGGGGCGGCACCCGTGCCGTCCCCGCGACTCAGCCGCCCGCAGGACTCGGTGCGCTGACCTCGCGCAGCGCGCGCACGTCGGCGTCCGGCCGACGCTCGCGGCCCGACAGGTCGGCGACGTCGCGCTCGATGTCGCCGATTCGCGCGGCCAGGCCCTTGAGCGCGTCGGCGATCGGGTCGGGCAGGTGGATCCAGTCGGTGTCCGGGCCCTCGGGGCGCTTGCCGTCGACGCGCACCGCGTGACCCGGGTTGCCGACGACCGTCGAGTTCGGCGCCACGTCATGGATGACCACCGAGTTCGCGCCGATCTTCGCGCCGTGGCCGATCGTGATCGCACCGAGCAGCTTCGCGCCCGCCCCCACGGTGACGTTGTCCTGCAGGGTGGGATGGCGCTTGCCGGTCGAGAAGCCGGTCCCGCCGAGCGTGACGCCCTGGTAGATCGTGACGTCGTCGCCGATCTGCGCCGTCTCGCCGATCACCACCCCCGCGCCGTGGTCGATGAAGAAGCCCTGCCCGATGCGCGCGGCCGGATGGATCTCGATGCCGGTCAGCATCCGCGAGACCATCGACATCGAACGCGGCACGATCGGCATGCCGATGCCGTGCAGCTCGTGCGCGACGCGGTGGACGAGGAGCGCCTGGACGCCGGGCCACGACGACAGGATCTCCGCGCTCGGGGCGCCGCGTGCGGCGGGGTCGCGCGCGTGTGCGGCGCCGACGTCGCGACGCACCTCGCCCGCCACCCGCGCGAGCGTTTGGAGACCGAACATGGCCAGAGACTAACGGCGCCCTTCTCTCTGCTTAAATGCCTATTTCCAGTAGGAAATAGTCACTTTCAGACGCCGGCGCGTGCACGCCCGGCAGCCGACACGACGCTACGGGCTGAAGAAGGGCGTCGACACGTACCGTTCGCCCGAGTCCGGCAACACCACCGCGATCCGCAGGCCCTGCATCTCCGGCCGGCCCCCGATCTCGATCGCCGCCCACAGCGCCGCCCCGCACGAGATGCCGACGAGCGCACCCTCCGTCCGCGCCGCCCGCCGCGCGGTGTCCAGCGCGTCCTCGTCGTCGACCGCGACGACCTCGTCGATGATCTCGCGGTTGAGCACCGGCGGGACGAAGCCGGCGCCGATGCCCTGGATCTTGTGCGGGCCGGGCGATCGTCCCGACAGCACCGCCGAGCTCGCCGGCTCGACCGCCACGACGTGCAGCTTCGGGTTGCGCTCCTTGAGCATCTCCCCCACGCCCGTGATCGTCCCCCCCGTTCCCACCCCGCAGACGAGCACGTCGACGTCGCCGTCGAGGTCGTCCCACAGCTCGGGACCGGTCGTGCGGCGGTGGACCTCGGGGTTCGCCGGGTTGGAGAACTGGTCGGGTAGGAAGACGTCGCCGCGCCGCGCCATAGCGCGGGCGGCATCGACCGCCTCGTTCATCCCCCCGAGCGACTCCGTGATCTCGACGCGCGCGCCGTACAGGCGCAGCAGCGCCTCGCGCTCGCGGCTCATGCCCTGCGGCAGCGTCAGCACGAGGTCATAGCCCCTCGCCGCGCAGACGAACGCGAGGGCGATGCCGGTGTTGCCCGACGTCGCCTCGACGATGGTCGTCTTGCCCGGCTCGATCAGCCCGTCGGCCTCCGCCGCCTCGATCATCGCGACCCCGATGCGGTCCTTGACGCTGCCACCGGGATTGAACGACTCGAGCTTGCCGAAGATCCGCACGCCCGCCGGCGCCATCCGCGCGAGCTCGATCATCGGCGTGCGCCCGACGTGCTCGGCGATGTTCTGCGGGATGCGCGTCATGTCCGCGCACACCGTATCCCGCCACGGCCGGCGACGGGGGCCTCCCGCGGGGCCGGCGAGCGACATCAGGCGCCGTGGGGCGGGTTCGCCCGGCGGCCGCGTCAGATCGCGGCGCCGCACTGCCCGTCGCACGCGATGGCGGCGGCGGGCCAGCGATGCACCACGCGTCGCAGCCGCCGGTTCATGGCGTCGGCCTCGTCGTGCTGGCCGCGCATGCGCAACAGGTCGACGTTCCACGGGGCGTCCATGAGCCGCTCCAGGCACCAGGTCCGTTGCGCGCCCGCGGCCAGGTCGGCGCTCATCGCCTCCGAGATGCGCTGCGTCCAGGTGGGGTCGCCGAGCGGCCCGATCACCATCGCGGTGAGGATGTCCTCGCGCGCGACCGCGACCATGCGATCGGCCGGCGGTGCCGGGTCGTGCAGCAGCTCGGTGTTGGCCATGACGACGGCGTGCGTCGGCCCCTGCGCCGTGCGCCCCACGATCGCGATCCAGCGGTCGAGATGGCCGGGGGCGCACGCGAACGTCGCCATCATCAGCCCGCAGGTCGCCAGCCACTCGGCCCAGTCCGACCAGAACGTGTCCGCGTCGTGGCGCCCCGAGATGTCGGGCGTAAGCTCGTACGCCACCCCGAGGTACGTCGCGATCGCGCCGCGCATGCAATCGCACGGCGTGCGCTGGTCGACGACGAACCCCTCGCGAGCGAACAGCCCGCTCACGCAGCGCCCCGCGTCTCGCGCCCGTGCCGCCGGCCGCTCCTGGTCTTCGGTACGAGCATCGACGCGCTCCTCTTTCCTGGCGTTCGGACGGCTGCGACGCGAAATCATGCCATCCGCGGCGCCAGCTCGGCGACCGGTTCGTGTCGTTCCGCCGCTGCGTAGGCGATGCCCATGAGCGCGAAAGTCCGGGCGCCGGGGACCTCTCGCGGCCCGCCGTTCGTATCCCCGCATGTGGACACGGCGGCCGCCAGCGCGATCCTTCAAGGTGCAGGCTGCGAGCAAGCGAGCGCGGGAGCGGCGATGTCGGATGCCTCGACCACGGCGGGACGTGCCACCGCCACCGGGATGCGATCGCTGACGCGCCGGCCGCAGGCCGGCGACGCGGCGCTGGTGCGCGCAGCACAGCGCGGCTCGGAGGAGGCCGTCGCGGCGCTCTTCGAGCGTCACTGGGGCGCCGCCTACCGCGCCGCGCTGCTCGTGACCGGGGACCGCGCGGCCGCCGAGGACATCGCGCAGGAGGCGTTTCTGTCAGCGCTGCGGGCCCTGCCGAGCTTCGACCTGCGCCGGCCCCTGCGCCCCTGGCTGCACCGCATCGTCGTCAACCGTGCTATCGACTGGTCGCGGGCGCGCGCGCTGCGCAACGAGGTCGGCGCCGACCTGGCGGGCGAGCCGGTGGCTCGCACGGCCGGCGAGGCCGCCCCCGTCGGAGAGGACGTCGCCTGCGCGCTGATGACGCTCGGGCCCGAGCAGCGTGCCGTCGTGGTGATGCGCTACGTCCTCGAGTTGACGCCGGGCGAGATCGGCGCCGCGCTCGGACTGCCGCGCGGCACCGTCAACTCGCGGCTGCGCCGCGGGCTCGACGCGCTCGGCGAGGCGATCGTCAACCAGGACGCGGCGCGATGAACGAGCGCGAGCTTCGCGGCGCGCTGCGCGCCGCCGCCACCGTTTCCGAGGACGATGCCGACGGCGCCGCCGCGCGCGAGCGCTCGTGGCGCGTCGTCCGCGCGGCGTACGCGGGCTGCGCCCCACGTTCGCGGCGGCGGCGCTGGGCGGCGATCGTCGCCGGCGTCGCGCTGCTGCCGGTCGCCGTCGGCGGTGCCGGCGCCGCGACGACGCACGGCCACGACGTCGGACGATGGGTGCGCAGCGTGTTCGGCGCGGGCAAGCCGGCGCTCGTGCACGTGCCCGGCGGCGGGCGGCTGCTCGTCACCGGCGGCGACGGCGTCTGGGCCGTCTCCCCGGACGCCAGCCGGCGGCGCCTGGGCGCGTACAGCGGCGCGTCATGGTCTCCGCGCGGCCTGTTCGTCGTGGCGTGGCGCGCCAACGTGCTGACGGCGCTCGAACCCGGCGGTGGAGAGCGCTGGTCGCTGTCGCGCCCGCAGGCGATCGCGAACGCGCGCTGGGCGCCGGGAGACGGCTTCCGCGTGGCCTACGTGGCCGGCGACGGGCTGCGGATCGTCAACGGCGACGGAACCGGGGATCGTCCCTACGCCACGACGCAGCGCGCGGTCGCGCCGGCGTGGCGTCCGAAAGGGATCCACGTGCTCGCCTACGCGGATGCCGGCTCGAGGGTCGCGGTCGACGCCGTCGATGCGTCCCGACCGCTGTGGCGCAGCGCGCCGCTGCCCGGACTCACGCAGCTGGAGTGGTCGCCCGCCGGCGGTCGGCTGCTGGCCGTTGCGGGTCGCCGGCTCGTGCTGCTCGACGGCGCATCCGGCCGCCGGCTCGCGTCGCGGGTCCTTCCGGCCGGTGCGGTGGCCGAGGACGCCGCCTGGGCGCCGCACGGATCCGCGGTCGCGATCGTTCGTCGCCGAGCGGGCGGCGACAGCAGCGAGGTCGTGCTGCTCGATGCGGCGAACGGGCTGCGATCGCGCGTGCTGTTCACCGCGCCCGGACATCTCAGCGCGCTGTCGTGGTCACCGGGCGGCGGGCGCCTGCTCGTCGGCTGGCCCGCCGTCGACGAGTGGCTGTTCCTGCGGCCGGGCGATCGCGGTCAGCCGAGCGCGGTGTCGAACATCGCCCGGCAGTTCATGCCCGGTGCCGACCGGCCGCGGTTCCCGGGAGCGGTCGCGTGGTGCTGCACCGCCGCGGGATCGGGATGACGCCGGGTCGGCGAGGCGTGGGGGCCGTCGGCGGCGGTCGCTACGCGCCGAGTGCGGCGCGCACGTAGCGCTCGGGCGCGTCGAGGAAGCCGCGCATGAGGCGCACGGCCTCGAGGTCGTCGTAGGCGGTCTCGGCGACGCCGTCGGCCGACAGCTCGTAGACCCGCGCGCCGGGAATCGCCAGCAGGACCGGCGAGTGCGTGGCGATCACGAACTGCGCACCCGATTCGGAGGCTCGCACGACGATCGCGAGCAGCGCGAGCGCGCCGCTGACCGAGAGCGCCGCCTCCGGCTCGTCGAACACGTAGATGCAGTGCCCGCCGAAGCGGTTGGCCGCCAGCGCGAGAAACGACTCGCCGTGGGACTGCTCGTGCAGCGGGACGTCGCCGTAGCGCGAGAGGTCCGGCGCGAACTCCGATCCGCCGTCGACGAACGCGGCGACGTTGAAGAAGCTCTCGGCGCGCAGGAAGTAGCCGTCGCGCGGCTTGTGGCGCGAGAGCACGGGTTCGTGCGTCGCGTCGAGCACGTCGCGCGGAACCGCCGGCAGCTCGCCGAGGCGCTGCAGCTCGCCGCCCTGGTCGGAGAAGCCCATCGCCTCGGCGACGGCCTCGACGACGGTCGACTTGCCCGTCCCGTTGTCGCCGGCGAGCAGCGTGACGGAGGCGTCGAGCCGGATCTCCTCGATCGTCGCGATCGCCGGCACGTCGAACGGGTGGCCCGTGCGGTCGGTCGCCTCGCGTCGCCGCAGCCCGAGGACGTAGGGCCCCGCGCCGAACTGCCTCATGTCGCGTCGTCGCCGGGACACCGTCCTCGAACCTACCGTCCGCTGGCGGGCGCGCGACCCGCCCGGGCCGGGAGGCGTGCGCCGCTGATGCGGGGTCTATGGGAGCAGCTTGACCTCGAGCAGGTCGCCGCTCTTGCGCTTGGTGGTCGTCAGCGTGCCGCGCGCGCCGAGGTAGGGACCCGTGCCGCCGACGACGCCGAGCGTGGTCTTGCTCGAGGAGGTCGTCCCGCCGAGGATGAAGATCTTGCCGTCCTTGAGGTAGAGCGTGCCGCGGCACTCGCTGGCGTTGCTCGAGACGTTCGTGCACGCGCCCTGGTCGCGCCCGACCGGCTGCCCGTTGGTCAGCAGGCGCGCCGTGAAGACGAACGTGTCGTCCGGCGAGGTCTTGCTGTCGGAGTACTTCGTCGCGTACTCCTGGTGGTTCTGCTCGGTGTAGGTCAGCGCGCGCAGGGCGGGCTGCTGAGCACCTCCGACGGAGGACGAGACCACCGCCACGCCCCCGGCAATCACGGCGGCGGCGACTGCGACGTACGAGCGCTTCATTGGCATCTCCTTGTCGTTGCGATCAGGGCGACGGCTGCGCGGAGGAGTCGGGCGAGCGGTGGTACATCGCGCCAACACCCCGCAAGTACGGGCGATCCGGCCGGTGCGCGCCACTATGCGCGCGAGTCAGCACCCGGATCAGGCGGGCACAGGGACGAAGTGCTCGATCGGCGGGTAGCTCGCTGCCGCGGGCGCGCCGCGCTCCTCCACGTCGCAGTCGAGCACGAACCGGACGCCTTGCTCCGCAAGATCGTGCGTGTCGCCGTAGGCCTCGCCGAAGATCCGCCGGCCCGGCAGGGCGGGGCTCTCGGCAGACCGACCGTCGCCCGGGTGCTCGTGGTAGATGACGCGGATCGGGTCCATGTCCTTGCTCAGAGTAGAGCGAGAGCTTCCGCTACCGCAAGACCCGCATCGTCGAGGAGCACGGCGCGTACCTCGCTCGGCGCGAGCGAACGTCGGTCGTGGAATGCGAAGGCCGCCCACGAAGCTCGCAAGCCGCGCGCGGGCGGTCCCCGCGTTCGTCCCCCCTGGGCGCGGCAGCATGCGTCATGTACCGGGGGGACCGATCATCGACGTGGACTCGTCTCGGTGCGCGCCGGCTACGCCAATCCGCCCTCTCTCCCAGCGGTCGCGAGCGACACAACGGCCCGCAGACGCTGGGGGCTGCCCGTGTCTGCGGACCCCTGCTCAGATGTGGTACATCGCGACGCCCGCCTGGCGCGCCTCGCGCTCGACGACGTCGGCGATCGTCGTGGCGCCGAGCACGTTGCGCGCGGCGGCCGCCGCCTCGCCGAAGATCCCCTGCGCGTCGCGCCCGAACGGGCCGTCGAGCAGCTCGACGACCTCGAGCACGGTGATGTCACCGGGCTGGCGAGCGAACGTGTAGCCGCCCTTGACGCCGCGCTGGGACTTCAGCACGCCGGCACGGCGCAGCGTCGCGAACAGCTGCTCGAGGAACTGCACCGGGATGTCGCGCCGGCGGGCGAGCTCCCCGATCGGGATCGGCCCGTCGCCGGAGCGCCCGAGCTCGGACAGCGCCTGCAGCGCGTACGGCGACTTCGTGGTGATCGAGATCATCGCTCTATCGTCACTGTATGCGACCCGCCGGACCGGTATGAGACGAGCCATCAGCCGGTACGCGCCGCCGCTGGCCGTGATGGCGCTGATCTACGCGCTGTCGGCCACCCCCGACCTCAGCTCCGGCCTCGGCCGCTGGGACCTGCTGCTGCGCAAGCTCGCGCACATCTCGATCTTCGCGGCGCTGTGGCTGACGCTCACGCGCGCGACGCACTGGCGCCGCCCGATCCTCGCGACCGCGATCGCCCTGCTCTACGCGAGCAGCGACGAGTACCACCAGACGTTCGTGCACGGGCGCCACGGCACTCCGGTCGACGTCGCGATCGATGCGTTCGGGATGGGCGTCGCCGCGCTCGCCTGGGTCGTCGCGGCGCGGCGGCGCGGCGAGCCCGGCCCGCCGTGGCCGCTGCGCGGCGGCGGCGGCGCCGTCGCCGCCGGCGCGGCGACCGATTCCCCGGCCGCCTGACCGGTCGGGCGCCGTCTACAGCCAGCCGCGCTCGGTCGCGATCAACACGGCCTGCGCGCGATCGACCGCGCCGAGCTTGCCGTAGATGTTGTGCAGGTGCGTGCGCACGGTCGAGGTGGAGAGCTGCAGCTCGGCGGCGATCTGCTTGTAGACCTTGCCCTCGGCAAGGCGCTTGAGCACCTCGACCTCACGACCCGACAGCGGGCACGGATCGATCTGGCGCGGGCGCCCCGAGCTCGGGTAGGGCAGGTCGTACATGACCGACCGCAGCTCGCTCGGGCCGAGGCCGACCGCGCGGGCCGTCTTCAGCAGGGAGTTCGGGGAGATCTGGTCGCCGTGGGCGTAGTGCGCGAGCATGTCGGCGAGCCGGACGAACGCCGCCTCACCCTGCGCGTCCTCGGAGTGATGGCGCTCGATCGCGGACGCGACCGCGGCCGGCAGGCCCCATCGCCGTGCCAGCACGCCGCCGACGAGCGCGTGGTCGACGCCGAGCTCGCGGCGCTCACGATGCACGCGCTCCTCGGGCGTGCGGGCGTCGCCGTGGACCTGCTCGGGGTAGCCGGGGTAGGCGTGCGTGAGCACGAGCTTGCCGATGTCGTGCAGCAGCGTCGTGACCATGAGCCGGTCGCGATGCTCGTAGCCGGCCTCCTGGGCGAGGCGGTCGGCGGCACGCTGGGTGGCGACGCCGTGCAGGCGGGAGCGCTCCGGCGCCGCGTCCCACAGCGACGAGCGCTCGAAGAAGTCGAACGTGCGGGCGCTCGAGGCGAGCGCTTGGACGGACTCGGGCGAGAGCACCTCCACGGCCTTGACGATCGACTCGACGCGTCCGCGGCGCGGACCGTCGATCTGGTTGGCGAGGCGCATCACGCTGATGACGAGCGCGATGTCGGACTCGACCGTCGCGACGATGTCGGCGGGCGAGACGCGCTCGGCGCTGACGAGGCGCAGCAGGCGGTTGCGCGACTCCGCAAGCGCGGGAAACGCCTCGAGCGCCTCGAATGCCGCGGTGAGCCGGCGGCCATGGCCCTCGTTGTGATGGCGCTGGACGGAAGCGCTGTTCGAGGCGGTGCGTGCGGGTGCTGGCGAGATCATGTGATGCGGTCCCTGCCTTCGGGTCGGGATCGGTGGGGCATCCCCCGTATCGGCAGCTGTGGACGTTTGGTTGAGGGCAAGCCCGGGATTCGTTACGCGATCAGGGCCCGATCGATCCGCCGCAGCGACTCGTCGCGCCCCAGCACGACGAGCGTCTCGAAGATCCCGGGCGAGATCGCGCGTCCCGCGAGCGCGACGCGGATCGGCTGGAAGACCTGCTTGGGCTTGCACGCGCGCGCCACGACGAGGCCCTCCAGCGCGGTTTGGACCTCCTCCTGCGCGAACGGCTCGAGGTCCTGCAACGCGGCGCGCACGTCGGTCAGCGCGGCGCGGCCGTCCTCGTCGAGCCACTTCTCGCGCGCCGCGGCGTCGTCGACCGGACCGTCGAAGATGAAGCCCGCCAGCGGCCAGAAGTCGGCAAGCGTCTGCATCTTCTCGCGCGAGATCTCGACCGCGGCGCGCAGGCCGGTGCGGCCGGTGAACGTCTCGAGGCGCCGCGTGAGGTCGTCGACCGACAGCTCGCGCACGTAGCGGCCGTTGAGCCAGCGCAGCTTCTGATGGTCGAAGCGCGCGGGGTTCTTCGACACGCGCTCGATGCTGAACTGCTCGACGAGCTGCTGCGTCGAGAGGATCGTCTCGTCGTCCTCCGAGCCCCAGCCCAGCAGCGCCATGTAGTTGCGCAGCGCCTCGGGCAGGTAGCCCTCGTCGCGCAGCTCCTGCACGGAGGCGGCGCCGTGGCGCTTGGAGAGCTT
>DASXCR010000031.1:0-7825 GCA_036491075.1 Solirubrobacteraceae bacterium
GGCGCGGCCACGCCCGTCAGGCCGGTGAGCGCGTTGGGGCGCGTGTCGGCCTCCTCGCAGACCGAGGCCGGCGCCTGCGCTGGCGCCTTCGTCCAGACGCACGTGCGGATCCGGAAGTCGAGGCCGGCCGCAAGGCGCACCGGGCTCGGCGTGGCGATCGCTGTCGCGCCGTGGTCGGTGAACGTCGCGCGCAGTTCGAGCTGGCCGAGGAGCACGCCGGCCGGTCGCGTGAGGACGGGGTTGGCGACCGTCGCCGTGGAGGGCAGGGCGGCCGACGCGGAGGCGGTCGGCGCGAGCGCAGCGACCCAGAGCATGCATGCCGCGAGGGCCACCCGTACCCAGCGCGGTGCTCTCGCCCTCTCGGATCGCGCCGGCTCGACGACCATGCGGGGACGAGGGTAGCTGCCCATCGCCGACGACGAGGCCGGTCGACGCGATGCGCGCGGCCGGGTTCGAACCGGCGACCCCCGCCTTGTAAGGGCGATGCTCTGACCGCTGAGCTACGCGCGCCGGCGCAGGCTACTCATTCGCGGCGGGCCCGCGCCGCGCGTCGCGCGGCGGCGGTGCCGTGGGCGCGGTGGGGCGCCGCGGACGCGGCGGCCTACAATGCCCCGTCGCAGGCCCCCATGGTGTAACGGTTAGCACGTGAGCCTTTCAAGCTCGAGGAGTGGGGTTCAACTCCCCCTGGGGGTATTCGGGCCGCGTCTCGGGGCGGACGGCTTCTGCGCGAACGCGCGGCCCGGACGGCGGGCCGTTAGCTCAATTGGCAGAGCGAGAGGCTTTTAACCTCGAGGTTCTGGGTTCGAGTCCCAGACGGCCCATAGACCCACCCGCGCGCGGCGCTGCGCGGGCGCTGACGGGGCGATCGACCGGAGCGCGCGGGTACCCGCCGAGCGCACACCCGCGACTGCGGATGCCGGACGCGACCCGCGCTGCGCGCGTCGATCGACGGGTCGGCGGGCAGACCAGTGAGATCCGTAGAACCCGTCGACGGGTCAGCGCGTCCAGAAGGGATCTCACATGAACAACGTCAGGACCTACGTCTACGTCGTCATCGGTTGCATCCTCGGGGCCATCGCAGGCGCGAGCACCGGCGGGCTCGGGATCGGCGTCGGGATCGCCTGCGGCGCGGGCGTCGGCGTGGCGCTCGCGAGCCGAGCGACCTGCACTGGCGCACGGGACCCGCGCTGTCGCGACGAGCGTTCCGCTGGGACGGGGGGCAGCGGCCACAGGGACTTGCGGGCGTCCAGGGATCGGTCGTCATGAGCGCGATCACCCATGCTCGCGACAGCGCCGGGCGGTCGCGTCATCTGACGTAACCGGCGCGCCGCGCGCTCCTGCCGCGACAGCGCCGGGCGGTCAGCTCGCGGCGCGGCGCCGGCTGAGCCGGTCGAGCTCGGCGAGCAGCAGCTCGATCGAGCGCTCGAGCTGCTCGATCGTCGCGTCGGCGACGCTCGACACGCCGCTCTTGCGGTTCACCCACGTGTTGACCTCGCGATGTGAGCTCTTGCTGTAGCCCGCGAGCGTCTTGACGAGGCCGTGGCGCTTGTCGCGCAACCGGGCGCGCTGCTTGAACACGGGGACGGCGGGCTCGCGGTCGGCCTCGTCGTCACCCGGATTGTCCGCCACCGCCGGCGGGCCGGCGAACACGACGCGCTTGGCGAGCGGCGCCGGCGGGCCTCCGCCGAACAGCGCGAGCTGCGGCGCCACGTCGGCGGCGAGCGGGATGAAGGCGTCGGGCACGTCGGGCTCGGTGCGGACGCGGTCGGGGATCTCGTCGAGCTCGCCGTCCCCCTCGCCCGGCTCGGCTGGCGGCTTGAGCACGTGGTGAAGCTCCTGCTCGACCTCCGCGGCATGCATGCGCAGCAGCCGGTCGGCGGGCAGGAAGAGGTAGCTCATCTCGGCCGGGCGTCCGCCGAGCGTGCGCACGAAGCGCCCGACGATCTGGCGGAAGATCAGCGGCGTCTTCGCGGCGGTGGCGTAGACGCCGACGCGCAGGCGCGGGATGTCGACGCCCTCGGAGACCATGTTGACGGCGACGATCCAGCGCTCGCGACTCCTGCCGAACGCGCGCAGCTTCTGCGCCGCGCGCGCGTCGGTGTGCACGACGACGACCGGCGACCTGCCGGTGATGTCCTTCAGCGTCGCGGCGACGCGCCGCGCGTGGCCGCCGTCGGCGGTGATGACGAGCCCGCCCGCGTCGCGGTGCCCGCCGGCGCGGACCTCCTCCAGCCGCTCGTGGGCGGCGCGCAGGATCCGCGGCAGCCCGTCGGCGAGCTCGGTCGAGATCGCCGTGCGATAGCGGCGGCTCGCCTCGCGCGTCGTCAGCACGTCGTCGAACGAGGACTCGATGACGTCGTCGCCGGACTGCCACGACAGCGTCCCGTCGTAGGGGATGAACGCGACCGGGCGGCAGATGCCGTCGCGGACCGCATCGGCGTAGCTGTAGCTGACGTCCGGCACGGCGACGCCGTCGTCGTAGCGCACGCCGGCGATCGCGCACTGGTCGGAGCGAAACGGCGTGCCGGACAGCAGCAGCCAGCGGTCGGTGGCCGCGAACGCGCGCGTGAAGCCCTCGCCCCACGCGAGCTCGTCGCCGAGGTGGTGGCACTCGTCGGCGATGACGAGCGTGCGCTCGCCGCACTGCGACGCCCAGCGCTTGGCCGACTGCGCGACGCGCGCGTACGTCGCGACGATGCCGTGGAAGTCGCGCGGCGGGGTGAGCTCGTCGGCGTCGGGGGCGAGCTGGACGCCGAGGCGACCGGCGGCCTCGGCCCACTGGCGCGTCAGCGGGGTCGTCGGGCAGACGACGTGCACGCGCCTGACGACGCCCGCTCGCAGCAGCGCGCGAGCATGGACGAGCGACGGGATCGTCTTGCCCGCGCCGGGTGCCGCGGACAGCAGGAACGGGCCCTCGTGCCAGTCGGACATCTGCGCGAGGGCCGCCTGCTGCCACGCGCGCAGGGTGAGCGCGGAGGAGCCCGCGGGGCTAGGAACGGGGCTTGACATCGGGTGCGTTGCGGGTCGGGGCGACGATCACGAGCGGCGGAGTGTCGGGCACGCGCCGGACGGACGCGCGGCTCGCAGGCAGGTGCAGGAACTTCGCCTCAGGAGCCGTCGCCGACGTACGCCACGGCCTCGATCGCGACGAGCATCCGCGGTTCGCGCATCGGCTCAGTGGCGGAAGTGGCGGCGGCTCGTGAAGACCATCGCGATGCCCGCCTCGTCGGCGGCGTCGCGGACGGCGGGGTCGTTGCGCGACCCGCCCGGCTGGATGATCGCCGTGACGCCGGCGCCGATCGCGATCTCCGGCCCGTCGCTGAACGGGAAGAACGCGTCGGAGGCGAGCACCGCGCCCTGCAGCGACTCCAGCCGCGACTTGTCGACGGCCAGGCGCACCGAGTCGACGCGGCTCATCTGCCCCGCGCCGATGCCGGCGGTCGTCAGGTCCTTCGCCAGCACGATCGCGTTGGAGCGCACGTGCTTGCAGATCTGCCAGGCGAACAGCAGGTCGCGCCACTCGTCGTCGCTCGGCGCGCGCTTGGTCGCGATCTCCATCTCGGTGCGGTCGGCGAACTCGAGGTCGCGGTCCTGGACCAGGAGGCCGCCCATGACCTGCCGGACGTCGGGCTCGGCGATCAGGGCCGTGCGCCGCTCGTTGTCCTCGAGGATGCGGATCGAAGGCTTGGCGGCGAGCACGTCGATCGCGCCGTCCTCGTAGCCGGGCGCGAACAGCACCTCGACGAACTGCTCGGAGAGGCGCTGCGCGGTCGCGACGTCGACGGGGCGGTTGAAGGCGATGACGCCGCCGAACGCGCTAAGCGGGTCGGTCGCCAGCGCCCGCTCGTAGGCCTGCAGCGGGCCCGTGCCGAGCGCGGCGCCGCAGGGGTTGTTGTGCTTGACGATGATGCAGGCCGGATCGGTGAAGTCGGCGACGATCCTGCGCACCGCGTCGAGGTCGAGCAGGTTGTTGAAGGACAGCTCCTTGCCGTGGTGCTGGCGGACCTGGGAGAGCAGGTGCGTGCGCGAGCCGACCTGCGCGTAGTACGCGGCGCGTTGGTGCGGGTTCTCGCCGTAGCGCAGGTCGGTGACCTTCTCGTAGGCGCGCACGTGCAGCGGCGGGAAGTCCTCGGACTTCTCGGCGAACCAGCGCGCGATCGCGGTGTCATAGCGCGCGGTGTACGCGAACGCCTCGGCGGCGAGCGACGCGCGGGTGGGCATCGACAGGAGGCCGGCGGAGCCGCGCAGCTCGTCGAGGACGGCGTCGTAGGACTCCGGGCTTGTGACGACCGCGGCGAAGGCGTGGTTCTTGGCGGCGGCGCGGATCATCGTCGGGCCGCCGATGTCGATGTTCTCGATGATCTGCGCCTCGGTCGCGTCGCGGCGCGCCGCGGTCGACTCGAACGGATAGAGGTTGACGCAGACGAGGTCGACCTCCTCGATCTCGTGCTCGGCGATCGCGGCGAGGTGCTCGGGGTTCGAGCGCACGGCGAGCAGGCCGGCGTACAGGCGCGGGTGCAGCGTCTTGACGCGCCCGTCCATGATCTCCGGGAAGCCGGTGAAGTCCTCGATCGAGCGCACCTCGAGGCCCGCGTCGGCGAGCACCTTGGCGGTCCCGCCGGTCGAGACGAGCTGCACGCCGAGCTCGGCGAGGCCGCGCGCGAAATCGACGATGCCGCGCTTGTCGGAGACCGACAGCAGCGCGCGCGTGAGCTTCGCGGCACCCGGCTCGGTGAGCCCGATCGGGGTCGTGGCGGGCTCGCTGTCGGCGGCGTCGGAGATGCCGGCGAGCATATCGCCAGCGTCAGCCCGAGACGTGCTCGCAGTTGACCGCCGTGTCGGACTTGTCCTTGACGACGGTGTCGTCGCCGGGACCGCAGTCGATCGTGTCGCGGCCGCCGCCGACCGCCGTGATCTTGTCGTTGCCGCTGCCGCCGTCGATGAGGTCGTTGTCGAAGCCGCCGTTGAGGTGGTCGTTGCCGGGACCGCCGTCGAGGATGTCCTCGCCGCGCCCGCCCTCGAGCGTGTCGTTGCCCGGTCCGCCCTCGAGCACGTCGGAGCCGCCGCGCCCGTAGAGGCCGTCGTTGCCCGAGCCGCCGTAGAGCCGGTCGGGGCCGTCGGCGCCCTCGAGGCGGTCGTTGCCGGCGAGCCCGTAGAGCCCGCCGTCGGGAGCGAGCGCGGCCTCGTGGCGCACCGTCAGCGAGTCGTTGCCGGCCGTCGCCTGGCCGTACTTCGGCGCGGGCTGGTCGGCGTTCTCGTTGTTGACGAGCGCCACCTCGCCCGCGCCCGGAAGGCCGGCCTGCTGGAGGCCGGCGTTCGTGGCGGTGCCGTCCACGGTCGCCGGGTCGATGTACTGCGGGTTGGGCCGCTCCGGCGACAGGGGCCCGAGGTCGCGGACGGTGATCGGGATGATCACCTCGCAATTGGTGAAGGTGAACGGGGTACGCACGAGCGGGTCCTGCACCTGGTCGGGGGTCCCGCGCTCCAGGCGCCCGTCGGTGAGGTACTGGGCGTAGACGGTGTCGATGCCGTCGCCGCAGTCGATGTTGCCCGGGTACTGGCCGCTCCAGATCGTGTCGTTGCCGGGGCCGGCGTCGATTGTGTTCGTGCCGCCGTCGCCGAGGATCTTGTCGTCCTCGCCCTCGCCGATCAGCGTGTCGTTGCCGGCGTCGCCCTCGATGAAGTCGTTGCCCGCGCCGCCGTTGAGCACGTCGGCGCCGTTGCCGCCGATCAGGATGTCGTCGCCCTCGCGGCCGAAGACCGCGCGGTCGCTGCCGCGGTTGACGTTGATGTAGTCGTCGCCCGCGCCGCCGTCGACGAGGACCTCGTTGCCGAAGCCCTTCTCGAGGATGAAGTCGTCGCCGTCGCCGCCGAGCAGCGTGTCGTCGCCGTCGCCGCCGTCGATGCGGTCGTCGCCCGGGCCGCCGTCGACCTTGTCGTTGCCGGTGCCGCCGTCGAGCTGGTCGACGCCCTCGCCGCCCTCCAGCTTGTCGTTGCCGGAGTCGCCCTCGAGACGGTCGTTGCCGCCGTCGCCGAAGAGCTTGTCGTTGCCGAAGTCGCCGAGCAGGACGTCGTTGCCGGCGTGGCCGCGCAGGACGTCGTTGCCCTGGCCGCCGCGCAGCAGGTCGCGCATGTTCGTGCCGGTGATGCGGTCGGCGTGGCCGCTGCCGTCGCGGACGATCGCGTGCGCCGGCGTGGCGACGAGGAGGAGGAGCGCCGTCAGCAGCAGGCCGGTGAGGAGCAGCTCGCGCCGCTGCTGTCGGGCGCGCCCTCGTGGCACGGGCGCAGCGAGCCCCGCGGGTGCCGTGATCGGCGTGACGCGGTCGCGCGATGGCGTGCGCACCGCTCTGGCAGCTCCCCCCACGCGCGCCATCATGGCGCGCGGGCGTTGCCGCGTAAAGCGAGAACGGACAAACGTACGAGGCGCGGCGCGCCTCGTAGGATCTCGACGTCCATGATCCGACCTCGAACAGCCGCCGGTCGGGCTCGCGAGACGTACGCGCGGCTCTCCGACGAGTACCCGGGCACGCGCACGGAGCTGTGCGAGCTCGATCACCACAACCCCTACGAGCTGCTCGTCGCGACGATCCTCTCCGCGCAGAGCACCGACAAGATGATCAACACGGTCACGCCGACGCTGTTCGAGCGCTATCCGGATGCCGAGGCGCTCGCGGGCGCCGGCGAGGTCGCGCTGCAGGAGCTGATCCGCCCGACGGGCTTCTTCAACGCGAAGTCGCGCAGCCTGCTGGGGATGGCACGCGCGGTCGTCGAGCGCTTCGACGGCGAGGTCCCGGATCGCATGGCCGACCTCGTGAGCCTGCCGGGCGTCGGTCGCAAGACGGCCAACGTCGTGCTGAGCGTCGCGTTCGGCAAGCCCGGCCTGCCGGTCGACACGCACGTGCTGCGGCTGTCCAGGCGGCTGGGCCTGACGACGCAGGAGGACCCGGTGAAGGTCGAGCTCGAGCTCAACCCGATGATCGCGGCGGCCGAGCGCGGGCTGTTCTCCAGCCGGCTGATCCTGCACGGCCGGCGCGTGTGCGCGGCGAAGAAGCCGCGCTGCGAGGCATGCGTGCTGGCGGACTTCTGCCCGTCGTCGCAGCTGCCGGTCGCGTCGAAGCGCCGCCGACGGCCGGCGGCCGCGCCGCCTGGATAGCACGGCCGCGTCCTGGAGGCGGGTCGCGGCTACAGCTGGCCGGCCGCGGAGATCAGGACGCGGCGCGGGTTCTGCGGATCGCGCGTGACGGCGCCGCGGGCGATGAGCCGCACCGCCTCGGGCACGAGCGCGTGCTCGATCGGGCGCAGCAGCGCATGGATCTCGTCCGGATCGCTTGGGCTCGCAAGCTCGATGGCGCGCTGCAGGATCACCGGGCCGGTGTCCACGCCACCGTCGTCCTCGACGAAGTGCACCGTCACGCCGAAGATCTTCACGCCGTACTCCAGCGCCTGCTCGATCGCGCGGATGCCGGGGAACGCGGGCAGCAGCGACGGATGCACGTTGACGACCGCGCCCGCGAAGCGGCTGAGAAACGCGCTCGTGAGGATCGCCATGTAGCCCGCGAGCACGATCAGCTGCGCGTCGCGCGCGAGCATCCAGTCGGCGATCGCCGCGTCGCGCGCCGGACGATCCGCGTGGTCGGCGAGCCGGAAGACCGCCGTCTCGATACCGGCGCCCGCCGCACGCTCGAGCGCGAGGGCTCCGGGCCGGTCCGCCGCCACGGCCACGACGGTCGCCTCCGCGCCGTGGACGCCGTCGAGCAGCGCCTGCAGGTTCGTGCCCGTGCCCGAGGCGAGCACTCCGACGCGCAGGGGTCCGCTTGGCATCCGA